>JAAELB010000272.1 GCA_024227155.1 Desulfobulbaceae bacterium
CTGAATTGCTTGAGGGAGGTACGTCTCCCCTGCGGCCTGCAGTGTTCCCTGTGTACGCTTCACAATCTTTGTTCACCGGTAAATAACTCCGGCTCCGCCGATCGCGCAACACTCGGTACGGGCTGCGGGTTAAGCTTTGCCCGATGGGGACTACCTGCCCAGGAACAATGGCAGGGCACCCTATAAGAAGCACCAAGCTGCGCTTGGCGCACCAACGACAAATTCACCGGTGGCAAAGCCCCTGGAAACAATCGCTTCCTTAAACTGCTTTCGATCACCAAAGTTAAATCTCTTTGCATTTTCATGATTTCTACCTGCAGCCACCACATCCCCCTCTATATTCACAAGAATGACATTAGTGTAAATGGGGTTTGCCTCTAGTAAAGTAGATAAAATCACACGGGATTGTTCAACTTTTGCATCACTAATATCTGGGATGGATGCCACGGTGCGAAGCAGTGTACGTGTGGAACCTGTAATTCGCCGCTGGACTTCGGCAAATCCTTTCAAAAAAAGAGCTGTATCTTTTTCAGTTTCTTGTAAAGCGTACTGTCTGTTAATCAACCCTGTAGCCAAAAGTATTATAAAGACAGGAGTTGTCGCAAGAAGAACAAGAATAACCAGTTTTTTTCGAATGGATCCGTGGAAAAGTTTCATATATATGAACACCGCTCCATTTCAATGATACTGTTTGTTTGAAAGCACACATGAGTGATCAACCAGACCGCTATGAGGTAACCCCCGATATACAGGGATTAATATCTAACCCCGTAAACGGTAAGAAAGACGGGATAAGTGTCTTCACGAAATTCATTCAAAAAACAAGGAATGAATTCCTAAGATACTAAAACAATTAATAATTCTATCACTTAACTAAACTCAAAACAAATTCTTTATCAAACCTGTGGAGGCGCAACAAGACCCATAGGAACTCCACCACTGAAGTCAATTCCGCAGAGTCACTTAGTGATGCATCGAAAATTGGTGAAAAAACAATGTTTATCGAGGAAATGTTCTACGAGGGTGAAGTTGTTGATAAAGTACTCCTTTACTATACAGACCAACTTCTCATTATAGTAGCTGCTGCGGATCCATGGCCGCCTTTTGTAGATCCATCTTCCCCTGAGAGGAAGGGAATGCTCTGGAAATCATAAGAACAGCATATATGTTACCTGTGGCCTAAAAAAACTATAATAAAGGTAGCCTCAAGAGAGCCCCCAAACACCATAATTCGGGCCAAAGAGATCCCAACCTTCTTTCCCTTCCTCCCCAAGCCATTCCGTAAAACCGTGATCAGTACGGCTGCCTGCAAAAGGAAAACAGAGGTAAAACCTGGCCGCATCACGACGATCAGGCTTTCGGCTGATACGAACCTGAGGGTACTTTGCCTCAACCAGCTGAAGCAATTCCTGGGCTTCACCAATGTCTGTGATCGGAACAGTGAGAGTGTAGTTATACTCTTCCTTCATCCCTGTCCTCCTTGTTAAGTGTTAACTATCTTCAATAAGGTTAGTGATTTACTCCATCAAGTCTTTCTCTGTTAAAAACTGAAAATATTCTGAGGGAGTTGGCAACACCCCTTTCAGACTGCTGATCGCAGTAAGTTCTGTCGAGCCGAGGTACACCCTGGTATCGTCCCCCAAACGATTATCAAAATTCCTGGTGGAGGTTGATATGGCTGTTGTTCCTGGCCGAACTCTTGCCTGGTTTCCCATACAAAGGCTGCATCCTGGTATTTCCACCCTGCCGCCGACCTGTGAAAAAACAGAGAGGCCACCTTCCAATTGAATAATATCCCTATCCATGCGGGTTGAAGGTGCAATCCATAGCCTCGCCTCCGCGTACGACTCACCATCAAAAATCCGCGCTGCGGCCTGGAGATGAGTAAGGTGTGTCATGCAGGAACCAATGAAAGCTTCATCTATTGTAACTCCCGCCACTTCAGATAACAATTTCACATCATCAGGATCGTTAGGGCAGGCAAGGATCGGTTCAGTAAGTTCAGACAAATCAATTTCTAAGACAGCTCCGTATTCAGCATTGTCATCACTTTTTAGGAGGCTCGGGTTGGCTAACCAGTTATCAAGATCCGCAATTCGCTTCTCCAAACACTCTCTGTCCTGGTATCCTTCCTCAACCAAAGATTTTAGAAACTGCACATTTCTCTGGGTATTAGTGATCACCGTTTCAAGAGGTAAAGTGACAGCGCACCCGGCAGCACTTCGTTCCGCAGAGGCATCTGTCAGCTCAAAGGCCTCTTCCACACTAAGGTCATCAACACCTTCGATCTCAAGAACAGCCCCTGCAAACACATTTTTTTTGCCCTTTTTCTCCACTGTCAGCAAGCCTTTTTGTATAGCTACATAAGGGATGGCATTTACCATATCTCTTACAGTTATACCTGGTTTTCGCTTGCCATGGAATCGAACAAGTACAGACTCCGGCATCTCGAGAGGCATGAACCCAAGGGCTGCCCCAAAAGCAACCAGCCCAGAACCAGCTGGAAAAGATATCCCTAAAGGGAACCTGGTGTGGGAGTCACCGCCTGTACCAACAGTATCCGGTACCAACATCCTGTTAAGCCAGGGATGGATAACCCCATCACCGGGCTTTAGTGAGACACCACCACAGTCAACACTGGTCTCACGCATAGTGTCCCACCTGTCAAAATCTGATGCCTTTGGATATGCAGCAGTATGGCAGAAGGATTGCATAAAAAGATCGGCTTTAAATCTAAGACAGGCAAGTTCAGCGATCTCCTGCATAGTCATCGGTCCAGTCGTATCCTGGGAGCCGACAGTGGTCATCTTCGGTTCGCACACCGTTCCGGGTAAAACGCCGTCAAGGCCACAGGCTTTGCCTACCATTTTTTGAGCCAGACTATATCCCTGTCCATCTACAGGTTGCGGATTGTTTATCTTAGCAAAAATATCCGGATATTGTACACCTAAAAAGTCACAGGCCAGGCGAGTTAACTGTTTGCCAATTATCAGATTTAAACGACCTCCAGCCCGATATTCATCAAGCAACGTTGGTGAAGCATCCTCTATTGATACCTTGGAGCCATCCTCTTTTGTCAGGGTCCATTTTTTCAAATCAAGTGTCACAGTTTCCCCTGTAACCAACTCCTCAACCCCACATTCAACAGGTAAAACGCCAGCATCTCTCGCCGTTGCATAAAAAATCGGCGCTATTATGCCACCTAAAACCACTCCGCCTATTTTTTTATTTGGTACTCCGACAATATCATCTCCTATATGCCATAACAGAGAATTCACCGCGGACTTTCGTGACGACCCCGTTCCCACAACATCCCCGGCAAAGGCAACACTATTATTATCCTCCCTGTAGTTGGCGATAGTGGCAATACCTTCAGGAAAGCGCTTCAGACCAAAAAAAGTGGCATGCAGAGGAATATCCGCCCTAGACTGGGCCTGATTGCCTGGAGAAAAATCGTCTGTATTGATCTCTCCCTCAACCTTAAATATTTTCAGGGCTACAGTCTCAGGTAGAGGGGGAGCATTAGTAAACCATTCCGCCTTGGCCCATGACTCTATTATTTCTTTGGCCTTGTTGTTTTTTTCGGTAAGTGCAGCAATCTTATCAAATCCATCATAGACCTTAATCAGCCCTTTCATCGCTTTAGCGCAACTTTCAGCCAGATGATCCGTTTCAAGCAGCTCTATCAGGGCCTCGACATTGTATCCTCCCCCCATCAGAGACAACTGTTCTACTGCTGTAAGAGGAGAAACGTTCTCGACCTTAACCTCCCCCTTGGCAACTTTTTTAAGCCATGCTGCTTTAACTTTAGCGGACTTACTTACACCTGGTTCAACGCGGTTTGAAATTAAATCAAGAAGTTCTTCCGCCTGCACTCCCCCCTCTTCAAGAAGAGCGATTATTCCCCTGGTCTGCTCCGGTGTTAAGGGAAGTGCCGGAAGCCCCTGCTCCTCACGTTGACCTACCATTACCATATAAGAATCTAACATAACTTGCTTTTCCTCGTGAAAATATAATGTTATCCGCAATGTACAAAGAAGTGGTGTCAAAATAGGCATATATTTTAACTAGAATATAGCAAGCTTAGTGGATCTAGCCAAGACTTTGGCAAAAAAAATCCCCACACGGGGATAGCCGGTGGGAATTTTTACACTTTTTCCTATTCAATTATAATCTTACTCTTCATCCA
Organism: Desulfobulbaceae bacterium; assembly: GCA_024227155.1. GTDB lineage: Bacteria > Desulfobacterota > Desulfobulbia > Desulfobulbales > Desulfocapsaceae > Desulforhopalus_A. The sequence continues at coordinate 4,190 of JAAELB010000272.1, forward strand.
TAAACGGATAGGCAAAATCAACAGGTGGAACGAAAGTCTCCTTTACAGTGCGACAGGAAACCCAACGCATCAGGTTTCCTGGCGACCCAGCTTTGTCGTTTGTACCGGAAGCCCTTCCTCCACCAAAAGGCTGTTGGCCAACAACAGCACCCGTTGGTTTATCATTTATGTAGAAGTTTCCAGCTGCATGTTCAAGCCTCGCCATTGCAAAGCTCACCGAACCTCGATCCCGTCCGAAAACAGCTCCAGTCAAAGCGTACATAGATGAGGAGTCACAAAGTTCAAGGGTCTCTTCAAACAATTCATCTTCGTAAACATAGATAGTGAGTACCGGACCAAAAATTTCTTCTACCATTGTTTTAAAATGCGGATCTGTTGCTACAATGACGGTGGGCTCAATGAAGTAACCAACACTGTCATCATATCCCCCGCCGATGATAATATCCCCGCCTTCATTTTCTTTTGCGTAATCTATATACGAAGAGATGGTGTCAAAAGCTGATTTATCAATCACTGCTCCAAAAAAATTACGGAAATCTACTGGGGAACCGATTTTTATACGTTCAACCTGTGCACGAATTTCTGACTCAACCACAGGCCAAATTGATTTTGGGATATAGGCTCGACTGGCAGCGGAGCACTTCTGTCCCTGATATTCAAATGCACCCCGCACCAGCGCGGAAGCAAGAGGCTTGATGTCAGCACTCGAGTGAGCAAAAACAAAGTCTTTGCCTCCGGTTTCACCAACTATGCGTGGATATGATTTGTAAGATGCTATATTTTCACCAACTGTTTTCCACATTTGCTGGAAAACCCTCGTTGAACCGGTGAAATGAATTCCAGACAGATTCGGATCTGCAAGACAGGTATCACCAACATTTGCACCGGAACCGGGTACAAAGTTAATTACCCCCGGTGGCAAGCCTGCTTCCTCCAGAATCTGCATTATCAGGTATGGGGTGTAGACCAGAGACGAGGCGGGTTTCCAAACAACTGTGTTGCCCATAATTGCCGGGGCCGTTGATAGATTACCGGCAATTGCCGTAAAATTGAATGGTGTAACCGCGAAAACAAAACCTTCAAGAGGCCTATGCTGTACATAGTTCCAGATACCTTGTGAAGACTCTGGCTGCCTTTCATAAATTTCCTGGGCGTAGCGAACATTGTAGCGTAAAAAATCTACGAGTTCACAAGCGGAATCTATCTCTGCTTGCATGATATTTTTCCCACCGGCGAGCATTGCCCCCGCATTTATTTTTGCCCTGTATTTTGTTGCTAACAACTCTGCAGCCTTCAAAAAAATAGTACAACGTTCTTCCCAGCGAAACGATTGCCACATCTTCTGTGCCTCAACGGCTGCATTTATAGCCAACTGAACCTCTTCAGGACCAGCCTTGTGGTAGGTTGCGAGAATATGTTGATGGTCATGGGGCATAACTGCCCTTCCTAAATTTCCTGTCTTTACCTTCTTGCCACCAATAATCAGAGGAATTTCAAGCTGAACCGACGACATTTCAGCTAAAGCTGCCTTTACTGCCGCTTTTTCCTTACTACCAGGCCCATAGCTTAAAATAGGTTCATTAACAGGCTTTGGTGTACTTATGACTCCGTTATTTAGTAAGTTCATGGTCTTTGTCTTATAGGTTAAGATTAATTGTAACCGTTCACCAGCACCCCATTTTCGTCCGATCAGGCCTCCTGGCATAGCCAACCCCACAAAGGGGGTATATATGCCATGTGGGTAAAAGTAACTTCACGATTTCATAAAGAGTTCCTGAGTTTCTTGTTTTTTATGACAGAAGTTCAGGAGTAAGGCACTAAACCCAATATGACTCCCTGAAACGGTTACTACTTTGCACTTATTAATTGTATACAATAACTGCATACAAGTGTAGTACGCTATTTTTGTGGTATATGTCAACTATTTGTGTGTATAGTTAGAAAATAGTCGAGAGCCTTACTTCAGAGAAACTGCAATAAAAAAAAATCGAATGGGACAATATAGAAAATTGAACTCAGAAGATGCAGTATACAGGAAACTGAAAACCGCAATCAGAAAGAGATACATCAAACAGGGAAGTCAGCTCGTTGAAGTTACCCTGGCCCAAAAACTCGGAGTAAGTAGGACTCCGGTGCGGAGTGCCATTAAAAAATTAGAAGCGGAAGGTCTGGTCAACAGTATCCCAAACAGGGGTGCATTTGTAATCACACCCACCAAAAAAGAGATTGAAGAAACCTTTCTCGTTCGTGCCCAGCTAGAGTGCATGGCAGCAGAACTTGCTGCCATAAATTGTAACAAACAGCAGATAGAGGAATTAAAGGTACTTATTAATTTTGAAACCACCGTTTTTGATAAGAGCAAAATAGATGAATATTACTCAGTTAATGATAACCTTCACCTGAAAATTGCGGAATTTTCAGGCAACTCGGTCCTTACTCTTTACATTAAAGAGTTGCTGGACAGGACACGAATCTATCTCATACTTTTTGATCCCTTCTATAAAATTGAGTACACCCCCACATCAGAACACTTGGATATTGTTAATGCCCTAAGTAGCAAAGACCCGAAGCAGGCCTGTAATGCTGTGAAGAACCACATCAACAGTGCCATAAATGGGCTCCATTCAGCTGGACAGATGCCAGATGATTATCTTTCACTTTAATTAATGTGTTATAGCTTATACCAACTCTGCCATTATTCTATTAGACAATGGCCACCCTCTTTTGGTTATTAACAGGTGTGTGTCAGTGAGTTTTACCAGGCCCGACTCAATTAACCTCGCCAGAACAGCGCCATAGTATAGATCAGGTTTTAGTTTATATTTTTTCCATAAACTGCTAATTGAAACCCCTTCCACCATACGCAATCCCATGATTACACTTTCACGAAAGGACGCCTCAACCTCAAGGGTTTCACTCTCTGCTATAACTGAGGTATTATTTCTGATAGCAGCTATATAATCCGCTGCATAAGAAAGTCTTTTTTCCCGACACCCGGCTATAAAGCTGACAGCAGAAGCACCAGCAGCCATATATTCATCATTATTCCAATAATTAATATTGTGTCGACAAGAATAGCCAGGTAAGCAGAAATTTGAAGTCTCGTACTGTTGAAAATTATGAGAAATGGTTTCTCTCAGGGTTATTTCGTCCATCAGCAGGATAGTTTCCACATCAGGGAGTTCTACCCTCCCCTCTGTAACTAAATCAAAAAACCGTGTATTTTCCTCAACAGTGAGTTGATAAAGGGAAAGATGCGTAGGTTGCAAATTTAACCCGGAAAGAAGGGAGCTTTTCCAGGATTCTTCGCTCTGTCCTGGTAATCCGTACATCAGATCAAGATTAATATTTTCAAACCCTGCCTTTTGTGCACTCTTAAACGCTTCCTTCGCTTCACCTCCACTATGTATCCTGCCGATGGCCTTTAATTGATCATTGTCAAACGACTGAATCCCGAGGGAGATTCTATTTACACCCGCAGCCAAAAGTGACTCAAAATATGCTGTATCAACTGTTCCCGGATTTGCCTCTACGGATATCTCAGCATTATCAGTTACCCCAAAGAGATTAAGACAATGGCTTATAATATCTTTGATGAAATTGACAGAGAGGCAGGTTGGTGTCCCCCCTCCTAAAAAGAGTGTGTTAATAGGTGTTCCATTATTTACCGCTGCGATGGATTCTAATTCTTTTTTTAGGGCACTAACATAGTGAGAATACTGCTGTAAATCCGCCACACCGGAGCTAAAGGAGCAGTAATGACATTTTTTCAGACAAAAAGGGATGTGTATATAGAGAGAAGACATGGGGGTACCTTGAAAAATCAGAGATCCGCCTCGCAATCAAAGGATGTGAAATTTATTTATCAAAGACACGCAAAGAATATTCCGAAATGAAATATTCTAAGATAAAGACAATTTCTCAAATAACTGCAAAGATTGAAGGTGACCATAAAATTTAACTGCCATTCAACGCACGCATAGCTGCTTGAGATTCAACTTTGATATTTTCCATTAATCCTTTATCTGCGAAACTGTAACTGCCATCTCCTATAATAAGGTGATCTAAAAGCTGAAGCTGCATACAGGAACAGAGTAGATATAGAGTCTTAGTAAGTTGAATATCCTGCCTGGATGGCTGTAAAGAGCCGGAAGGATGATTATGGGCTATAATAATAGCAGCTGCGTGGTACTCCAGAGCTCTTTTGATTATTTCCCTTGGGTAAATTGTATTTACGTTTAATGTACCTTCACTGGCTATTTCTGAATCTATAATGGCATGTGACGAGTCAAGAAATATAACAGTTAGAACCTCTTTTTTAAGACCCCGCATAGAGTGCAATAAAAAATCGGCAACCTCGGAGGAGGAGTGTAAATATCTCTTACCTCGAATTCTCTCTTTAAGGTAGTGACTGGCAACCGCCTGGACAAAATGGAGAGCAAAGCTGTTTTTAGGCCCAACCCCTTTAACCTCCTGGAGTGATACTATTGGCGCCTCAAGAACCTTAGAGAAAGTTCTATATTTTGCCAGTAAGGACTTAGCTTGCTCTTTACAGTCACTGCGCGGTGTGCCAAAAGAGAGGAGAAGCTCAAGAATTTCTGTATCACTAAAAGTAGATAGACCTTTTTCTAAAAACCGGTCCCTTAATCTCCCTCTATGTCCCTTACCTTTATCCTGCCATTCTTTTTTATGCACAGGAATTATCCCCTTATCCCTCCAGGGCCTTTATAAAAAGCTCATTTGCCAATTTGGGATTAGCTTTTCCTTTTGTCATTTTCATTAACTGTCCTACAAAAAAGCCCATGATTTTCGTTTTACCATTACGAAAGTCTTCGGCTTGAGCCGGATTGGCAGCAACAATATCTGCCACCATAGCCATCAGCTCTCCTTCATCAGATACCTGAAGCAGATTTTTTTCTTTAACGATGGTTTCGGCGTCCTTTCCACTCTCCATCATCTCAAGAAATACAGTTTTAGCAATTTTTCCGCTTATCGTATTTTTGTCCACCATAAGAAGAAGTTTGGCGAAATCAGCGGCACCTACCCTGCATGAATTAATATCCTCGCCCTTCAATTCACGCATCAATTCTGTCATAATCCAATTTGATGCCTTTTTAGGTTGTGCTCCACATTTTACGGTCTCTTCAAAATAGTCAGCCACAGCACGATCTTGGGTCAATAAAACTGCATCATATTCCGGTAATTGATAATACTCCTGGAATCTGTTTTTCTTCTCATTGGGTAATTCCGGGAGAGTCATGCGAATCTCTTCGATCCACTCTTTACTTATCTCCACCGGCACCAGGTCTGGACAAGGAAAATAGCGATAATCATGGGCATCTTCCTTACCTCGCATCGACTCTGAACAGTTTTTGTCCGGATTCCACAAGAGAGTCTCCTGGACTATGCTTTCGCCATCAAGCAGCATATCCCTTTGTCTTCTGACCTCATATTCCAAGGCGTGTTCAACATGCCGGAAAGAGTTCATATTTTTTAATTCTGTTCTAGTTCCCAACTCTTCCTGTCCCACTTGTCGAAGTGAGATATTCGCATCGCAACGGAAACTCCCTTCCTGCATATTTCCATCACATATATCAAGATAACGAACTATGGCATGTAATTTTTTCAGATACGCGACTGCTTCTTGAGGTGATCTGATATCCGGCTCCGATACAATTTCCAGCAGAGGGGTACCTGTCCTGTTCAGATCGACATGTGAAACAGGATCAAGTTCATCATGGATGAGTTTTCCTGCGTCCTCTTCCATATGAATCCTGGTGATACCAATGGTTTTTCGATTACCATCAACTTCAATTTCTATGGCCCCCTTCCCTACTATTGGTAAATCAAACTGCGAAGTCTGGTAGCCTTTGGGAAGATCCGGATAAAAATAGTTCTTTCTTGCAAATTGGTTGTAGCCATTAATTTCAGCATTAGTTGCAAGTCCAAGTTTTATTGCAAACTCCACGACTCTTTTATTCAAAACAGGTAAAACACCCGGCATACCAAGGCATATAGGACAGGTATTTGAATTAGGTGGTGCTCCAAAACTGGTTGAACAGCCACAAAATATTTTCGTCCTGGTTTTTAGTTGAGCATGGATTTCCAGCCCTATTACAGTTTCAAACTCCATATTATTCCCAAATATTTTTCTATATCTAAAAGTAGTCTCTGTTAAAACAGCTATGAAAGGTAACTATACCCTCAACGGGAACTATAGTGAGTTCAGCCTTTCTTGCCGTTTATTTACTGGGTTAGTTGACCTGCTGTATCATATTAGACAAGAATAGCGGATTTTTCCACCCAATCCCTGACTCTTTGAAGCTCATCTCTCCACGTATCTGCAACACGTACCACAAGAAACAGATGGAACAGTTCATTGACAAGTTTTATTAGCTCCTCAATGAGATAGATCCGCTCAAGAATCATTCCCTCAATTTCTTCCGGATTATCCCCTTTATCACTTTCTGTAGTCTCAGTTTTGGGCAATCTGACATTTTTAAATTCCATCAAACTTCCAACGAGAGTAAGGCTGTACTCATAGTTGTTATGACCTATTAGAATTCTTGCCTGTTCGAGTTTCTTTCCCATCTGTAAGCCGGTACGAGCCTCCTGAAGCTCAGCCTGCAAGCCTGTACATACAATTTTTTCACTCGACTCCCCTTCCCCCGATTCGAGAACCATATGCTTTTCAAAAACTACAGTAATATCTCCCTTGTTCTCAAGAGCAATTGAACCGCCTCTTTCTTCACTTTTCCACCACAACCAGGTCAAAAACTCTTGTCCAAGGAAACGTTTCTCTACTATTAAATCGACTAAATCCATTTTTATATGGCCTTCCTAAATTGTAAACAGCCCGACTGGGCTGAATGTTGTAAATTTCTTATTTTTTCATGTAGATTAGATGGCGTAAGACTATTTTATATAAATTCTTATTTATACAAAAATTTCAGGTCCTATTCGCTCAAGCATTGCTACCTGTTCTTCATCCAAAAGGTTTTCCGCTGTGGTATACGGTATCTGCTGTCGTATAAGTAACCCAAAACTCTCCTGGAAATAGTCCTCTAAAAGTGCCTGAACCTTTTTGTTTGTACTGAAGAACAGGAGTGTCGAATCTGAGAGACTCCATGCCAACTCATAAGTCGAAGGGATTGGAATTGCTTTTCTCAGAAGCTCTGTTGTGATTCTCTCTTTAATTTGAACCTTTTCGGATCTGCTTAATTTAGGCACCTCTTTCTCAATGCGAATCCTCTCTTCTTCCTTTTGCACAAATTTTTTTAAAATTGCAGAAGAAACTTTTCTCTCATCTATTCGTAGCGTCAGGGTTATATAATCTCCTGCTGCGTAAGATGCATATTCAAACTGTGAATCAAACATATTGAGAATCGACACCCATCCTATCGAATATTCATCATAGGTATCATCAATATCTTTAAATGAAAAAGCCATAACTCTATCAGCTATAAAGTCGAGTGCATTTTCCGGAAGTTCACCTTCCACGGAAAATCTGACGAAACTTGCTGTACCTTTTAAAAAACCCATATCTGTTTATTAACTATTTTTATTTTTAGTAGACTACCATTTATGTTTCCAGGACTTGTTACAAGTCCCGAATTATATGTAATAATAATATGTTTTACTGCTTCAATCATATAGCACTCCTGGCCACCTCCTACAACATCTTTATAATATCCTACTACCAGTTAACCTCAAGTAATTTAACCACACAGAAAACTTGACTCGTACATTTTCAGATGATAAAAGTAAAAAAGATGAAAAAACTTATTGACACCTTATCCAGGAACTTGTATATAAACCGCTCCACGGGTCGTTAACTCAGCTGGTAGAGTATCTGACTTTTAATCAGAGAGTCGGGCGTTCGAGTCGCCCACGACCCACCATGGAAAAATAAAGTCCCCATCGTCTAGTCAGGTCCAGGACATCGGCCTTTCACGCCGACAACACCGGTTCGAATCCGGTTGGGGACGCCATATATAGAAGGCTAGCTAAACAAATGTTTAGTTAGCCTTTTTTATTTGCCTCCATCTATTTCTTAATCCCCTCCAATATTCAATTTGACTCAGCGAAGAATTAAGCTTTTCTACAACCCCACAAAAAAGGGTACTCAGTTCAACCCATCCTCGGAGTCGGAGTCTACCCTTCCTTTTTTTTATTCAGTTCTTATTGAGAAAAGCACTAAAGTCTTAATCACTTTCTATAGTTTGTTTGTTCCAAACTGTTCGACACATCAAAAAAAGAAGGGAGAACCTTCACAGCTTCCTAAGGAAAATCGTACTCCGGGATTCCAATAACTAAGTTTCAACCTGAAGAACACAATGCCTGCGCCTTTTGTACTTTTTTTGATAATTATTTAATAATTACAACGAGATACATAATTCTACTTAATATTTTTGTCCTACAATTTTTCCTCTTTCTGTTGCAATATCCAAACTAACCGCGATAAACGTAACTACTCCAAAAGTGGTGGTAACATCCACAAAATCACTTTTTGGATCGGAAGTCTACGCTATCTCCCGATAAAAGAACTCGGGAATGACAATAGGGGATTGATTGTACATGTCATCGCCAAACGTTTTTATCGAGGATCCAGTAGTTATCTTACCACCACTTTTGGAGTAGTTACCGATAAACCGGATAAATGCCTTGAAGATTTCTTTTATTTCCTAACTCTAGTAGTCGGAAACTATTTTGGAATCGTTAGATAAGTGCCGCGAAGGTCTCGTTATCTGCCGGTTACTCAAAGTTCATAATTTCAATCGAGTCGCCAGGTTACCCGGGGTCTCCGCTACCTTTTTTTGTAAGAGTTCACCGCCCCCTTAAAGACTGCATAACCAGAGTCCGTAATCGTTCGTCCTGTGCTCCAGGTTCGTTCAAACTGGTCTCCTGGCTATCGTTGGCTATACCAGGAAGCCTGATCATACGAAAATGGGATGCTGGTGAACGGTTACCTACTTTTAATGCTTTTTTTCTAAAGTAAGGAACTAATTTTCATTAGTGTCTCCAGATTGCTTATTATTCTTTCAAATTTGATTGCACAGTCAGTATAGGAGATCTCATATGTTTCACGTGAA
>JAAELB010000273.1 GCA_024227155.1 Desulfobulbaceae bacterium
ATCCATAACCATACTGTTAGTAAGAATGTCCCACTAGAGGAACCAGAAGGGGTAACAGAAAGTTTAAGTCCTAGAAGGGAGATGTTAACAAAAGAAGTGAGGGGTAGAACTCTTTCTACAGCCCCCTTCGATACATCGTTTACCATTATGGAAGTTGTAGCTGGGGTAAAACAGCTTACCCATGTCAGAAACCAATTAACACCAGAGGAAGTGCACATGTCCATGTTAATTAGTAGACGTATACTCCATCAGATCTACTTTAGTCAGCCTGAGAGTAGTGTTCTACAACCAATGAACATCAATGATATTGTGAACCAGTGTTTTGCACGTGGGTTTCTTTATCTAGACCATAAAGGAAAGGTTTGGTGGGGAACCCCATGTAAAATTTTGATGGAACAAGTTATGAGTGGAATGATAAAGAATCAAATCAGCATAGCTGATATTCAGCTGCAAATGGCTATAGCTGCTGCTATCAATGATTACCAGCTAGTTCACCCAGAACTAGTGGATAACGTGAGAACTAGATCAAAGAGAAATGGGTATTCTTTACGTGTGATGCAAGGACCCATTGGGTATCTCTACATAGATGAAATCAGTGCAGAGGGGCTTATAATGTGCTCCTATCAGTTGTCCAATCCGGACCAATGGAAAGTCATAATGGAGGATGTCTGTACTGATCTATGTGAAAGAGATGGCTCAGTGGATGTTTGTAAGATGGAAAATCATGGGTTTCATGTTACTTCCACTATGAAAGTAGGGTGGGAAATAATGAAGCTTATGGGAATAGCCAGCAATTCTGTAGATTTAGATGATCTGCTCTCAAAACACGGGTCCAGATTATGGAAACTGTTACCCAGAGATCTCTCTATGGAGACTCAGAATAAAATGCATAATATGATGAGTCTTGCAGTAGTAGCTATGGAAAGCACTGAATTACCTAGAATGATAATAAACAACCATAATGTGACTGTCGGAGATGGTGACATACAGGAGCTGTCTCAGAGAACAGCGCAATTGAGACTTAGTTCAGCTTCCAGTACGTCATCTCAGGCTAATACCCCAAAATCCAACCGTTAAACAAATCCAGATCATCTGGGAGTGCCCACTCAAGGACTAGCACTCCGCGATCCAGGCACTCACAGAAGGGAAATGTTGGAATTGATGACCAGAAAAGGGTTAATCATAGTACAACCTCTATCATGAATTCCGAAAGAAAATCA
>JAAELB010000274.1 GCA_024227155.1 Desulfobulbaceae bacterium
CCAAACCGATAAAAATCATGCTATGTTTGTTCATGCTAGCCTCCAATTGATTTAGTATTGAACAAACTAATTATGGCACTGGCTTTCAGCTAACCCACGAAAATGCGGAGGCTAGCATTTCACAGGGAGTCATTGTGTCTATGTTGCAGGAGTAACATGGAAAGTAACTTAGTTATTTCATCAATATGGGAAGATGATTCTCTTTTTGAAATAGAAGTATTTGGCTCCAATGGTCAATTTGCAGGTTCTGCTGATTGCTATACGTATCGTGAACACCTGTTAACTCTTGCCGAAATTTTAGAGGTCTTTCCAAGAAGCTTGTCAGACTCATTCGAATTTTCTACAGGTGAAAATGATGATTTGTCGTATATATCAATCTCAGGCTTGTGTATTGATGGTTCGGGACATACTTTATTAGAGATAAAAATTGCTCATATAGTCCGCTCTTCAAATGCTAGAACAGAGAATTACATAGCAATCTTTGATTTACGTGTAGAGCCAGAAGCAATAAATCAATTTGGTAGGCTTGTGCGTAAAGTCGCGATTGAGCCTTTAGGTAAAACAAAGGCTGTTTTGTACAGTGCAACATAACACATATGAGCCTCCGGGCTGTCAATGAAAAAAGATAGCCCCTTGACCACTATTTCAAGATCAATATTTAGCCCTTTATAGAACCCGTTTACTTCGTCTGTCATGGTCGATGTTAGGCGTATTGCCTACGTCAAACAC
>JAAELB010000275.1 GCA_024227155.1 Desulfobulbaceae bacterium
AATAAAATTATTAACCGAACAGATCTGAATCAAGATGATATGTCGTCCATGTTTATGGAAATCTTTGCAGGTGATATTACTGATGCCCAAATAGGTGCATTCATGTCTGCTCTTGCAACAAAAGGGGAAACTTTTGAAGAGCTTGCCGGAGCTGCAAGAACAATGAGAAGAAAGGCTGTAAGAATTCAGACAACCTCTAGCAATGTTGTTGATACATGTGGAACAGGAGGGGATTCTACAGGGACATTTAATATTTCGACAACAACTGCATTTGCAGTTGCAGGATGTGGTGTTACGGTTGCAAAACATGGAAACAGGAGTATATCCAGCAAATGCGGAAGTGCAGATTTACTTGAAGAACTCGGTGTTAATATCGATATTGACCCTGAAATTGTTGAAGAGGCAGTTAATGAAATTGGAATTGGTTTTCTTTTCGCTCCTAAGTTTCATGGTTCAATGCGACATGCTGCAAAAGCGAGACAGGATGTTGGTATACGAAGTATTTTTAATATGTTAGGGCCTCTTACCAATCCTGCTGCTGCCAAATATCAACTTATTGGAGTTTATGCTCCACAATTAACTGAAATGTTTGCCCAAACATTGAAGCTACTTGGGACAACAAAAGCTTTTGTTGTTCACGGGCATGATGGTATGGATGAAATTACGACAACCGCACCCACACGAGTCACAGAACTCAATGATGGCCTGGTAAAATCATATGATCTTGATCCGATCAATTATTTTGGCTCATATGCAGACCCAGGTGATGTAAAAGGCGGAGATAGTAAAATGAATGTTGATATTACTAAATCTATTCTCGCAG
>JAAELB010000276.1 GCA_024227155.1 Desulfobulbaceae bacterium
CAGCAAATGATAGATACTACGTATGAATACATTTAGCCTCGTTCTGAAGTTACCACACAAGTTTGGTAATATACAAAACAAAGTTAAAATAAGAAATGTTGAATATTAGGAAGATGAGAGAATAATCTGAAACTGGTTTCTAAGGTATTTTTCTCTACTGATTTCAAATATTATATCGGTTTTACATTTTATTCAATATTTAGAATTTTCCTAAATTTCATTAACTACGCATATACCTGCTCCACGGCGACACCGAGACAAGGAAGTGTAGCCTCGTTCTGAAGTTATCAGAAATCAACGCTTAGACAATGTTATGAAAGTGTCCGTGATATATGTCAATTTATTTGATTTTCAAATGGATTCCACCTTATTCAACCCGTCTCCAAGAAAGATTAGGATTTGGTCATTCTTTTGCTCTAATATAGAAACCCAGTCATACAGGTAAGTAAAGAAATGGAACCTCGAAAGTCGATGCCCAACCCCGTATAGACCAAGGTTTGCGATCTACCACAACTACAAGAGGGCCATGTTGTGAAGTGCAACGATTCGTTGGAAGAAATGTCTAGCGGGCCTGATTGGAACGGACTTGCGATGGGTGTTGAAAAGCATTTCATTTATACTTTGTTTGAGACCAATGCTTCAAAGGCCATCGCAAAGTTACAACACATTTCGACTCGAATATGGGGCGTTCTCGGC
>JAAELB010000277.1 GCA_024227155.1 Desulfobulbaceae bacterium
AGCGTAGCGTTTGAGCTTAAAGCGATTCCTGCAATAAGGGTATCGTATGGACCTATTGGTGTGCCAATCTTTTCCAACTTCGCTCTGATCTTCGCAGCAACAACCGCATCTTTTGAGGCAAAAGGTAGAACGGCAATGAGCGAAATGAAAGATTCCAATTGTTTTCTTCTTTTTTGTGGCTTATTTGATTTTGCTATTCCAACTTCAAGCTCATAAAGAGCGATGGAGGGTATGGAAATATCTTTTGGAGATTTTGACAGCAATGTTGATGCAACGTTGCCCATGTCTTTGAAGAAATATATAAGTGTGTTTGTGTCAAGAAGATACAATTTCAGAGTTCCTCCCTTGGGGAATCATGAGCATCTGCTGATCTTATTTCTTTGATAGTAGGAAAATCATCTTTCCAGCTACCTGCCAGCTTGACAATGTTTTCAGGCCATTCTGTTGTAATTTTTTCTTCAATAATTCTAGCAACCCATTTACTGACAGATAGATGCCCTGATTTAGCTGCCTCTTTCATTTTGTTTTCAGTCTCACTGTCGAGATAGATAGTAACTTGACCCATATTTGCACCTCATTGAAATTTCTTTTTGAGTATAATTGTAAGTATAATTGGCATGGTCTTGTATGTCAATCTATTGTGAATGGGAGGCTTAGTGGGAATTCTATTTTCCATATAACGCCTGGTATCACAGGAAACAAGCAAGGTTGCCGACCAAGGTTAGTCATAGCTGTAAGCTTGGATAACCGAATAGCGCCATTTAAAAAATCGTACTGCTTGTTTTCCAGTCTACAACTTTGTTCGGCATCTTTTTACTGATGATTTCTTTATCGTGGTCTGTCCCTGTTTAATTCGAGGGAGGAACATCATTAGTAACACTTGTATAATGGCCCTAAACTGAGATATATTTAGTACCGTAGAAATTATTTTCTGCGTTTTTGTGGCAGAGATAAGCGTAGACTTAGAAATTAATTTCGTGAAGGTACTTATCCAAGCATTTTAGAAAGTTCAGATCTATTCGGGTTAGGCACAAAAAAGTGACTAAATTATCAAGATAGGATGTTTTATGTAATCTTTGGTCTGCGAAGGGGATAGTGAAACTGCTACTAATTGCTCATTGCTATCCTTTTTCTCTTTTCACGTCTAGAAGCAAACAAATCATGTTTATTTAAAATTGAATAACAGGAAACTCAGTAGCCATATAATGACTAAAAAACATCCTTACCCAACCGTTTCTACCCTAATATTTTCCATATTATTTATCTTTGTTTTTTTTATCGCATCAACACAAGCCGCAGAATTAGGTCTGAGCGATGAAGAAAAAAGCTGGATCGCTCAGCACCCAACGATCACAGTTGGTGGTGAAAAAGATTGGGCACCTTTTGACTATGTTGATGAACAGGGAAACTACACAGGTATTGCAAAAGAGTACCTCGATATCCTTAGCGAAAAGACCGGCTTACGTATTAAAATGGAAATTGACGACTGGGACAATCTGCTTACAAAAATTAAATCCGGAAAGATTGATCTGCTGCCTGCAATCTACTACTCAGAAGACCGGGAAAGCTTTGTCAAATTTACTGAATCCTACAGTAAGCATGCAGAGTTCATTTTTGTCAAGGAGGGGCGGGAGCACTATAGTTCGCTAGATGAACTTCATGGGAAAAACGTCGCTGTCGTCAAAGGCTATACTATCGAAAATTTCCTTGAAGAGAGGCACTCTGAAATCGCACTGGCCAAAGAACTGAGCATACTCAAAGCATTGGACGCGTTACTCACCGGCAAGGTAGATGCTTTTATCAACGATATCGCATCCACATCGTATATTGCTCGAAAATATAATGTTATAGGCTTTGAGCCCACTGTGCTTCTCGAAGAGCGCATCAACAATCTACACATGGCTACCAGCAAAGAAGCTGAGCCACTTAGCCGAATCATAAATAAAGTTTTTAAAAATATTGAAGTTGAAACCCACCGCCGCATCCAAGCCAGGTGGATTACATTGACCCCGGGAAAAAGAAAAGCCTCCCAGCTAGTTTTGACGCCCCAAGAGAAAGCGTGGCTCGAAGCTCACCCTATCATCCGCTCGACCAGCGACCCGTCGTGGATGCCTTATGAAGGTAGTGATAAAGATGGTAATTTTATTGGAATATTCAGTGACATAACGGGATTGATTTCTGAACGACTGGGCATCACTGTCGACTATATTCCTTCCACAAGCTGGGACGATGTTATTCACAAAGCACAGCATAAAAAAATAGACTTTATTACTGCCATACCTACTGAAAAGCGTAAAGAATTCTTGCGGTTCACACCTCCGATTTTCATTAAAGAGTTGGCACTACTCACTCGAAAAAGTTATCCCATCATCTTTTCATTCAATACATTAAAAGCGGAAAAAGTCGCCTTAATTTCAGGCTATGGATACAATGAGCAGGTCTTGAGTAACTATCCTGATCACGAATATGTCTTCGTCGATTCGCTGAAAGAAGGTCTGCACGGGCTTAGTAGCAACAAATACGATGTTTTAATTGCCAACATCACATCAAGCCTCTACTACATTTCCAAAGAGATGTTAAATGACCTCCAGGTTGCAGGGACTCTCGATATCAGCTTTGAAGTTGCCTACGGTGTCAGAGACGATTGGGAAATTTTTCAAGGTATTCTGGCCAAAGCATTAAGTAGCATCACTGACGCGCAGCGTCAGGATATGTTGAATCGGTGGGTTAAGGTTGATGTCGTCCAGAGAGTAGACTATAGCTTGCTTTACAAAATTGCTGGCATCTTCGTGCTGATTATCCTGACGAGTCTCTATAGAAACAAGCGACTGCGCAGGGAGATTCGAAGGCGTGAAGTAGTTGAAGCCGAATTGCAAAAAAGTAATGAGGAAATACAGGCTATTCTCGACACTGCCCAGAATATAATAATTGTCACCAGCACTCATCAACTCCTTAATGCCAATCGAGCATTCCTAGATTTTTTCGGCTACGAAAAGCTAGAAGACTTTTTCAAAGAATACCGTTCTATCAGTGACCTGTTTATTCATAATGATGACTGTTTTCACCAGGATAAAATTGATAATCCAGATCTCTGGATATCCTCTCTAAGAAGGCTTTCTGAGACCGAGCAGATTGTGGCGATGCCGGGCAAGCATACCTCTTTCCCATCCGTCTTTTCTGTCCGCGTCAGCCAATTGAAAGAATCAAATGTATTCGTACTCGCTTTTACCAATATCACCAGTATCAAAATGGAGTCCAAAAAGCACGAGTATCGGTCGACCCACGACCCGTTAACCGGCCTCTACAATCGGCTCTATATCAACCGTTTCCTCATGCATGAACTGCAAAAATTCAAAGAGATTACCGAGCCTGTCAGCGTGATTATTCTGGATATAGATTATTTCAAGCAAGTGAACGACACTTATGGACATGCTGCAGGTGATGAAGTGCTGAA
Organism: Desulfobulbaceae bacterium; assembly: GCA_024227155.1. Lineage (GTDB taxonomy): Bacteria > Desulfobacterota > Desulfobulbia > Desulfobulbales > Desulfocapsaceae > Desulforhopalus_A. The sequence continues at coordinate 3,455 of JAAELB010000277.1, forward strand.
AGATCTCAGTAACATTCTGAACACCAATATCCGCTCAAATGAAAAGGTTGCCCGCTGGGGAGGTGAGGAGTTCCTCATTGTGCTTGTGGGTACGGATTTGCAGCTGGCACAGAAGCTGGCAGAGAAACTAAGAAAGAAAATATCAGGCTATCTCTTTAAAGAACCGCAGAAGATAAGCTGTAGTTTCGGGGTCGCATCGGCCAAAGAGGGAGATACTATAGCATCGCTGGTCGAACGTTCTGATAATGCACTTTATCGGGCGAAAGAGAGGGGTAGGGACTGTGTTGAGATCATAGGTTAGCGTCGTGTCAATCATGAAATATCGTATTCATATCCGTCATTCCCGCGTAGGCGGGAGAGAGGCGCAGACACTGTTCCAGTTTTCCACATCAAAAACAGCTTAAAAAAGATGCTATCAATCCTACTGCAGACCTCGTAAATTTGCATGTTGCCCTCTTTTTACAACACGTAATATCAGTGGTTTAGAGAAAAACTGGACATTTCGATTCGTCATTCCGGCAGGCTTTTAGCCGGAATCCAAGCAATGGTGATGTTTCTGGATCCCGGCTAAA
>JAAELB010000278.1 GCA_024227155.1 Desulfobulbaceae bacterium
AAACACTGGGGCTTGTCGGGTTTGGTAAAATATCCAGGCAGGTTGCTTCCCGGGCTATTGCCTTTGGTATGAATGTGCAGGTGGCACAACAACGAGCTACCCCTGAAAAAAATGCAAAGCTCGGTGTTGAAACCGTTGATTTAAAAACTCTTTTCAGAACATCAGACTTTATTTCTTTGCACATCCCGGGGCGGCCGGATAATATCGATTTTTTGGGAGTTGAATTTCTTTCTTACATGAAACCCACCGCGTACATCATTAACACTGCCAGCGGGGCAATATTGGATGAAGATGCTCTTCTTTATGCACTCAATGAAGATAGAATCGCAGGGGCAGCACTGGATGTTTTCAAGGTAGAGCCTGCCATTGACAATCTCCTGGTAGCCCATGAAAAAGTGATTGTTTCCCCGCATATTGCAGCCAGCACTGATGATGCCCAACAATCGGCAGCCATTACTATTGTGGAACAGATTCTGGATATTCTGGTTGAACCGGAACATGAAAACCCGATGAATCTTGCCGTTGTTCCGCTTGACAAGGTCTTTCCCCATGAACTTATCGATCCTCGCAGAGTGGAAAATCTGATTAAAAAATTGAATGTGTCAGATGTTTTCACAAATCCGGTTATCGTTGTTAAGTCCAAAGATTATTATGTAGTATTAGACGGTGCTACCCGTACC
>JAAELB010000279.1 GCA_024227155.1 Desulfobulbaceae bacterium
AAAGACACGGAATTCAAAGTCGCTACTGATCTCAATGTTCGCACCTGTCCTGGCACGAACTTTGCGCAAGCAGGGTCACTTTCCAAAGGAAATTCATATACTGCAACCGACAAAGCAGAGAATGATTTGAGGAGTAGACTAGAAATGCAGGGTTGATGTGGTTGATTTACTCAAAACAAAACATAGGGGATTTAGTTTTTGCAAACACCTGAATAGTGATTTAAGATAGCTGTCTTTGGTGAACTAGAGTTTGGAGTGTAAATATGGAATCATTCTTACCTTCCTCATATGTGGCAATTTACATATTGAGTATCCTCTCTTTTCTTGTGTTGGTATTTGCTGTTATATCAGCAGGGTCGATTTTTGGTCAGATAAGGCGCATGGAACGCGTTTTGTTTAGTAAATTCAGCATACAGATAAAATATACAGTTGTTTTTGTTGTTGCCATGTCTCTTATTGTGGTGGCTCTGTTGGTGGGTGTACAGGGTTTGAAACTAAAGCAACTGCGGAATGAAGCGAGCACTCTGGCGGAACAGGTTGTTGCCTTTCGATCCTGGGTGGCGAGCACCGGAGTGGTATGGGTCGATAACCTTGCTGCAGGCAATACGGATTTTCTCGGC
>JAAELB010000280.1 GCA_024227155.1 Desulfobulbaceae bacterium
ATGGCACGAATTAATATTATGAAGATTTTAACACCGGATGTAAAAATCTGGGGGGAGATGATGAATACCCATATCTGGTAGCGATTGACTCACACCAAGCTGGTATAAATACAGCGGATCTCCGAGGGTTTTACTTAGTATAGTGTTGCGCTCCAAGCCAACAGAAAGTTCTTATCTGAATAAAGACATTGAGTTATCTCCAAACCTCGCCCACGTGTTGTTCCTTAAAGCGTCGTCCTCGAGTACTACACAGACAAAACTTTTGCAAATTTACCTAAGTTCCAAAAAAAATAACACGAGCTCTCTGCTCACCAGCAGTCTGCAAGTTCTAGAAATGAAAAGCGGAAATCAGCTGCTGCTGGATTTATGAACTGAAAATTGATAAAAACAAATAAGCCAAAATTATTCCAAAAAGGACAGGATAGATTTTTCTTCCTATTTCATCCACTTCCCAAGGCTCCCAGAGAGGTCCAAATCTGCTCTCAGAAACAGTTTTTTCATGTCTCATCTCATTTCCCTATGGCTCGTAAGGACTTGTAAACTTACAAGTCATTACGAGCCATAGGGAAATGATTTCTGAGCAGGATGGAAATCAGATGCTTGATTATTGAAGAAACACTTTGCCTATTTGTATATCCTCAACAAAAATAGAAGTCTGAAATTTGAAAGACTTTCCTCGGCGGGGGATTGAACCCCGGTCTTCTCGCTTGCCTAGCAGAGACCTTACCTCTAGACCAAAGACGATTTGTTGAAACACCCACTACTCAAAGACATCTAAGTTCTTCTCTTGACAATCATACATACTAAATTTAAATACATTACAGGCATGGCGTAACGGGGGAGGGGGGAGGGCGAAGGGAAAGGGGGGCGGCAGGGACAAGGGGGCCACAAGGACAAGGGTGTCAAAGGGACGGGGGCCCAAAGGGACGGGAGGGCAAAGGGACGAAGGGACGGGGGGACAAAGGGACAAGGAGTGCGAAGGGATGGGGGGGGGGGGAATTAAATTTTTTTGGGGGACTGAATTTTTTTGGGATTGATTTTTTTCGGAACCGATTTTTTTGGG
>JAAELB010000281.1 GCA_024227155.1 Desulfobulbaceae bacterium
ATATGATACGAAAACCTCGTTTGACCTGAGGATTCGCGCAAAAATAACTTCACATCTTTTGCATCTCATCTTCAGGCCACCTTCACGCGATCCATGGCGGCAAAAATCCTCAAAATAGCCAGCTATTCCTGCGGTTTTTGCTGCCATGGATCACCCGAATCTGACCTAAATCTGAGCGCCTAAAATGTAAAGTTATTTTTGCGCGAACCCTTAGATGCCTTTTTCATATGGTTTGAAAAGGTCCCCATACTTGTAAAACTTATGGCTTCGATTAATTTCTTTCTGCTAATTCATTCACTTTTTTCCAATCAATTATTTTTTCTGAAAACAACCAATTTCTTTTTATCCTTATCAACCATCCGATGTCCCGAATAAAAGTTCCAATAATCAGTCCTGAAAACAATAAAAACCAAGTGTTTAGAGAGCCATTTGAAATTCTAAAAAGAACACCGATTGTTAGTAGAAGGACATACAATATAAAGCGTAATTTCATTCGCTTCATTGCATAGATCATGGACCAACCTTTTTCACGCTGTATCAATAAAACTTTTGCCGCATTTTTATCTCTATTGTTATTTTTCATTCTTTCGATTTTCTGTTCACCGGGCGGTCCGACTTATATCGATGATCGCATTTTGTGGATATTGATTTAATAATGCTATCATCGCATTATAGTCACAGGCTTCGGAGCGCGGTTTTTTGTTTGTCCTGCTTAATGACGATGACATGCTTCTCTATTCTTCATATATTGTTCAATTATCGGCATATGTTTGGCTACGTAGTTACAACTGGGCTCTTCACCACATTTTCGACATTTCAGGTCATAAGTGGAATTGATGGTTTGGCACTGTGGGCAGGTATAGTTTCCTCGAATTTCCTTGAGCCATTGTTTGTGCCCAACTGACTTGATTCGGTCAAGATTAACCCAAAGCTCTATCCGGTGCGGCATTGCAGATTGAAACCGTTTCAGCTCATCACAAGGATACTCATCACATTCGCTGCAAAAGTCTATGCCCCGTTCCGTTGCGCAAGCGGACATCATGCACTTCTCGCAATAAGGCAACCTTTTGTTCGACCGGCATCCGTAGCACTTGCTCTCTTCCTCTGAAAAACGTAATTGATTCGCAAGCCTTTTGAGTCTTTCACGATCTTCGTTGGTGGCAATAAACCATGAGCATGCTTCACAGTAAAGGCCACAAACAGCAGCAAAAATTTTGCCTGATTCTCGATGGAGCTTTTCTTTTTTTTGCATGGAATCCCTTATCCTTGTTTCTGATGCATGCCTTCGTCCTTGCATATCGCCCCTCTAAAAACTGTTGATATATGGTTTCATTTTGATTCAAGTATTAGTTTCAAATTCTCGCCTTCTTCTTTCATGTGCTTTTTGACACTCGCCAATCCGTCATCAATGGATTTTTTAAAGAATTTCTTGCCAATCCAACCAACTCGATAGGTTCCCGATGCGGTGAAAAGGCAGGATACTCCCTTTTGTTCGATAAGGAATTCGTTCTTCGGGAAGAATGTCCTAAGGATTCGCGAAGCTGGTGAATATTCTATTCTTTTGTTTGGCACTATTTTTGTAACCACGAACTTGAGTTTGTGTAGCTTTCCATGAAGGTATTCTTCGGCATGTAAAATTGATCCCTCTGTCCACGGCATTCCGTTTATCCAACTAAATCTGACGTGATCCTTTTCATGCCATGCCCTGTAACTATTGTCGTCCACGATGCTGGTTAAGAAATTGAATATTTCTTCGGGTGTCGTTTTGATCTCAACTGAATCAGTGAGGGTTATATCTTCAAAAAATGTCATTTTTTATCCCCACATAACCGCTGCTGTGGGGCGCGCGGTCTTTGCGCGTCCCTACCAGCAGCATGTTAGCAGATATTCTGTTGTTTTCCTTGGACTGAATCATAAAGAATCAATCCATTTTCTTATGCCCAAAACCGCTGCAATTACAGCAATAGATCCAATAATGCCCAATGCCTTGAATCCTTCAAACGCCTCACGCCAATGTAAAATATGATATATAAAATTACCAATAATTGCTAAAATCGCTATAATTATCAGAACTTCAATAAGAGTGATCTTTCTCTTACCCTGCTTCTTTTTTTCAGGGTTTTTGTTTTTTAAGCTCTTGTTTTTCATTAAATATAATTGAGACCTGCTAACATTAGATTATAACATGCAGTTATTATATTAAATACTTTATGTTGACAATTCTTATCGCTGTAGTACAATATGTACGTTGTTAACATAGTGTACAATTGAGGACAAAGCGATGCTAAATAAAATTACGACAGCTGACGCCAGAAAAAATTTTTCCAATCTTATCAATAGAGTGGCCTTCGGAAATGAATCGTTTGTTTTGACTCGTCGAGGCGAACCGATTGCCGCATTGGTATCTATGAAGGAACTTAAGCTATTACAAGAACTGGAAGACAAGTTGGATATTGAAGATGCATTTAAGGCCAAAAATGAACCCGGCGATCCGATACCGTGGGAAGAATTGAAAAAGGAACTTGAACTTTGAGTTACCGAATTGAGATCAAAAATTCTGCCGCGAAATCGCTTAAGAAGATCCCAAAAGCCAATAGAATACGCATAGTCGAGATGATCGATAGCTTCGCAGAAAATCTTCCAAGTCCAGATACAACAAAAATGAAGGGAAATAATCCTTTTCACAGGGTGCGAGTTGGAGATTATCGGATCGTTTATGAGATACAAGATGATATCCTTGTGATCCTGGTTGTTAAAATTGGACACCGGAAAGATATCTACAGAAACCTCTCCTAAGCACATTATTAGTTCATACGGTTATATAAC
>JAAELB010000282.1 GCA_024227155.1 Desulfobulbaceae bacterium
TCAGGTAGCAATTATTTTCAAATTTAAGTGATGTGATTAAGGCGAATGACATGATACTCAAAAAAAAGAGCTCGTTGTTGGAGGAAACAGTACAAGATTTATTTGAATTTACAGGTGTTGATTGGGAGGCCGGAGCGGTTGGAAGCATTTTTCATCTAATAGGCAAGTTTGTGTCAGCTTAGTGGCAAAGATAGTGGCAGGTAATTTTATATGTTTGTAGCTAACTATATGTTATGTTTAAATTGATAGTGGCAAAAATAGTGGCAACTTAAAAGGCAACATTATGACGGAACTAGGTGGACTCATGGAGCCGATGCTCCCACCGGAAAGCGTAAGTGAGCTGAATGATCTTGCGCTAGATCTGGTCGCTAAAGCAAGCGCTTTTGCAGGTATGCTAAATCCTGTCGTGGCACGATCTGTGGGCGACCTTGTTCGCTCTATGAACTGCTATTACTCAAACCTGATTGAGGGGCATGACACGCATCCTTATGATATTGACCGCGCCATAGCGGAAGACTACTCGAATGAGCCGGAAAAGCGCGCGTTGCAAAAAGAGGCGGTCGCTCATATCGCTGTACAAAAAATGATAGATGAGGGAAAGGCCCCGGATATTTGTCCTCTTTCAGCAGAGTTTGGGCTATGGATACATAAGGAATTTTGTGATCGTATGCCGGAAGAGCTGCTCTGGGTAGAAAATCCAGAGACTGGCGAGACGCTAAAAGTTATTCCTGGCGTCCACCGTGAA
>JAAELB010000283.1 GCA_024227155.1 Desulfobulbaceae bacterium
CAAAGAGCACCATATTTGCCTGAGGATTTTGATAGCCGCTTTTTTAATATGGCTCATCCAGACCTGGTATATCCGGGTTATCTACAGGGTGGCGAAGCCATATCTATTACCGGCATGCACCCTGGTGGCGCATTAAATTTTGAATTACCAGAGGTCAAGCTGGTATCGCAATTTAAGGTAAAAAATCAACTCGATAGTGCCGCGTTTAACCTCGAAACACTGCATTTAGAACCAAATTTGCTGCAATTGAGTATGATATGGCGAGCGTCTTATCCCTGTGATAAAAAAGCGTTAAAAATCGACGAGATAAAAGTGAGCCTGAGTCACTAAAATGATAGAAGTTAAATTCGTAAAAGGAGGCTGATATGGGACAGACAACATTTTCAAACTCTCGAGGTATCGCCCACACAAGCAGTGGCGGTACAAGCACTGTGTTTCCTGATGTCTGCCTGACAAAGGTCGGAAAACCAATTGTGCCTATCCCCTACCCGAATACAGGTAAGTCATCGGATGCCGCTAAAGGTCCAAAATCAGTAAAAACTGATGGTAAAATGCCCATGGTAAAGGGAGCTAAATACAGCAAAAGCACCGGTGATGAGGCAGGTACCTACAAAGGCGTCAAAAGTGGCACGATTAAAGCGGAGTGTGAATTTATGATGTATTCGTTTGATGTGAAATTCGAAGGTAGAAATGCCTGTCGGCTTGGCGATCCGTTATTTCATAATAAGAAGAATATTGTGGGATGACTTATAAGTATCTGTCTGTGCCTGTTTATCGTATCGAGGCATCTCGTTAAATGAGGGAAGAGCAACCGGCTTATATTGCAGGCATAGGCATGATAACCCCAGTGGGTGCTAATGCCGCGACAACCACTGCCGCAGTGAAAGCGGGGATTAGTGGATATGCAGTGTCGGAGTTTTGTACCAGGGAAGATGACTCAATAACAATGGGCTTGCTCCCCGAAAATATATTTTATGACTTTGACGTTGAACTGGATGAAGGTGCGTATTTTAGTGAATGCTATGACCACATTATAAAAATGGCACATATCGCCGCGCAAGAAGCCCTGGAAGGGGTAACAATGGACAACCCATTTCCGGTAATTTTAGGCATGCCCGAAGAATCTCCTGGTGTTCGTTTTATAACCCGTGAGTCGCTGGCAAATAACTTACTAAAACTTGGTGCTTTTTCAACTTCGATAGACCGAATTCAAGCTTACTCAATGGGACGTGCTTCTGCTATTCAGGCCATTGCCTCTGGTAGTAGAGGGCTTTCCATAACGAATGATCCTTATGTTCTTATTGGTGCAAGTGATAGCTACTTCAACTTTACACGTGTTCGCCAATTAAGCGATGCAGGCCGCCTACTTACTGAAAATTCATTGGATGGATTTGCACCCGGAGAAGGTGCTGGTTTTATTCTACTTACAACGTCAATTGAAAAAGCTCTGGTTGTGGAGCAGCATGTAGTTGCTGTACATCCACCAGGCCTCGCCGAAGAACCTGGTCACTTGCATAGTGAAGATGCTTATAAAGGAGAAGGTCTACATAAGGCATTTGCTGAAGCTTTGGGGAATGCTCCAGAAAAAAGCATCGATAGTATTTATTCCAGTATGAATGGTGAAAATTTTTGGGCAAAGGAGTTGGGTGTGGCGACTGTACGCAATAGTCGATATCTTAAAGAAGGTTATCAGATAGAACACCCACTCGATTGCCTGGGTGATTTGGGAGCTGCAACTGCTCCAGTCTTAATTGGCTTAGCGGCTAAGGATTTGCTGTTTGGTACGCAACATAAAAATATTCTTGTTTATGCTTCTTCAGATTACTCCTGGAGAGCAGCGGTTAGACTCGAAAAAATTCAAATTCATTAGCTACGGCATAGTTAGGTAATAGATATGACACAATCAGGAGAAGGCTCTTTTGAGCCAGGAAAAGATAAAGAGGAAGAAAATAAAAAAAAGAAGAAGGTTAAGGTTCGAATATCTCTTTTCTTTGATGGTACTCTTAACAATCGTGCCAATGTTAGAGCAGGGGTTGATTCCCAGGCTTACAAGGATGCTAAAAGTGAGAAAGGCTGGACAAACCCATTCGATATTAAGAATTCCCTTTGGGGAGTTGGTAGCTATGAAAATGCACTCAGTAACGTGGCTAAAATGGAAGAGCATGTCAAAGCTAATGCGAGTGAGTATATTGACTCAATATATATAGAAGGTCAGGGTACAAGTGATTTAGAAGCCGATAGCTTTAGTGGTAAAGCTTTGGGTTTATCGGAAACAGGTGTTACCCAAAGAGCAAAAAAAGGAGTTGATGAAACATTAGATTCGATAAAAGAGCTGCTAATTAAATTAGAGGCTGAAAATACTGTTATTGAGAAACTTAGTATAGATGTATTTGGTTTTAGTAGAGGAGCAGCAGCTGCTCGTAATTTTCTACATATAGTCATGAGTTCCAGATCTAGAGGTAGAATTCCAGAGAGGAATTTAAAATCTAAAGTTGAAAGTTTGCTCGGTTTTGAAGTCGAAAGCGTCGAAGTTGAATTCGCCGGGTTATACGACACGGTGTCTTCTGTGGGGCCACCTATGGTCCATAAATGGAATTCCCGGCAATTGAGTCTGGATGCAATTAGCCATGCCAAAGAAGTGGTTCATTTAGTTGCCGCAGATGAACATCGAGAGAATTTTTCGTTGACTAACACGAAGAGTGCTGGTTCTAAAGAAATATACTTGCCCGGGGTGCATTCGGATATAGGTGGAGGCTATAGAGATAAGTTTGACGAGAATGGATTAGTTATTTTTAAAGGTAATCAGAAGCAAGTTGAGGCTGAGTTTAAAAGACTGGTAGAAAACGGGTGGGTAGACCAAGAACAATTAAGCCAGGTCGCACCACCAGGGTACAGAGGAAAAGTGGAAACAATAAATTGGAAACTAGAGCTTAGGGAGCGGATAGTCAGGAACGAGTATGACAGGATTCCACTGCATATTATGGCCGAGTTTGCGAGGGAAGCGGGTATTAATGTATCGGTAGACTTGGAAGAAGACTATGAGATAGAAGACAGTTTACTGGTAGAAATGTTTCCAAAGTTCAAATCCTATGCGAAAAAACGGAACTCCAAACTCGATGACTGGTTGGGTAATAAGGAGCCCTGGGAAGGGTTAAGGAAAAAATTCTTTCACATGTCTGCACATTATAGCGCAACTGGTATGGCGCCTAGATTTGTTAATGGCAAGCGAAAGCGGCTCGTGTATGAAGGTTGATTTATTAAGAAAATTTCTAGTGGCTTCAATGTTGGTCACATTATTAGTGAGTTGTGTGGATGATATGAAAAAGTATGATTGGTTGGCCAGCGAGAGTGCTCCAGCAGGATACCCTATGCAAATCTTAGGGGGTGACTTTAACGATAGCAATGGAGGAACGCTATATATCCCAGATAGAAAGAAAATCCAGCATGGTTGGGGGCAACGAGTTTCGAAGCATGTTGTCGGTGCTGACAAAAAGCAGTTGCCTAATCGTTTTGATGTCCTGTATTTTTCGTATACGGAAAATACCTTTTACCAAGGTGCTTTTGATTTACCAGAGAAGCAAATTCAAAATTTATTCGCTGAGGGGTATTTTGAACCCGAGCCAGATGAGGAACTTCCTTACTATAGAATCGTAGTTGGGGTCGCTCCCGGAGGGTTAGTTTCAGTTTGGGTTCAAGGTGCTTATAAGTCAGTAGAAGTTTTCTCTGGAATTGCAGAAAAGGTTGATGCTCCCTGGGAAATAGTTTATTCGGGCAGTAAATATTCTCGATCAGAGTATGTTAATAGAGTTTTAGAACGAGAAATCGGTCAGGATAGGATAGATGAAATAAACCAAAACGGTATCCCACTAGACCGCTGGAAAAAATACCAAACTCGATATGATTGGAAGCCGCTGGTAACGGGACCCACGATGCCAAAGGTTATAAAAGGTATTCAATTTGTAAATGGTGAACGAGATTATTACAGCAAGGCTTATGATAACGCCTGGGAAAATGAACCCAAGGCTGCACCCCTGTCTTTTCGTTTTAACTGGAAACATAAAAGTGACAAGGTATATCATGTGTCATTTGAACTGGATGCCGAAGAGGTGACGAAAGCATTTGAAGAAGTAGCAAAGGATGGGAGCCAGGAGATTATTTTCAATATTGATATAGAAGAAGTTGAAAACTCACTATTTTATCGAATATTTGTAAGGTCAGATAGTGGGTCTGTCGAACTAAAAATAGTGTCGCACGAACATAGATTGTCTGGGATGACAGGTTCAAAATTAGAGAAATTTTTAAGGGAAAATTAGGTAAAAAGCGTTGATTAAACTTAGATTTTACTCCGAATAATTACGTGATTACTCGTCAAAATAAATTTGGTGCAACAGCTAACTACCGCGAAATATTCGAGCAGCATGTTGATAACGCTTCGTATATGCAGGTTGATTTCGCAAGAAAAATTCTAGTGGCTTCAATGTTGGTCACATTATTAGTGAGTTGTGGAGATGGTATGAAAAAATACGAGTGGTTGGCCAGTGAGAGTGCGCCAAAAGGCTACCCGATGACGGTGGTGAGAGGCGATTTCTCCGATAGCAAAGGTGGCAGACTGTACATA
>JAAELB010000284.1 GCA_024227155.1 Desulfobulbaceae bacterium
GACAGACGAGAGTGCAAGCGCTGCGGTCATCGGCTTCTACCTCCCGTCTTTGAGCCGGCGTGCGGCATTTTTCACCAGTGGATAGACCAGTATGGTTTTTACCGCCGCACCGTGTCGCTTGCCGGCTCTGTCCATGCGTCCGCGACCGCTGGTCTGTCCCAGCTCTATCCAGTTGGCCGCTCGATAACAGCCTCCATGAAACCGTTGCCGGTCCACCAGGGTCTCAACCAGCAGGGGTTCGATCCCGTATTGCCGCGGCCAGTCGGATCTCAACTGACGCAGAGTGCAGGAGAGCATCGTGCTTGCCAGGTTGCGAATAGGTGCCAGGACAAGAAACCGGCTGTTGTTGACCACCTGCTGCAGGCCAGCCTCGCGTTGCGAATCGTTCCAACCGATCCATTGGTCCCTTGCTTTCATCCGCCAGGCAGGGCTGGAAAACTGCAGACATCCAACCACTTCGCGCCGGGGCCGGTTCACATATACCAGATACTGAAGCCTTGCCCCGAAAGGCATCGCATATCCCAGGTAATGGTACCGGCTGACAAGATCTTTGAAAAGATTCCGTTGCTCCCGGCTCTGGACTCGCTGCACATCCAAGGGAGTAAAAAATTCTACACTGCCGGTAAGGCTGCTGTATGGCTCTTTGCACAGAACTTTCGCAATACTCTTTTGGGGGCCATTGTACCCGGTTCGCCTTTTCTCCGGAAGTCTCAGGGCTCCTTTATCTTCCAGAAGCTCCAGCAGGTCCTGGCACTCCCGAAACTTGAGGCCACCTCTAGGGCGCTTCCAGTCCAACAGTTCGCATACTGTGTGCGCCAACTCACGCCGGCTGATGCCACCGCAGGTGCCCACGACCTCTTGGATCAGCGAAAGTTCCTCCGCGGTAAAATCTCGACCACAAAACCTTTTCGGCTCTATCATTGTTTGCATGCCATACTCCTTTCGCTATCATTACATAGCAAAAGAATGGCACGGTGTCCAGGGGAAAATTACTGCCGCGGGCCAACGCATATGCGACCCGGTCGGTTACTGTCCCATTTTCCAAAAAATAGGCGATATAACGGTTTGACGAGGCTTTATCCTGTTGTCATTAGGCCCATGCTTGCTGTCTTAAAACGCTAACTGGCTTTAATCACATGCATTTTATGTTACCGCAAAAGAGCCGCACCCTATTCATTTGATGGATTACCCCATGAAGGAAAAATATCCCACCACATAAGGCAAACACCATCAAGCACTTCAGAATTTGCATATAGTGGGCTTGAAGGGTCCGCTAACCTGACAAATATTTCTCGAAAAAGGATTTCAATTGTTCTAATTCCTTTTTTTTGAAGCTCCCAATCAAGGCTTGAATCAAAAAATACATGATTATCCTGAAATAGATCGTTAAAAAGATAATCAAGCCCTTGACCAATCTGGCCAGCTGTATATCCAGTTAAATTTTTTGATGGAGATTGCAGCAGTTGAACCAGATATTTAAGTTTAATTTCGCTATTAGGCAAAGGAAGCATAAGATCTTCAATGTCCCCAGGGTAATCAAGGAGAGGCAATTTGAATATTGATTCAATCCAATCGGTGAATGGAACTTTTTCTTGGAGATCTAACAATTTCGATGCCCTATGAACTCTAATACGACCTCTAAGGATCTTGTACAGGTTTTCCCAAGCATCGTTTGATTTAAAATCAATTGAAATTAGCTCAAGATAGTCGCTCGTTGCTAAAATTTCTTTTAACTGTTTTGATTGATATACCCATTGTTCAAATTCATCTATAGGGGTGTCCTTACGGATCATCTCAAGGAATTTTTTCTCTATATTTGTTGCCAAGCTATTCATATTAAAAAGTGGTTTTCTTTAAAAGCCACATTATTCTAAAACGTTTGGGATAATTTATTATTATGAAAAAATGCTTGGCGACATACCATCCCATTGATCATTCATGGCCTTTGGGTGCAAAGGGAAAGCCCTCCGCTTCTACAGGGGTAATTGAGGTTAGAAGGACACTCCCAATATTTAAACATAAAAAATTTTCTACCAAGTAATATTGTCCATTATCGAACATTTCGATACATCTCTGCATCTAATAACTCTCTGCATTAACACTGATCCACAGCCTCCCAGTCATTAACTTTTTTGGGAGCCAATATCTTCTGAATGTCTTCTGGGAAATATGGCGAAATTATCGAATAGAATCGAGCCTGATCTATCTTGCCCCTCGGATATCTTTAATCAAGTCACCCACCACTTTTTTAGCAATAATATTTAGTTCGATAAAATTGCATAATATGGAAATTGAATAACCCAAGACAGCATAAATAAATATTCTATAGCCCCAAAACAACATTTTTACAAAACTATCCACGTATTCAAAAACCATGACCATTAAAAAAATAACAAAAAATTGACCATAAAATAATAAGAAGTGATATCTTTTTTTATATTCCTTAACCACAAGCTCTCTATCATTTTCAGATAGCGCTTTAATTTCTTCCAGTTCCTCAATTTTGCGTCTTCTCGGCACTTTCTTCACTATACGTTTAGGACTAACTTGTTTGATGAGAGTTATCATTTAAGTTCTTGCTTTTTCCTAAAAAATCACACAATACACATATCAATATTCCGGAGAACCCTCCTATGCATTGATATATCGTTGAGTATGATAATATGGAAACGATTTCACCTTTTAAATTTCTGAAGACTATACCAATACAAACAAAAATAACAATGGCTTTTAGGATGATTATTGCTAACCTACAGAATTTAAGTGTTTTTTTCTTGGCATGTGCCAAATGCAATAGGAAATGCTTTAGCGAGGATAAAAATAGGAGTGCAAAAATACCTAAACCGCCATGCAAAACAATATTAAAATTTTTTGCATAATCGTCAAATGAAAGCATGACAGCCTCGCTATCAAACTTATGCGATGTAAATGGCATTAGGAAGTTTGCTAATTTATCAAAATAAAAGCAAGTTAAATATAAGACGATCATTGATACCAAAAAGTTTGTAAGACCTTTGTATTTATCTGACATAATACCCAATTATTACAGATTATCTGGTTTAAGCAAAATTAAAAAAAACGACCAACCCTTATGGGTCGATTAACATCATGTTCAGGAGGTACAAAGCCTTTTTGATAATTCGATAAATAATCTTCCATTGATTGAAATGGTGGAATCAATACTTCCGGATGCTCATATATTACCTTTTTGTGCATTAGAATACGATCTTTTCTTTTAAACTCCACCAATTTCCTTTCATCAGGACCGCTTTTTTTGTATTTTACCCAGGGTATTTCCCAATACCCCGATCTTAGATTATACCTTAGTGAAAATGAACCATACCACTTTCTACATATGATTGATTTTCCAGTAGCCAAATACTGGCCGGTAACAAGTTCGCTCTTTCCTCCAATAGCTGCTGCTGCCAGTGCACTTCTGCCGAGGTTTAAAAAATTTGCCATGCTAAAAGTAACAGCCCCTTTAAAAACACCCAAGGCGCTGATATTAAATGGATCATCCCATGCTTTCCATTTTGTAGAATGGAATTCAATTGTGGAGGTGTCAACAATAACCGGGATAACCCCAGTAGTGTTTTCATCAACACGTATAACCTTTTCAAGGATGTGGTATTCAGCATGGAAAATTTTAGAAAAAGTTTTTTTTAATTCACGGGCACAATATTCTGCAAATTTGAGCAAGTCGAATTCTTCGAATAAATTCTTATTATCATCTTTTTTAGTCGTTTTTTCTGTTTTCTGCCCAACTTTTAACCCACCGTTTTTTAAAACAACTGTCAATTTGCCTGTATATATATCTTCGTACATATTTTCCAAAAGATCATTTCCAGATAACGGGAGACGATTTTTATTCGGCCTACAATAAGAAGGTGCTACGTCTTTGGCAATTCGTTGAATGGTTGCGCAATTTATCCGATCCCGGATTGTACTGTTGAAAAAGGTTTGAACCTCTTTTTTATTATCGAAAACGATGGCCGCCTCATCGGAACACTCTCCATCAAAAAACGTTTTTATCCCGAATCGTTGTGCATCTTTTATAAATTCTCTAAGCATAAATATCCCCTTTTTAAGCTTGCAGAACTTTATTGAGTATTCAGCCGCAAATGGCCCGCTATGTTCTAAAATAGATAGAAATGATGAACTCTTGCCTTACCTCTGGGTAAGGTATAACTATTGAACTCAATATTAACCTTGCTGTGACACAAATGGTCCCTGAATTGAGACTAAAGATCTGTAGTAACGATTTGCTTTTGTGTGTTTACTAAGCCCACAAAGAATAATAGATGACTTATGGCAAAATATTACCTTAGATGTCAACAAATTTTTGTAATGTTAGATTTGAAATTGAAGATTGCATGAAACTGATAAAACTACCTTTGCTGATCCCCTTCGGCTCCGTCCATGTTCAAAGCCTTTTCCAAAAGGATATCCAAGACGGTGTCGCTGATTTCCAAAAGATGTGTCTACAATGAGTTGTGAATAATGAAAATTTTAATTCATAATTAACGGTTTGACACCATATAGACACCATATATTCGGGGCTCAATACACGGCCTGAGATCTTGTTCCTTCCGGCTCCAGACTCCCGTTACCAGGTTTGCCTGCGGACCTCACTACTGAGCTGTCGGCTACACTTTACTCAGATGGAACTTGCACCCACTGGGTAACACTATCGAATTTCTATTACCTTTCGGTAATATCCCAACGACTCGGACTTCGCTGGGCGCGAGGAGCATAAGGTTGGGAATCATGTTCCATCTACTAACAGTGTTATTATCGTGAAGGCGCTCAATCCAATAAGAGCAAATAAAAACTGAAAAACACTCGATCTTTGCCTCCAGAACTTGATCAGCTGTGGTTGTTCATCTCTGTCAACTACAGCGTGTGCCAACCACCACACGACCAAGTTAAATAGGAAAACCATTCCAAGCAAGATAATGCCCCCAAAGAAGCGTACTACGTTTGAAACGTTGATGCCTGAGCAAATAATGGCCAAAAACAAAAGCGCGGATACGATACCGAAACCAAAGGCACCAATTTCAGATGCAAATTTGAATAATGCTGCAGAAGATTGGCCACAATAGTTAGCAACTCTGATTGCTATAGGTCTTCCTAAGGTGTGAGGCAAAAAAAAGGAACACATCTTGATAAAAACACTTACACAAGCAAAAATTAAACCCACCATTACCGTTGTATTCCAAAGCTTCGGAGCAAGACCTTCAATCATTGAGTCATAAGCATATGGATTTCCAAAAAGCTGAAAGACCATCCATGCTGACAAAGTTGCGAGAAACCCACGCAGAGCCCATTTACAAATATAGATATCCACAATTTGGCGTAAAAACATTTTCCAACCAGACTGGGGCCTCAAGCCTCGACCAAGGCTCTCGGCATAAGGGCCAAGTATATAAACCCAGAGAGCCTTTGCCTTTACTTGGAATTGTGTCTTCAATTTCATCATTTCATTCCCAACTGGAGGGTTCACTTACCGGCGCGTAATCAATGGTCAAGTGCAAACCATGGTTCGCGATATTCGTCTCTTGATATTCTTCACGGCCACTGGAATCACTGGTTATTCATCCAACGAGTTATAAATGCTAATGCGTGGGATGTCCCGTCTTCCATGCTAAGGCGGCTGCCCAATGCAGCAGCGTTTTCACGCATGGTCGAGTCATTCATTGCCATGTCAATAGCGCGACAGAGACGGTCAACAGTCATTTTACTTTGTGGTATAGGAGATGGCCCGACCCCCAGTCGCTCGACGTGCCGTCCCCAGAACGGCTGGTCTCCGAAGAACGGACAGATAATGCTCGGTTTCCCGGCCA
>JAAELB010000285.1 GCA_024227155.1 Desulfobulbaceae bacterium
CTGGTCAACTAAATTTTCAAAGAACAATGGCTCTCCTGCTTTCTTAAAATTACTAACCAGGAGACGGGTGGATAGTTGCACCCACAAAACAGATAATAACGTCGTTTTCAGCTCAGTGTGGCCAATGACAAGGAACTTTTTAGTTCACTTTCGAGGAAGCATTGCGCAAAGTAACAATTGGAGACAATTATTTAATAGTTTGTTATACTTCGGGAATAGCAGCGTATTTCGTAGCTCGTACTTCTCCCTCGTGCTGCGTTTTTTTGCAGTATCTCTTTATTTAAAAGGTCTGCTAGGTCTCGACTAGCAGTGACCTTACTACATTTTGTCATTCCTACGTATTTCCTGGTCGTCATACCTCCCTCGAATTTTTCTCCAGCATCAAGGAGGCGGTTGATTGCCTTAAGCTGTCTTGAATTGAGATGTGTATCTTTGTGCTGCTGCCAGAAATGTGCCTTCAAGACAATTCTATCAACAATCCATTGTGCATCCTGCATTGCTAAAATTGTTGTACGCAGAAACCATTTGAGCCAAGCTGTTATGTTGAGATTTTGTTTGCCTGCTTGCTCCAGGACTTTATAGTATCCTTTTCTGTCAAGGCTGAAGTGCTTTGAAAAAGATATCACTTGCATTAGTGATGGGTAGTTAATGGACATTATGAAATCTGTGATGGCTCTGCCAACACGGCCATTTCCATCATCAAAGGGATGGATCATGATAAACCATAGATGGGCAATACCTGCTTTGAGCAGTGGACTATGCTCATCATTTGTGTTGATCCATTTGAGAAATATGTCCATTTCCTTTTCTACTTCATCTTGAGGTGGTGCAATATAATGAACCGTTTCTTTCCCAATTGGGCCCGAAACGATTTGCATTTCTTCATCACCTCGATATTTCCCAACACGTATTTTTTTAAGCCCCGAGTATCCTGTAGGGAAGAGTGCAGCATGCCAACCAAACAACCTTTCTTTTGTTAGTGGTGTGGGTTTTCGATTTCTGGCATCGAACAGCATGGCAATTAAGCCGTCAGCTCGATCATCCCAATCTTCCTTCTCCACAGGTAAACCTATTCGTTTACGAATTGAGCTTCTGACAGAGCTTCGACGGAGGATCTCACCTTCTATGGCTGCTGTTTCTATGGCGTCATCGGTTAAGACACGTTCCAAAGTAGCCATCTTTTCTTCTCCGCTTATCGACTGACTTATTGCATCCAATTTGCCAATAAGTTGTGAGGCGGTTCCTAAGTCTGTAAGGAGCTTGTCTGCTTCGAAAGTAAACTTATGCCAATCCTCATGTTCCCATATCCATTGATTCGTTTGCATACTTTAAACGTATCATAATTGACATGAATGATAAAGAAAAACGTTTCATGTTGGAGGCTTTTTGGAAGAAAAACTAAAGAAGAAAACAAACATTTTCAGGTGGTCAGGAAGTAGATAAATTCAGCTGACCGCTGACAACCATCGATATTTTTCCTTTGTTGAATCAGCAGGTGTGTACCACGTCTTTCTCCAAGGCTACTACATGCCTTTCATATTTGCTCTCTACAAGAAGTATATACAAAGGTATACAAAGGGGTCAAGTCTTTCGTTGTTTTTTTGTTGTTAATGTGATAAGCAACTGGCTAAAAGAAATCAGCTCTCCAAAGCAGTTACTTCAGCAAAGCAAAGGTTATCGTAGAACAACGAAAGACCTGACCCATTTTCAAAGGTGGCAGGAATGCAATGAAAATGTTTGACGCCATGATCGGCAGTAAAAATATCACCCTTGCCAAAAAAACTGAGAGCGGTAAAAATGTTACCACCGCCCGTGTTTATCTCAATGGAATAAGCATCAATGTGGCGATGGTAAAATCAGGCCATGCCTGGGTAACTCAAGCCTCCTGCACCAAAATTGAGTGTGAAAATTGGGTAATTTTTCAACAGTTCGCCAGTACCAATAAAAAAAGGGCTCTGGCAGGAAATAAAACCATTACCCCCATGGGAATGGCGCCGCCAACACAGCTCAGCACTTGCAACAACAGAAAGGTGGAATGAGGTCAGCGAGACGATCGCATACACCTATTCCAAGAAAAGACGAAGTAGACGCTCAAAAAGGGCATACAGTCCACCCAAAAGACAGACCACTCAACGGGGCCGCACATGAAGATTGTAGCACTGACCTCCTGGGCCCAGGAGATTAAAAACAATGAACTATACCAACCCCGATAAACGGGAAATAAGTCGGGATTAGTACCTTCACTAAATAGGGGACGGACTATGTTAAATGATTTGAATCTAGCAAATTTACCTGGAGCAGTCATCACGCTATCTATCGATGACAAAGGACAACGGAATCCGCGCCAGATAAAGTGGCGCGATATATTATAACGCCAGAAAAATGGTTTTAATGGCGCAATTTTAGTAATCGCGCCATTATAATTAAACTATGCCGAAACAGATCTCCCAAAACGACCTGGACATTATTGTAAAAGTGGTGAGTACTTACCCTAATGGAGGTGGTGTGGAGCAAATCCATTCCGCTCTTGAGGGGAAGGTGCCTCGTCGAACCTTGCAACGGCGATTGGCATTGCTTGTCGAGCAGCAGCGTCTGATTGTTAAAGGTCGAGCGAGGGCCAGTCGCTATCATTTACCTGTTATAACCGGTGAGACCCATCTAAGAGAAACTTTTGAAAAACAGGTTGCACGCGGTGGATTCCACATCCCTTTGTCTCTTCAAGGAGAGGAAATCAGAAAGGTTGTTCGCAAGCCTATTCAAAGCCGCGATCCCGTTGGATACAATCGGGCCTTTCTTGATTCCTACCAACCGAATAGCACGTTCTATCTTTCTACTGAAATTCGCCAGAGGCTTTACGAACTGGGGCGGTCGCCTGAACAAAGGGGTCAAGCCTTTCGTTGTTTTTTGTTGTTAATGTGATAAGCAACTGGCTAAAAGAAATCAGCTCTCCAAAGCAGTTACTTCAGCAAAGCAAAGGTTATCGTAGAACAACGAAAGACCTGACCCATTTCTTTTTTTTCAGAAACCTCGTAGAAAAAATGTGCTTATTGCTCATCAAAAGCTTGCACGATTGACAGGGTTTGAAAGCTACGATGCATTTAGAAAAGGTCACATGGAATTAGTAACCGAATCACTGGTTAAAGGAAATAACCCCCGACAAGCTGACTGGACTGAAAGCATAGCAGTGGGGAGTAGAAAATTTGTTGAAACAATCAAAGAAAATCTGGGTTTACGTGCCAAAGGGCGGAAGATACTCGAAAGTGA
>JAAELB010000286.1 GCA_024227155.1 Desulfobulbaceae bacterium
GCACCCCATTTTCGTCCGATCAGGCCTCCTGGCATAGCCAACTATAGCCAGGAGACCAGCTTGAACGAACCTGGAGCACTGGACGAACGGTTACGGACTCTGGTTATGCAGTCTTTTGAAGGGGGCGGTGAACGGTTACCAAAGTTCTTTGCGAAGCGAAGAACCTTGCCGGGCAACCTACTCTGTTGTTATTAAAACATTGAAAGAAAGGAATAGTGTGAAAAAAAGGTTGACTTCGGACAAACCTTCTGCTAAAAAGCACATCCTCAGCAGCAAAAATGAGCGGGAATAACTCAGTGGTAGAGTGTAACCTTGCCAAGGTTGAAGTCGCGAGTTCGAATCTCGTTTCCCGCTCCATTTTTTCTCTCTCGCCTTTATGGCCCCGCCCCATCTCCCAGAAAACCAACTACTATCCAATTGAAAACATTGTAATCCTGAGCTATTGAAGTTTTGCCTGGAGTTCTTTGATTATCGCTTCCTTTTCTTTGATTATCCCATGGGCATCTGCTGCAGCAGCATAGTTGTCCTGTGCGGCCTTTACAGCTTCCTCTTTTGCTTCCTCTGCGTGGGATATTTTCTGGATTGAGGAATTAACTACAGCATCAACCTTTACATCGAAGCTCTCTTCCAGCTCCGCCAGTGCCGCGTCTTTGGCCTGAAGTTCCTCTTTCACCGCATCCAGTTCAGCTTTTAGTCCGTTTAATTCACCCGATTTTTTCAATAGAAGAATGGTCGCAACCACGGTCAGCAGAACAGCTACACCTAAAGCAATAAAAGCAATTGAAGTAGTCATAACAACCTCTTGGGACAATATTAACAGTTTGTTCCATCAATCTTTGTCATGTATCAGCCTATCGTTTTGCAGGAGTTAAAGCAACGAATTTCATTCAAATATCATCTATTGCGAAAAAATTGACTTTTCTGTTACTATTTTAAAAATTAACCCGACAGGAGGAGCAAATGACCACACCGATCACCAAAGTATGGGGAGTTGGCACCCAAATACAAGATGTACTTTCCCAAAACGGTTACCAGTGCGCAGAAGACCTAGCAGCAACCACTGAAGAAGAATTAGTAAAAATTCATGGATTCGGCCCGGCAAAAGCCAAGAAAGTCATACTCTCTGCCAAGAGTCTCGTTTCTGCAGAGCCTGAAGACGTTGCTGTTCCAACCGATAGCACCGTTGAAATAACTGAAGATTCAAAAGAAAGGAACAAATCCACCAAGGTCAAAAAATCAAAAAAAACCAAACAGAAAAAGAAAGATAAAAAAAAGAAAAAAGAAAAAAAGGCAGCAAAGGATGCACTCAAGAAAAAAACTGGTAAGAAGCTAAAGAACAAGAAAGAGAAGAAAAAATTGTCTTCTAAAAAGAAATAACACTTGTCGGCACTGTTTTTCAAAAAAGTCCACCAAGTCCGAGGCAACTATAAACCCAGTGGACGCCGGGGCATCAGGGTTGATGCGACTCGTTAAGAGACGTTGAAACCCAGCCTGATCATTTTATCACGCTGCAAGCCGCCCTATCCCTGGTGGGCTGGTCGCATTTTACTGGAAGAATGACTGTTCTGTATTTACGCAAAGAGGTAAAACCTAACCCGAATAAATTGGAACTTTTTGAAATGCTTGGATAAGTACCTTCACCTAATTATTTCGAAGTCTACGCTTATCTCTGCCACAAAAACACAGAAAATAATTTAGAAGGTACTAAGCAGCTGCTGACCCATAAAGTAGAGGAGGGGGAGAAAAACCGCAGGAAGCAGGTTGCCCACCTTAATCGTAGTAATTTTCAGCATGTTTAGGCCAATAGCCAGAATAAGAAGACCTCCGACCGATGTCATCTGAGCGATAGTCTCCGGCACCAGATACCCCTTCATAAAACCGGCTGTAATTGTGATCATCCCCTGGTATAAAAACACGGCAATCGCTGAGAACATTACCCCCAGCCCCATTGCTGAAGCAAAAATCACTGAGGTAACACCATCTAGAACAGATTTGGCAAATAGAGTCTGGTGATTACCCGTCAGACCACTTTCAAGAGAACCGACAATTGCCATAGAACCCACACAAAAAACAAGACTTGCCGTAACAAAACCCCGGGCAAAGGAGCTGGTATCTGAAGATTTTGAGGCGACAAGACGCTCCAGGAATTTACCAAAGAGTTCAAGCCGCATCTCAATTTTTAAAAACTCGCCAATTACAGCCCCAATAATCACTGAGAAAATCACAATCATCAGGCTGTCGGAAACCAGTGAGCTTTTAATACCTATCAGCACAACAGAAAGGCCCACACCGCTCATGATAATTTCCTTGTAATTGTCAGGTATTCCTTTACTGAAAAACAGCCCCAACAGACTTCCCGCAATTATCGCCAAAGCGTTGACTATAGTACCAAACATCGCTCTCTCATATGGTTATTCAAATAGACCTTCTTTCAACTTCATAAAACAAACAGTTTTCTATACCACTGGAAATTATTTTCGTCACGGATTTCAACGTTCCAGACCATAAGATCAACTTTTCAGGAATTTCCTGACTATTTGTGGTTAAATTACCTATCTGACAGAAACAACCTAACCCAGATACAGGAGTCGAATTTGTTCCATTACCTGACAAAGATAGCGCTAACAACAGTACTCGTGGTAGCAATTTCCGAGGTAGCAAAACGCAACAATTTCCTTGGCGCGCTGCTAGCCTCGATCCCTATCGTATCTATTCTCGCACTGATCTGGCTCTATAACGACACCCAGAACATCATCATGGTCAGCACACTCTCCAGATCCATTTTCTGGCTTGTACTCCCTTCCCTCAGCCTCTTTATCACCCTCCCCATACTTTTGGATCATGGCGTTAATTTCTACCTCAGCCTTATTATTTCTATTGTCATTACAATATGTTGCTACTGGGGAATAGTCACAATATTACATTACTACAATATTAAATTGTAGACCTTACTCAATGTGATAGCCAATTGACTCAACAATTACAGTGAGTACAATTATCAAGAAGGAGAAAAGGTGCATCAACTTGGTATTCTCATTTAAAGCAGATCCGTATAACTTCCTCAAAAGAAGAAACAAAATATGGTGTAATGCCTTCTTTGATATGATCAGGCAGTAACTCAAAATCCTCCTGATTATCTTTTGGCAATACTACCTCCCTGACTTTTGCCCGTTTGGATGCAATCATCTTTTCCTTAACCCCTCCAATGGGCATCACAAGCCCTGTGAGGGTCAACTCTCCCGTCATCGCCATATTTTCCTTGACTGGACTATTGGTCACCAGGGAATACAGAGCACAGGCCATTGTGATCCCCGCAGACGGACCATCCTTAGGAGTGGCACCCGCAGGTACATGAAGATGGATAAGATTCTTGCTGAAAAACTCCCCCCCCCCCTTGTCACCACCCATAAGGGACCTGATGTAACTATATGCGATTTCAGAAGATTCAACCATAACCTTACCTAACTGACCAGTCTGTTTAAAACCAGCCTGTCCCGTTGGTATGGGTACAGCCTCAATGTGCAGTGTGGTACCACCCATGCTGGTGTACGCAAGACCGGTTATAACCCCGACCCGAGGCTTTTTATAGGCGTGTTCTTCTGAAAAATATCGTTTGCCTAAAAAGTCCCTGAGTTCATCCTTTTTAATTCGCACATTCTGCTCAGGGTTATCGATAATTTTACCCACCGTCTTTCTAAGAATTTTCTTTATACAATTCTCAAGGCCGCGAACACCAGCTTCCCGAGCATATCCATCGACAATACCTGAAACCACAGCTTTTGAGAGAGTAACTTGCTTGGCAGTGAGCCCATGGGCTTTCAACTGTTTTGGAATAAGATGCCTTCGGGCTATCTCAACCTTCTCTTCTAAAATATACCCAGGAAGTTGAATAACCTCCATACGATCCATCAAAGGGCCTGGAATTGTATCGAGCTGATTTGCGGTGCAGATAAAAAAGATCTTGGAGAGATCAAAACGAACATCGAGATAATGATCGAGAAAATCACGGTTCTGTTCCGGGTCAAGAACCTCTAGTAGTGCTGAAGCGGGGTCTCCATGAAAACTTGCACCGATCTTATCGATTTCATCGAGCATAATTACAGGATTAGCTGTATTACAGGTTTTGATCGCCTGGACAAACTTGCCCGGCATTGCACCAATATATGTCCGTCGATGCCCTTTAATTTCAGCCTCATCTCTCATGCCGCCCAGTGAAAATCTATAAAACTCTCGTCCAAGACTTTTCGCTACAGATCTGCCTATCGAAGTTTTGCCAACTCCAGGAGGTCCTTGCAACAAAAGAATAGTCCCGGAGAGATCTCCCTTAATCACCCCAACCGATATCAATTCAAGAATCCTGTCCTTAACATCGTCCAGACCATAGTGGTCCTTATCTAAGATTTTCTGGGCTTTTTTCTGATTATAGCTATCTTTGGAATATACACCCCACGGCAGAACCGTTAGCCAGTCAAGATAGGTTCTTGTAACATTAAACTCTGGCGAGGAAGCACCGAGAAGCTTTAATTTTTCGATCTCTTCCTCAATCTTCGCCCTGGCCTCCTCAGAAGGTACCAGTTTTTTCAATCGCTTTTGATACTTCTCTATCTCTGTCTGGGTATCATCTTTGGCCAGGCCAAGTTCTTTTTTAATTTCCTGGAGTTGCTGCTTTAAAAAGAACTCTCGCTGCTGCTTTGACAGCTGTTCTTCTATCCTTTTTGAAATTTTTGCCTTGAGTTTTGAAATCTCCACCTCATTTTTCAGCAGAATCAAAACCATTTCAAGTCGTTTTCTCACGTCCAATGTCTCAAGAACGTTCTGGATCTCCGTACCCGACGAGGTTGTCATGGAAGCGGCAAAATCGGCGAGGGAACCGGGATCGCTGAGATTGATTCTTTCAATCAGCAGACTGAGCCCTTCTTTAAATAAAGGATTAAGGTTAACAAGCTCCTTAATGCAATCGATAATGGCACCTGAATAAGCCTTAAACTCCTCTGTATTTTCCTCTATAGTTTCAAAACTGTACTTCACCTCGGCGGTAAAAATAGCGTCTTTATTCATCATCGAGACGACATCAAATCTTTCCAGTGCCTGGACTAATACCTGTAGCGGCTCGCCCTTGGTATATGGTGAAACCTGAATAACCCTGGCTACAACGCCCACCTTAAAGAAATCATCTTCGCTTTCTGCTGCATGGGCTAAACCATCTTGATTAGGTTTTTGCAAAATTAAGCCAAAGTAAAGCGGCTCACTCTGGTTGACATGCTTCAGCACTGCCTGCTGTAAGATAGAATCATCAACGATAATAGGTCCCATCATTTTCGGGAACATCGGGCGGTCATACAGCGGGACAACCATCATCTGTTCCGGCAGGAGATTTTTTGCTACCACCAATGATTTCGCAGAAGTATCGTTATTATCATATCCTGGAGAATCAATTCCGTCAGGGGTTAATACAGTCGGTTTCTCAGCCATGGTTTCTCCGTTGTTATCAAGCGCCAGTTCAACTTCAACCATACAGGTTAATAAATTTTTTTACATATTGATGAGCCCGTTGATTGATCGGCAAAAGAGTATTTTCCATATCCTTTCACTTCTTTCCCATACAGCTTCCCAGTATAGATAATCATTTGCATATAAAAGAAAAGGCTTTAAGGAGTTCAAAAAGTGTAACCGTTCACCGCCCCCTTCAAAAGAGTGCATAACCAGAGTCCGTAACCGTTCGTCCAGTGCTCCAGGTTCGTTCAAGCTGGTCTCCTGGTTATAGTTGGCTATGCCAGGAGGCCTGATCGGACGAAAATGGGGTGCTGGTGAACGGTTACCCAAAAGTCACCATTAATCCTCGTTATAAAACTGTCGTTGATCTCTGCCAAACAAGCATTAAAGTATCCTGAAAAATCAGATCCTTTACTCTAACCCCGATAAACGGCGCATAAGTCGGAATAAGTACAAAAAAATAATTTTAAAGGTACACATCGATCCATATCTACAATTCTCAACTCATAACACAACTACGATGAATATAACTGAAGCCCTACTGGCCCGCAAATCCACCCGTGCCTTTCTAGAAAAAGAGGTATCACAGGAAAAGATTATACGCTTACTTGAAGCTGCCCGCCACGCTCCCTCAGGTACCAACGCCCAGCCCTGGCAAGTTGCTGTTGTTACCGGCGCCAAAAAGGGCGAACTCACCCAGGCCATGGAAAGAAGTTTTAAAGAAGATGGTATAGGCGAAATGGACTACCAGTATTACCCCCTTAAGTGGCAGGAGCCTTACAACAGAAGAAGAGTCAGGTGTGGAGCCCAACTCTACTCCACTCTCAAAATTGAACGTCGGGACCATGCCGCAAGGCTACAGCAGTGGGTGGCCAACTATCGGGCTTTTGACGCACCCGTCATCCTGTTTTTCTTTCTTGATCCGATAATGAAAAAGGGGTCTTTCCTCGACTATGGAATGTTCATTCAGTCGGTTATGCTCGCGGCACTGGATGAGGGCTTAGCCACCTGCGCACAGGCCGCTCTTGGCCAATACCCACAACTGGTAAAAAAGAGCCTCGACTACAGCGATGAGACCATCCTCATATGCGGCATGGCACTAGGATATGAAGACCCCGAATCAGCTGTAAATAATTATCGTACCCCCCGGGAGGAGATTGAAGTATTTACAAAATTCTTTGAATAAATAGCTATCCAGTTTTCAAAAACCAGGTACAATAAGAATAGTCTTATTCCCTGCGTCCTCAACAGTCTACCTCACAGCACAAGGGTGTAAAAAACAAGAAATCTGGAGAAGCCCATGTTCACCATAGGTGACATAAAAAACATAGCGGTTCAAATAGAACGTAACGGCGAAGAAAGTTACCGAAGAGCGTCCACAATCACCAAAGACCCGGAAATTGCGGAAATTCTTATCTCGATGGCAGAGCAGGAAAGTAAGCATGCGGGGTGGTTTGCCAATCTCCGCTCAGACCAGCCACTATCTGCCGAGCAGAAAGAAATAGAAGAGATGGGCAGAACTCTGTTGCAGGATATGGTAAAGGGAAATGATTTCCTCCTCGACCGGAATAATCTTGAAAGCGCAGAAACAGTAAAGGATATCATTAACATCTCAAAAGATTTCGAACAAGATACAATACTTTTTTATGAATTCCTCCTCGGCTTTATAGAAGACCAAGAGACATGCGCCAAACTACAAGATATAATAACAGAAGAACGAGACCACATCAACCAGCTTGAAGAACTGGAAAACGCAAACAGCACCGCCATCAGCGATTTATCTCGTTAGGACGCTGTCCAACAACCTTTGTACAGTGCAACCAATGGGACTATTCAAATTTAAACATCAGAAACAACCTATGACACGGCTCGCTGTTTTTCTTACGATCCTGCTCATCACCGTACTACAGGCAGCAGCACATGCGGCTGATCCTCGCCCACTTAATGATGAGCAAACCCTCTATGTGCCGGCTTATTCACATATATACCACGGCAACAAAGAAACACCGCTGCTTTTATCGGTTACCCTCTCTATTAGAAATATTGATCCAACACATTCACTTACAATTACCGCTGTAAACTACCACGAAACACAGGGTTCACTGGTCAAAGCGTATATCAAGGAACCAGTGATTCTCGGCCCCCTCGGGTCAGAACGCTATATTGTGCCACAAAAAGACAACACAGGTGGCTCGGGTGCCAATTTTATTGTCGAGTGGAGTGCGGATAAGCAAATAAATCCACCTATCGTAGAAACCGTGATGATCGGCACCCAATCACAGCTTGGAATTTCGTTCACATCCAGAGGCCAAGCCATAGAGTAGTCAACTGGCTGCACCAGGCCCACCATCATCGCTGAAACTCTACATGAGGAAACCATGAACAAACAGGACTTCATTAAACAGCTGGTGGTCGAAGACACAACCTACAGCTACTTTGCTATACAAGAACTTTCCAGGCAAGGTTTTGGAGATATTGCCAGGCTTCCCTACACCATTCGCATCTTAGTTGAAAACCTGCTGAGAAAATTTGACGGCAGGATAGTGAAAGAGAAAGACCTGCATGAAATTAGCAACTGGAAGAGCATCTACGATTTTCCAATGGAAATCCCATATCACCCTGCCCGTGTATTAATGCAGGATTTCACAGGAGTACCGGCGGTGGTTGACCTGGCTGCCCTCCGGGATGCGGTTAAAGATCAGGGAGGAGACCCTTCAGTTGTAAACCCCACTGTCCCGGTGGAACTGGTCGCTGACCATTCTGTTCAGGTTGATTTTTCCGGCACCGAAAAGAGCTTAAACAACAATGTCATAAAAGAATATGAAAGAAACAGTGAACGCTATGCTGTTTTTAAGTGGGCACAAAAAACCTTTGACAATTTTCGTGTTGTTCCGCCAAATTCAGGTATTTGCCATCAGGTTAACCTGGAACATCTTGGCAGGGTTACAATTACGGAACCAGGCGATGAACAAAATGGAATCACCCAGTTGGCCTACCCCGATACAGTAGTTGGCCTCGACTCGCATACCACAATGATTAACGGTGTAGGAGTTATGGGATGGGGAGTAGGAGGTATTGAGGCCGAAGCCGTTATGCTGGGTCAGCCCTATTACATGTCTATTCCCGAAGTGGTTGGCGTCCGCCTGACGGGTACACTTAAAACCGGCATAACAGCCACAGACCTGGTACTGACCCTCACCGAGTTGCTGCGAAAAACAAAGGTCGTTGAGAAGTTTGTCGAGTTTTTCGGCCCAGGCATGCAAAACCTCTCCATCCCTGACCGCTCCACTATTTCCAACATGACCCCCGAATATGGAGCAACGCTTGGTTTTTTCCCCATAGATGAAAAGACCATTAATTATCTGGAGCTAACTGGCAGAGACAGGGAAGCGGCTATAACCGAAGCAATCACAAAGGCCAACAGCCTCTTTTATGATGATGCAGAACAGGTAGAATACACCCAGGTTGTCGAATTTGACCTATCTACAGTCGAGCCATCCCTCGCAGGCCCCGCAAGGCCTCAGGACCGAGTAGCTCTTTCCAATATGCGCTCCACCTTCGATACCCTTCTTGGCCGTGAATACAGAAGGGATATCGAATTTAAAATGAACGATAAGTCGGTGAAGATTGGGGACGGGAGTGTGGTCATTGCCGCAATAACCTCCTGCACCAACACTTCTAACCCGTACGTACTCATAGGTGCTGGACTTATGGCAAAGCAAGCCGTCAAACGTGGGCTTACTGTTCCCGGTTTTGTTAAAACATCCTTCGCTCCAGGTTCAAAAGTTGTCAGTAATTACCTGCTTAAAAGCGGGCTTATGCCTTATTTTGAGGCCCTAGGTTTTCACATTACCGCTTTTGGTTGTACCACCTGCATCGGCAACAGCGGCCCCCTCAATCCTTCACTTGATACCATTATTTCTGAACAGGACCTCAATGTTGCAGCGGTTCTCTCGGGCAACAGAAATTTTGAAGCAAGAATCCACCAGAAGATTAAATCAAATTTTCTCGCCTCCCCCATGCTGGTGCTGGCCTTCGCACTTGCTGGCAGAGTAGATCTTGACCTGGTCCATGACCCTCTTTCCCATGACCCCAATGGAGACGCTGTGTATCTGCGAGATCTCTGGCCGGAGCAAAAAGAAATTGATGCTCTAGTTGATAAACATGTTACCAAGCAGGCCTTTCTCACCGAGTACGCCCATATCTTTGATGGCGATGAGTACTGGAGAGGCTTGCCGGTTAAAGAAGGCACAACATACTCTTGGGATGAAAACTCAACCTATATCAAAAAGCCCCCCTATTTCGATAATTTTACCATCGAGCAGGGCGAAATAGAAGATATCTGCGGATCAAAAGTCTTTCTTAAGCTAGGGGACACCGTCACCACGGACCACATTTCCCCCGCTGGTGCCATCGCGGAAGAGTATCCCGCCGGGCGCTATCTCGTGGAGCAGGGTATAGTACAGAATAATTTCAATTCCTACGGCTCACGTCGCGGTAACCACGAGGTAATGATGCGGGGCACCTTTGGCAACATTCGCATCAAAAATAAACTTGTCGCCCCAAAAGAAGGGGCCTTTACATTGAAGATGCCAGAACAGGAAGAGATGTTTAGTTATGATGCTGCCATGGAGTACATCGCTGAAGGAATCCCTTTGATTGTACTGGCTGGAAAAGAATACGGAACAGGCTCATCAAGGGACTGGGCTGCAAAGGGTACTAACCTACTCGGAGTCAAAGCGGTGATAGCGGAAAGTTTTGAAAGAATTCACCGCAACAATCTGGTTGGAATGGGGGCATTGCCCGTTGTTTTCAAGCATGGAGAAAATAGCGACGTCCTTGGACTTGACGGCTCAGAAACCTTTAGTATAAGTGGTTTAACTGATATTTTTCCAAGGAAAGAACTGCAGGTAACAGCCCTTAAGAGTGATGGGTCTACTGTCATTTTTGGGGTAATAGCGCGACTCGACACCGAGGTGGATGTCACCTACTTTCAGCATGGTGGAATTCTGCCCTATGTGTTACGACAATTGCTT
Organism: Desulfobulbaceae bacterium; assembly: GCA_024227155.1. Classification (GTDB taxonomy): domain Bacteria; phylum Desulfobacterota; class Desulfobulbia; order Desulfobulbales; family Desulfocapsaceae; genus Desulforhopalus_A. Next base: position 10,530 of record JAAELB010000286.1, read on the forward strand.
AAAGCTTAAATTTGATGAACAACAAATTCAGCTACAAAAAAAGGACCCTGTCCACCATATGTCGGTTGAAAAGAAGGAGTGGGCAAGACTCCCGGAGACATTTCTAACATACGGTGAACAGAGCCCTCCCTGCCGGCTCCACAATAAAAAACTCCCCGAATCATATGTATGATTCGGGGAGTCCCATTTTTTCCGCGAATAATTCTATAGGCTATCAGTCCACATCCACGGTGGCCGATCGCTTTAGCGCCTTACTCCTGAAAATCTGTCATAAGAAACAAAAAGTCAGTAGACTGTTTTGAAATGAGGTACTTAAAAGAACCTCCAAGGCACTTATACCCCCTTGTGGGGTTTAGTAGTTTAGACAGGTATTCTGACTCCCGGATCATCCTACACGCTGCACCTTCCCATCAACAATAAGCTGAAAGTGGCTCTTAGCAACGTTCGTCCCCGGTTACAGCGGCGGGCCCGTCCCGGATTCTCACCGGGTTCCCTTCTAAACTTTATAGATGAGTCTGTTGATTTAATAGCATTTTTGTTCAATATCGAGGCAAACAAAAAATTTTACCACAGGCATATAGTTGATATTCCGAGGATAAAATTTTTGGTTTAACGAAGAGATTGGGCGAAAAGGCATTAAAACAACGGGCTCATAGATGTTGTGTATCAAATTGTAAGGCTACAGTCAAGACAACTCTTCAGATTTCGTCAAAGATTTGTTCACATTCGAGCTAAATATATCCCATTCACCCGTTAGGCTTCGTTAAACAGTTTTTCCAGTTCAGGTTTACGAACCACAATAACCTTTTTCATCTCTTCAACTAACGCATGATCAGGATGCATTTTTGCGAAATCATACGCTTTGACGTAATTATCCTCTACAAGTACATCGATCATTGCAAGTGCCCTTGGATGATCAGGAGCTACGTCTAGAATAAAAATAATTGCATTAGGCGTGAGTTTCTTAATATCAGAATCGTCCGTTATTCCATATATGCCGTCAAAAATGCTGGCAACGTTGGGATGGTCCATCTTTTCCTGGAGAAGCAGTACTGAGATGTTCGGATCGCGATCAAACATCGCTTTGATAATATCCTTGGTATAGGCATTATCAGAATTGCCGGTAACAAAATCGTAGGCATTAGTAAGATTTTTCTTGGCAAGGGCAGTTGTAAGTTCACTTGCAAGCGGATGGTCAGGAATAACTTTTAACATAGCCGCGATAACATCTGATCGCAGTTCCTCAATATAATCTCTTTCGAGTTTATACATGCCGCTGACAATGGAATCTATACCTGCATGGCCAGGCATACGTTCGATAACTTTTACAGCACTGGCATAACTCAACCCCTTAAGCAGTTGTCCACTGGTTGCATACATCTGACCAATAAGAATTTCAGCTTCACCACTTTCCGGGTATCTCTCGATAAAATCGAAAGCGCGATCAAAATCCCAGCCGGTCAGGTGTCCAGGGTTTTTCTTCACCGCTTCAAACTCTTTCACCATCTGCAGCGTTTCATCGGTGACCTGCTGTTCCTGTTTGGTTTCTCCTTCAACTTTCTTCCCAGACATTTTGTTGCGAAGTTTGCTAAAGAGCCCGCCTTTCGATTTTGTGGTATCTGTTTTCATATGGTCAATCCGATTTCATTTATTGCACAACTAACTTTTGCCCAACGCCGTGCAGTTATACACAGCAACAATGGAGCCTCCCAATTTATGTAATTTTATACTACAATAAGAGATTACTTGCAAATTTCTGTTCACAACTAAATGTCAGAAATTGTGGTTTTTTGCTACACCCAGACAGAGCTAAAGCTTAAAGGGTCACGTGATCCATCAGTTCTTAACTTGAAACAATTCAAAACAATACTCCACAATGGCCACTCAATCCACCCTGGAATTACTGAAAAAACGCGTTCTTAACAAGTCACGCCCAGATGACACTCATTACACCTCCCTACTGTTAAAAGATGCCAGGAGTATTGCCAACACCACAGGTCTATCTATCTATCAGGTTGAAGAAATTGCACTTGGGGCGGGGATTCTTCCAGAGAGATACAGTAGGAATCAGAAGAGTTTGAGCACAGCTGATCAACTGAAACTCCACCGGTCAAAAGTCGCGATTATTGGTCTTGGCGGACTGGGTGGCACTGTCACAGAAATTCTCGCACGAATTGGTGTTTGTAATCTAACCCTGATAGACGGAGACTGCTTTGATGAGAGTAACCTCAACAGACAGCTGCTCTCCAGCTATGAAAACCTGGGAATTGCCAAAGCAGAAATTGCAAAAAAGCGGGTTAATGAAGTGAATCCAGCCCTCAGGGCAAAAAAGATTGAAGAATTTTTCACTGTAAAAAATGGTGAAAGCTTGCTGGAAAAAGTAGAAATAGCTGTGGACTGTCTCGATACCATAGAAGACCGTTTTATTCTGGAGGACGCCTGTCGGACGGTTTCAATCCCCTTAGTATCCGCAGCAATCGGCGGTACCAGCGGCCAGGCGACGGTGATCTTTCCAGGAGACCCAGGTTTACAATCCATTTACGGTAACCAGGAAAGTGCCCCAAAACGTGGAATTGAAGCATCCATGGGAACTCTGCCTTTTGCCGCACTCTATATGGCCTCGGTGGAGTGCGCTGAAGTAGTGGGTCTGCTGCTGGGCAAAGAGTCCGACTTGCGACACAGTCTTTTGCTCACCGACATCGCTGACCACAGTTCAGAAGTTGTACAGTTTCCACCCTCAACCTAACTCCGTAAGACGGGTACTTATCCAATTGATAAGTCGGAGTTTTTACGAGTCCATCAGATAATACGTTTACGAATATTAGTAACAACGACTTCCGCCAGCACAACCACCGCAAAGATGGCAAGCAAAATGAGGGATACCCTGTCCCAGTAAAAGAGGTTAAGCGAGGTGTCAAGTGCCATACCAATCCCCCCCGCACCCACCAGGCCAATAACCGCTGATTCACGCACATTAATATCCCATCTAAAGAGAAAGATAGCCCAGAACGCTGGGGCCACCTGGGGCCAGTATCCTTTTAGGAAGACACTTGGCCAGGGGGCTCCTGCGGCAATCATCGCTTCCACAGGGCCCGGGTCCGTCTCCTCCAGTGCCTCGGCGAAAAGTTTTCCAACAAAACCAATTGACCTAAAGGCGATACACACAGTGCCGGCAAGAGCACCAGGACCAAACACCGCGACAAAAAGCAGTGCCCAGACAAGGGTATTTACCGAACGGGAGGAGACCAGCAGCAACTTGGCAAACCAGTTGAGGAATCCGATTTTGGTAATATTGCCAGCCGCCATTACACCTATGGGAAGTGCAAAGAACAACGACATCAAGGTGCCGAGGGTTGCAATATGGAGGGTCTCAACCAGTGCAACATGTACCCCTTCCCAGTAATAGGAATAATCCACAGGCCACATTCTGGTGAGCAGATCGACAACCTGCTGGGGAGCATCCAATAAAAACTCTGGAATAACTTCCACCTTTTGCAGAGACAGGGCAAAGGCTATTCCGAAGCCTAAAAATACTGAGAATCTTGCGAGTCTTTCCTGCGGAGTAAACCGCGACCACTCTTTAGCTGAACCTTTCATTGAAACACTTTCTTTATCTGCACGGATATGAGTTCGCTAAGCATCACGAGCATTATAATTGAGATGAGAATCGCAGCGAGAAAATCATAGTCAAAACGTTGAAAAGAGGCAAACAGTGTACCACCTATCCCTCCAGCCCCAACTATACCGACCATAGTGGAATTCCTCAAATTAGCATCAAACTGATAGGTTGCAAAACCGATAAATCGGTTCAGCACCTGGGGAAGTACAGCCATCAGAATAACACTCATAAAAGGAGCACCGGAGGCACGCAACGCCTCAATCGGCTTATCTGAGATTTCTTCAATTGCTTCGGCAAAGAGCTTTCCGATAAAGCCAATGGAGGCAAAAATAAGAGTTAAAATCCCTGCCAGAGGTCCAAAGCCCACCGCCTTAACAAAGAGAATCGCGAAAATCACCGGATGAAAGGAGCGACACACCATGATAAAAAACCTGGCGATCCAGGTAAGCCACACAGGCATCAGGTTCCTTGCAGCACACAACCCGATAGGTAACGAAAAAAGCACTCCAAAAGCGGATGCTATCACAGCAATCTCAACTGTTTCTATCAGGTTAGAGATTAGAAGTTTCCACCGTGAATAATCGGGGGGGACCATCTCTCCTAAAAACTTCGCACCATTACCCAAACCAGCAAAGACGCGGGGAAGAGAAATATCGAGATAGCCAATGGCATAAACCAGGTAAACGGCACCAGCCAACCAGGTTAAACGAACCAGCCAGTTGGTCTTAAAAGGTGCGGCTTTCAATTTGACAAGTTCAGAGGATGTCATTGCAGCCAATCCTCTCCGCCATAGATTTCTTTCAAATGATCGTTGGTCAGCTCATCTGGGGAACCATCATAAACCACCCCTCCTTTTGACATACCAATAACCCGGTCTGTATACCTCTTGGCCAACGCAACATCATGAATATTAATGAGCAGAGGGATGTTACGCTCTTTGGAAACAGAGACCAGCAATTCCATGATCTCTACGCTGGTCTTGGGGTCAAGTGAAGATGTAGGTTCGTCTGCGAGCAGCACTTCAGGATTCTGCATTACCGCCCGGGCAATCCCGACACGCTGACGCTGACCGCCGGAGAGGCTGTCTGCCCTCTGTTGGGAAAAATCGCTAAGACCGATGATCTCAAGGAGATCAAAAGCCTGCTCGATATCAACTGCAGGAAATTTACGTAACCAGGCACGCCAGACCGGTACATACCCAAGCCTGCCGCAGAGTACATTTTCCATTACAGAGAGGCGTTCAACCAGGTTAAACTCCTGAAACACCATACCAATCTTCCGTCTTGCCTCTCTCAGCTGCTGCCCCCGGAGACCAGAAATTTCAAGTCCGGACAATACAACCTTTCCCCCCGTCGGAGGGATCAGCATATTAATGCAGCGGATCAGAGTAGATTTCCCCGTCCCGGACGGACCAATAATGGCCACAGTCTGCTGGCCTTCCACCGAAAAATCAATCCCTTTCAGGACTGGCTGTCCAGCTGTGTATTCTTTTATTAAATTTTCAACGGATAATGATGTGGTCAAACCAATCGACTCCCGGAACAGGATTATAATGTAAAATAAAGGCTATGCTCCTTGGAACATAGCCCAGTAAATCAAGTTAACCCTACTGCTTTTTCGCTTTTTTGGCCTTTTTAGCAGCCTCTTTTGCAGCCATCTTCTTGAGGCCTTCATTGTTATATGAAGTTCCTGTTGAAGCTGCAATATTACGAATAACCGACCAATCTTCCATATAGGTTACCGGGAAAAATCTATCCGCACCACCAAAGGTCTTCTGCATCTCCGGGGTAAAACGATAGGCGTAGAAGGCATCAACTATTTTCTTGGTAAGATCAGGATTTAAATTATGGGCCAGGCCAAAGGAGGATGTTGGGAAACGAGGGCTTCTATAAACAATACGAAAATCATCAGCATTAATTCTTCCAGCCTTGGCCATGCGAGTAAAGACATCAGAAGCTACAGGAGCCGCATCGTAATCGCCATGCTCAACCCCGAGGATGGACTGATCATGTTTACCGGAATAGACAACAGTGTAGTCGGTATCCGGAACTATACCTTCAGGGGGAAAAAGAGCCCTGGGAGCAAGGTTTCCTGAATTAGAAGAAGCTGAAGTGTGGGCAACCTTCTTGCCTTTGAGATCTGCAAGGGTCTTAATAGTACTGTCTTTCTTCGTTACAACAATAAGATTATAACCCTGAAAAGACTCCTCAGTACCTTTAACCGCTATGGGGACATAACCAGCCAAGTTTACAGCAAAACCTGTTGGGCCAGTTGAAAAACCGGCAATATGCAGACGCCCTGATCTCATGGCCTCTACTTCTGCAGCGTTTGATTGAACTGTATAATAGATCACCCTCTTACCGGTGATTTCACCAAGATATTTTTGAAAATCCGCAAAAGCATCTTGATATACCGCTGGATCTTCCACCGGTGTATAAGTAAAAACAAGCGTCTTTGGATCTTTCCATTTCTTACTATCTTTTGGACTATCCGCTACGAGATCCTTGTTCTCATCACAGTACATTTCATCAAGGGTGCCACGGTTAGCACAGTCGGATGCAAGTGCATAACTGCCAACAAACAACATCATCAACAAAAACGTGAGAACTCTTTTCATTACTTCCTCCAATTGTGGGATTAGGGCCTTCCTCTGGAACACCCGTGATAAAAAAACAAGAAACTCAGGAAGGGGCCTCCGTTTCAGCTGCACCATGATCAGCAGGGAGCAGGTGTGCATGCCATTTCTTTTCCAGCAATCTCACCAGAAAGACGATGGTAAAGGTGATCGCCATATAGAAACAGGCGGCGGTAAGAAACGCCTCATACGGGCTGTAAAATCTTGAATTCACGATTCTTGCGGCCCCGGTAATATCGATAATGGTAATAACACTGGCAAGAGCACTACCATGGAGCATGAAAATAATTTCATTGGAATAGGCAGGTAGAGCCCTTCTGAAAGCACTGGGCAAGATAATCCTTCGAAGCATCAGAAACCTCGACATTCCAGACGCTATTGCTGCCTCAACTTCTCCATGGGGGGTTGCAACAATAGCCCCGCGAATGATCTCAGTTGTATATGCGCAGGTATTTAGAGAGAAGGTTAAAAGCGCACAAAAGTAGGCCTCTTTAAAAAGTGGCCAGAGAAAACTCTCCCTCATTAACTCAAACTGGCCAAAACCGTAGTAGACAAGAAACATTTGCACAAGCAACGGTGTTCCGCGAAAAAAGTAGACAAAAGCCCGAATAGGTGCCTGAACAACAGCACTTGCAGTTGTTCGAAGAACAGCCAGGGGAATTGCAAGGACAAGACCGACAACAAGGGAGATCGATACCAGGATCAGGGTATTTTGCAAACCCTCAAAATACACCCCGATATTTTCTATGATAATTGAAAAATCCATAAGTTACTCCCTCCTCACCCCTACGGAGTACCTGTTTTCCAGATACTTCAAAAGATAGATGGAAACAGTGGTGATAAGCAGATAATTTATTGCCACCACTACATAGAAGGTAAACGGCATCCTGGTTGCTCCTGCTGCCATTGCGGCCTTTCGCACCATATCGTCAAGGCCGATAATGGACACCAGGGCTGTTGTTTTTATAAGAACCAACCAGTTATTTCCAAATCCCGGTAGTGCATGCCGTACCATTTGGGGTAGGAGAATGCGACGAAATACTTGCCCTGCAGTCATGCCGTAGGCGTATCCAGCCTCAAGCTGCCCTTTGTTAACTGCTAGAATAGCCCCGCGAAAGGTCTCCGTCATATAGGCTCCAAAAATAAAACCGATAGTAGAGACCCCCGCAATGAAGGGATTAATATCTATGTACTCGTCATGGCCAAACAGGGTCGCCATCTGGTTAACAAGGATCTGACCGCCAAAAAACACCAGTAACATCAAAACCAGATCAGGGATCCCCCTGATGATAGTGGTGTAGAGCTTCGCCAAACCACTGAGTACTGGGGAAGTTGACAGTTTTGCCAGCGCCCCGCCAATACCTAGGAGCATCGCGATAAAAAGAGAAGCAAGGGAAACTTCAAGGGTTAAGATCGTGCCCTCAAAGATACTTGGTCCATAACCATGCAATGAAAACATAATCTCAGATACGATCTAAATAGTTAAGATTCCCTGCCAGCAGGATGGTGACAGGGAGAAAAACGAACTCAAGACGGTGCTAATCGCCATATACATTAAAATCGAAATATGAATCCTGAATCGCCTTATAGGTGCCATTTGCACGAATGGTGTCGATAGCTTTATTGAACAACTCAGCCAAATCCTGATCACCCTTTCGAATTGCAACCCCTGCACCTGCTCCAAACCACTTAGGATCGCTCAGATCCGGTCCGATAAAGGTGTAGTCTTTTCCTTCTTCTTTTTTCAAAAAACCATCTGAAAGTGCAATACTATCAGCCATGAGCATATCTACACGGCCAGCTACGAGATCAAGATACGCTTCATCCTGACTACCATATCTCTTGATTTCAACGTCTTTACCATACACATCGGTAAGATATTTATCATGTATGGTTGCACGCTGCACGCCTACAGTCTTGCCTTTAATAGCTTCCTTGGAAAAAGTAGCGATGCTACCTTTCTTGCAGATGAACTTGGCTGGGGTATTGTAGTATTTATTGCTGAAAGCGACCTTCTTCTTACGCTCCTCGGTAATTGACATGGAAGCGATAATTGCATCGTATTTTTTGGCAAGAAGAGCAGGGATTATTCCATCCCAGTCCTGGGCAACCAGGGTTACCTCGGCACCCATAGCCACACCAAGGGCCTTGGCGATGTCAATATCAAAACCTGCGAGTTCGCCATCTGGCTTTACATAACTAAATGGAGGATAGGCTCCTTCCACACCGATGCGAACTTTTTTCCATTCTTTAGCCATCGCCAAGCCACTTGCCGCAAGAAACATACAGACTGCAAAAACAGCGACCAATTTCTTCATTCTTTTCCCCTCATTTATTTTTTTAACATCACCCCTGTGACTACTCTACATCATTGCAGCAACAAAGGTCTTAAAACGCTCAGTCTTTGGCGTATTAAACACATCATCCGGTGATCCATCTTCGATAATTAACCCCTGGTCAAGAAAAATAACTCGGGAGCTTACCTCTCTTGCAAAACCCATTTCATGGGTCACTACAATCATGGTCCTCCCCTCTTCAGCGAGATCCCTCATAACCTGCAGGACCTCTCCTACCAGTTCAGGATCAAGAGCGGAAGTCGGTTCGTCAAAAAGCATAACCTCCGGTTCCACGCACAGGGCTCTGGCAATTGCTGCCCGCTGCTGCTGCCCACCTGACAAGTGAATCGGGTACGCATCCAATTTATCACCGATACCAACTTTCTCCAGATAGCTAATCGCCCTTTTCCTCACCTCCACCTTATCCTGCCGTAACACATGCACCGGAGCCTCCATGACATTTTCAAGGATAGTCATATGGGCCCACAGGTTAAACTGTTGAAAAACCATCGCCAGCCTGGATCTGATTCGTTCTACCTGGCGCATATTCGCGGGCATACTTCCCCCACGTCGGCCGGTTTTCATTTCCACCTCTTCTCCAGCCACCCGTATAACCCCACTATTGGGGATCTCCAGTAAATTTATGCACCTGAGAAGTGTACTTTTCCCAGAACCTGAGGAACCGAGAACAGAGATAACTTCACCTTTCGATGCGGAGAGGCTGATGCCTCTTAATACTTTATTTGTGCCAAAACTTTTATGGAGATTTTCCACAGAGACAGCTTGCCGGCTGGTAGTCATATAGCCCTTTGCAATAGAGAGAAAATGAGCAGATTAAAAATGGATTCCAATTACCGATATAATAAATATTTTCCCATATTGCCAAACTTAAAGACTCAGTGCCATACAAAAGAGACCCATAGGTAAACAGGAAAACAGTGAAGGGTATCCAACTTCATTGTATAGTGGGAGGAAACCATGCAGGACATTAACTAACAGATTCTGTTGCCAACGTGTAACAATGTACCAGACTATTTAACTACCATATGAAAGATGCACTCGCCTCACTCGACCTGGGCAATCAGGTTCGAAATCTACGGAACAAAAGAGATTTAACCCTCCAGGACCTGGCTGGCCTTACGGGGCTCTCCAAACCCAACCTCAGCCAGATCGAGAACAACCTTGTCACTCCTCCCATCGCGACCCTGTTGAAAATTTCATCCGCTCTGGGAGTAGCAATCGGCTATTTTTTTCAAGATTCTGAACAGGACAGCGGCATTGTTGTGGTGAGAAAAAAAGATCGATACGGTGTGGCAAAAGGCCCCCACATCTCTCATATTGGCTACCAGTACGAACCACTCGCCTACCCCAAAATTGATAAATCCATGGAACCCTTCATCGTTCATATGGAGGAACGCGAAGCGGATGATATTAAATACAACAACCACAAAGGGGAAGAATTTCTCTACGTCATAGAGGGAACCCTTGAATTCCGCTGTGGCAACAGTGTCATAACACTGGAAGAAGGTGACAGCCTTTACTTCGACTCCGTTGTCCCGCACGGCTATCGCGGCATTGGTGGCCATGCAAAGACTCTCGTTGTTATTTACAAGGTAGATTAACCCGAATTTCCGCTATGGGCATTGTATCGAAATTTTCCAAAACTACCTAACGGCGAGCATCAGTGTTTTTATTCTAACAAAACTTATCACCCATTCCACACAGCTTCATCTTGCACTAACACGTTACTTCAAATATCTAATATCACTACATTACACCAACAACACCCTCTTCAAACAACAACTCCGCCAACAATTTGACTATCCTGAATATATTTTGGTATAATAAAACATGGCCAAAGACCCTACCAACCATGGAGGCTTATTATGGCAAAAGCAAAAGGATGTACTCATATTGAAACAGACCGATGTAAAGGTTGCGGACTCTGTGTCGTTGTCTGCCCTCTCGAGCTTCTCACTCTGGACGAAAAAACAATAAATATCAAAGGTTACCTCCCCGCCATATCCAAAGATAAAACTCAATGTAAGGGGTGTGGATTCTGTGCTATGATGTGCCCTGACTCTGTCATCACCGTTATGCGCACCTCCAATATAAAGAGAGTGAGCCATGCCTAAGGATCTTATGAAGGGAAATGAGGCTCTGGCCCATGCCGCGATCCTTGCGGGTTGTACACATTTCTTCGGCTATCCGATCACCCCACAAAACGAAATTCCTGAATTCCTGGCGAGAGAACTACCAAAGGCCGGAGGAGTTTTTTTGCAGGCCGAGAGTGAGCTTGCAGCCATTAACATGGTTTACGGCGCTTCTGCAGTAGGGGCCAGACCAATGACTACCTCTTCATCACCAGGTATTGCACTGATGCAGGAAGGTATGTCACTCCTGGCAGCAGCACAGCTTCCATCTGTCATCGTAAATGTCCAAAGGGGAGGCCCTGGAATTGGAACAATCCAGCCCTCTCAAAGTGACTACTACCAAATGACAAGGGGGGGCGGCAATGGAGACTACCGCATTATCGCACTTGCGCCCGCCTCTGCCCAGGAAGGCGCAGAAATGATGATGGATGCATTCGAACTGGCTGAAGAATATCAAACCCCGGTTTTTGTCGTAAGTGATGGCTTATTAGGCCAGATGATGGAACCTGTTGAGTTACAGAGGCGCCCCCGTAAAAGACAGAAAGCTAAAGATTGGGCCGCAGTTGGTCATGGTAACAAGAGAGCACCTGTTACGGTTAAAACCCTTGCCCTTGATCCCTATGTGCTGGAAGAGATAAACAATAATCTACAGAGTAAATACCAAAAAATAGCCAACTCAGAGAGTAGATACGAAGCATACCACACAGAAGACGCCGAAATAGTCTTCTGCGCCTATGGCTCCACTGGCAGAATAGTTAGAAACAGTGTGGATCAACTCCGTCATGAGGGAATTTCCGCAGGGCTGATCCGCCCACAGACTTTGTGGCCTTTTCCAGATATGGCGTTCACCAATCTGCCCGAAACCTGCAAACATATTATTTCAACCGAGATGAGTTGTGGTCAGATGATAGACGATGTCAAACTCGCCATGGAAGGCCGACTCCCGGTCAGTCACTATGGCAGGTGTGGCGGAATCATCCCGACCCCTGAAGAACTGGCTCAACATGCAAAATCAATCCTCGGGAGGAAGTAATCATGGACGTGGTATATAAAAAGTCAAAAGGCCTCACCGACCGTGAAACACACTACTGTCCTGGATGCAGCCATGGAATCATCCATAAACTGGTGGCCGAATCCATGGTCGAACTTGATATTCTGGGCACCACCATCGGCTGCGCCGCTGTTGGCTGCTCGATTCTTTCCTACAACTATTTCAACGTAGATATGGTCGAGTCTGCACATGGCCGTGCACCTGCTGTCGCAACAGGGGTGAAACGTACTCATCCGGACAAAACAGTATTCACTTACCAGGGTGACGGAGATCTCGCTTCAATCGGTACAGCTGAAATCGTCCACGCTGCCCATCGCAGCGAAAAAATAACCACGATCTTTGTCAACAACGCCATCTTTGGCATGACCGGTGGCCAAATGGCACCAACAACCCTGCCGAACCAGAAAGCAACCACAGCACCCCATGGCCGTGACCCTGCACATTGTGGAATGCCTATCAAAATTTCCGAGATGATCTCACAGATCCCTGGTGCCACCTATGTTGAAAGGGTTTCAGTGCATAACCCCATAGCAATAATGAAAGCCAAAAAAGCAATTCTTCAAGGTTTTAAATACCAGATGGAAAACAGGGGTTTTTCTCTCATAGAAGTTTTATCCAGCTGCCCCACCGGCTGGGGTTTATCCCCCGTGGAGGCGATGGGGTGGATAGAGGAAAACATGATACCCTACTATCCACTTGGTGTTTTCAGAAAACCGGAGGAGGTCTAAATGTTTAGCGAAAGAGTTCTTTGTGCCGGATTTGGCGGGCAAGGTGTGATGTCCATAGGCCAGTTACTGGCCTATGCCGGGATGATAGAAGACAGACAGGTAACCTGGATTCCATCCTATGGGCCGGAGATGCGTGGGGGCACCGCATATTGCAGTGTGGTTATTTCAGATCACGAGGTAGGCTCTCCCATTGTCACCACCAACGCAGACAGCGCCATTATTATGAACCTGCCATCCCTGCACAAATTTGAATCAAGTGTTAAGCCTGGAGGCAATATTTTACTTAACAGTTCACTGATCGACTGCAAGGTAAAACGTTCTGACCTTAACGCCCACTATGTAGCCGCTGGTGAACTGGCAAATCACTGCGGTAACCAGCAGGCTGCAAATATTGTCATACTTGGTGCCTATATGGCCTTGGCCGCCCCGGTTTGCTTTGACAGTATTATACAATCTTTACCCAAGGTGTTTGGTAAAAAATCTGAAAAATTTATGGCGTTGAACAGAGAAGCTCTGCACCTTGGTGCCGAAGCAATACTTGGACCGCCAAAATTACTCGCCGCGGCCTGATGACCCCGCTCGCAACCGTTCACCAGGATACATTGATTAACCATAAACGGTATTAACGTAATCGTTTACCGGGGCCTCAGATTCGTTCAAGCGGGCCAGACAGTTATAGTTAAGCTATACCGTCAGGCCTGATCGGACGAAAATGGGGTGCCGGCGAACGATTACCCCCGCTCGCAACCGAGTAGTTTCAAGGCTCCCTGACAGCTTACAACAATCCTCAGGGCAAATTGGTTTTCAGGTTAAAGGATAATAAAATGAACCACTACACCAGGCTTCAAATTAAGGGGTATGAAGACGTTGTCAGATGTGATAACAGTGATGTTGGTTTTACTGCATGGATCAGCATCCACAATTCGAACAGAGGTCCCGCCCTTGGTGGATGCAGAGTGTGGAATTACGACAACAAAGATGAGGCCCTCATTGATGTTCTCAGGTTAAGCCGGGGAATGACCTACAAAAACGCCCTTGCAAGACTCCCAATTGGTGGAGGAAAGAGTGTGGTTCATACTGATATAACTACGGTGAACCGTGCTGCAATGTTCGCAGCAATCGGTGATTTTGTTGAGACCTTTGATGGTCTTTACATCATCGCTGAAGATGTAAATTCCACCCTGGAAGACATGGAAATAGTAAAGGAAAAAACCAACCATGTTGCAACAGTAGGAGCAAGCGGCAACCCCAGTCCTTTTACCGCCTACGGGGTATACTGCGCGATCAAAGCCTGTGTTAAATTCAAACTGCAGCGAGACACACTCGACGGTCTCACCGTGGCTGTTCAAGGCGTTGGTGAAACAGGAGGGAGGCTTGCAGAATTATTATATAAGGACCACTGCAATATCATCGCAACCGACATCAATCAGGAGAATCTTCAGCGCCTTGCAGGCAGAGTTGATTTCCAGCGGGTACCACCGGCTGAGATATACACAACCGGCTGTGATATTTTTTCCCCCTGCGCCCTTGGGGGCATCCTTAATGAACAGACTATCCCTGCTCTTCTCTGCCAGATCGTTGCTGGTAGTGCAAACAACCAGCTTTTAACCGACAAAGACGGAGAGAGACTACACAGACGTGGAATTCTTTACGCTCCGGATTATGCTGTCAATGCAGGCGGTGTGATCAACATAAGTTGTGAACTCGGCACACAATACAACCGTGAAAAAGCCAAAAAACGCACCTCGCGCATTGAAAGCACCCTGCTCGAAATCTTCAGGACGGCAAAACAACGTTCACGTCCCCCACATGTAATCGCCGACTGCCTGGCTGAGAATCTTTTTTCCCTGCGTGCAGCGGCCTGAACACACTATAGTCGCTCTTCCGAAGTAAACGGCTGCAGCCATACCAACAATTGCGGCAAGAGGGTTAAGGCCGTGATAAGTGCAATCAACATGGCAAGACCTGTAAAGAGGCCGAAATAGATGGTTGGCCAAAAGTTAGAGAGCATCAGAATGGAAAAGCCTACTATAATGATCATAGAGGTGTAATACATGGCATGTCCAATCGAGTTATGGCAGCGGTGAAGAGAGGCGTAATAATCACCGTCTTTCTCAATTTCCTCTTCGAAACGATGGATATAATGGATGGTGTTATCGACAGCTATACCGATACTGATCGCCGCAATGGTAATTGTCATCATATCTAAAGGAATATCCAACCATCCCATCACCCCAAGCACACCACCCGCTGACAGCAAATTAGGAAACAGACCAATGAGAGCAATTTTCAGAGAACGAAATAAAACCCAAAACATCAGTAGCAAGGCAAACGCCACAACCCCCAGTGTCTTGACTTGTGAGGTGAAAAGACTTTGGAGCATATTATTATAGAGGATCATTGCTCCGGATAAATGGACCTTATCCTTTTCAAGACCAAGCTCATTAACGAGATCGTATCTGATTTCCTTAAGCAGTTTGTCTCTCTGCAGGGATTTCATCGAATCTTTAATTCGTACAGTAAAACGGAGTTCATTATTCTCAAAAGAGATATATGGAGCCAATAGCAAGCCCTCATATTTTTCAGGTAATTTTGTGTACAGGACCCCCATATCCAGACTGTCCAACGACTTGCCCTTATTGAGGTGTCGTCCTATCTTGAGAAGAGTTCCAAGTGACAGCACTTTCCCGATTTCAGGTCTGTTTTCAAGATAGTCATGTACCCTTTCGGCTACTTCCAGACGATGGTCCATAAACCAGTACTTTCCGTCATCCGCCCCTGATCCACCCTGTTCTGTGTCGTTAAAGAGATCGTCTTCTATCTCAAACTCATCAAAAAATTCATCTCCGCCTTCCTCATCCTCATCCTCTTCCTCGAAGGTTTCAAACTGGACAATAACATCAAGCGGGGTAGTACCCCCGAGCTTTTGGTCAATGACTTTCATGCCCTGGTAAATTTCCGTTGACTTCTTGAAGTAATCAATGAAACTGTTTTCAACCCGTAATCTCGATACACCAAAAACTGTTATTATGGTGAAGATTAGAGTTAAAAATAGAATCGTCTTGCCGTAGGTTTCTGTCATCCTCCCCAGAAAATCGGTCAAAGAAAAATTTAAGATTCTGGTCCTCGATGGCAGACCAGGTTTTTTCATCAACATCGCACATGCTGGAAAAAGCACAAAGGTCAACGCAAGTGAGAGCGAAATACCAAGGCTCATCATGTAACCAAAGTGAATCACAGGTTTTATGTCGCAGATCATAAGAGACGTAAAACCTGCAATGGTTGTAAGAGTGGCGTACAGACATGGGATGAATTTAGACTGGATAGTTTTTTTTACCAGGGTACGGTTATCCGCTTCGGGCAGCGTCACCTGATATTCACGAAAACGAACAACCAGATGGACTGAAATGGCCAGGGTTATCACCAACTGTAACGATATAAAATTAGATGAGATAACGGTCACATCCCAGCCAAAAGTGCCCAAGATACCCATCATCGAAATTGCAGATAAAAAACAGCAGAGCATTGGCAAGATAATCCAGCGCTTGCTCCTGAAGAACAGCCCAAGCATCAGGGCCAGCAACAAAAACACGATCAAGCCAAACATTCTCAAATCATTTTTGATATAGCTGATCATGTCATCGGCTATCATGCTGACACCACCAAGGAAAAACCGGCCTTTGTCGCGGTTTTCCTCCATAATTGCCCTGACCGCCAGGATATTTTGGTGTTGTTTAACATTCAACGACAGCTGTCGATCCCTGATCTCATCAACAATACTGGCATATTCTGTGGCCTCAGCAGAAGATAGTCCCTCCGTCTTCTTATCTAAGAGTTCATTTCTTCTGGAGGTAAGTTCTCTGGCGACGGAATCAGCCTTAAGGTTCACAATAATGGCCGTGGTCTGCATATCCCTGCTCACCAGCAGATCCCGATAGAAGTAACTTTCAGAGAGTTCAATTTTTGCCAGGTTTTTATCAATAGATGGCGATTCCAGTGATGGAATATTGCCTTTGGCAAGCTCGGAAAACGAAACGGGAGGGCTCTCCAACAGTGGAACATCCAAAATGGTGAGTACAGATTCCACCGCCTCAAGGTGGTGTAGTGCACTGCGTAGCTCCTTTAAAGTTGCAAGATTAGCATGATCCAGTAACTCTCCTGAGTTGGGAGTAAAAGCAACCAATAAAAAATCTTGTCCCTTATACCTTTCGGATATTTCCCGTGCATAGCGCAAATCTTGATCGTTTTCGAGCAGCAAGGTCTCCGTTGAGGCATCAATTCGGAAATTACTGGCCTGGAAGCCTAGTATACCCACCACCAGAGAAAGTATTACGATTGCCCAGACAGGCCGATCGAGAACCCAGTTTGTATACCACCCGGCGAACTTCCCCGTATTATTGTTCATTGTGTTCCTTTGTGCTGGAATTGACACCTAGGAGTACATAGCACCTTACTCCTGGAGTTCTGTTATAAAAAACAAGAAAATCAAGCAGCAATCTTCATTAAATTTTCAGTAAATGCAACATAAAACGTTTTCTGTATGGTCAACAAAGCACTCTCTTTTGAAGCGCCCACTGCATCTTAATGGACGCGATAGAAGAAAGGCTGTATAGTTGTGAACCTATCATGATATTTGCAAAAACATTCTTCCCCGAGGCCAGCTGTTAATGTCGCTATTTGTGCTTTCACAGATCCTTGTTGGAATCGCTATCTGTACTGATATACTCTCTTTCCAGTTTAAAGAGAGAAAACATATCGTCTACTGCCTGCTCGTTTCATGCACTCTGATTTCCGTTCATTTTATGTGCCTTAACCGCTGGACCGCCGCATGTTTAGGATTGGTAGCTACGTTACGTTTCGCCACCAGTCTCTTTTCCACTTCAAAGATATTTATGGCAATTTTCATAACCGCCAGCGTAATATTTTCGGCACTCACCTACGAAGGGTTACTCTCTATCCTGGGCTGCACCGGGGCTATTTTTGGCACAACGGCCTCCTTCTGCAAAGAGGATAAACAGCTGCGCCAGCTTATGTTTATCGGCACAAGTTTTTGGCTGGTCCACAACTATCTTGCCGGTTCACCGGGTGCTGTACTTATGGAGAGCCTCTTTATTGGCTCAAACCTTGTCGGCTATTTCAGGTATTATATCAGGCCCCGAAAGCAGGCCATGGTTTCTCCTGCAAACAAGTAATAATTACACCCCATTTGCTTTGTTCTGCGATTTCCGATACACTCCTTGGTAAGTACATAGCCCTTTACAACAGGGCGACTTAATCTTTTGTTGTTTTACAACAGGCTCTCAGAAAAAAGAGACTAATTTACCGGTGAAAAATATGAAAAATTCCGCACTTTTTGCTCTATCCGTTTCGTTGTTTTTTCTGCTTCAAGCAGTTCCTGCATCTACAGAAACAACCATTCCTGCGCCCCCGGAGGGGAATTTACGCTACTCAATCACAGTAACCAAGTTTAAAAACGAAGCTGGCTGGGCCGGGAAATGGAACGTGGGGGATGGTTTTGCCACCATCATGACTAATCTACTCCACAAATCGGGCTGGTTCATCGTTTTAGGAGATTCCGAGATGCGTAAAGCGGCAATGGCGGAGCAGGATCTTGTCAGCAGCGGCAGGACCGCTAAGGGCAAAAAATCCGCCAAAACCGGCAGACTGACACCTGCGCAACTTCTCGTTCGAGGCTCCATTACCCATGTGCAAAATGATACGGGGAGTGGAGGAGGCGGGCTGAATTTTGCCGGTATTTCTATCGGTGCCTCAGCCGGAAAGGCGGAGATAAACACCACCATCTACCTTGTTGATTCTGAAACCGGCCAGGTTAAAGCTTCCACTGACATCGTCGGCGTGTCAGGCAAAAAGGGCTTCACCATCGGCTACCATGGATCTGACCTGGGGGGCCTCACAGGGGGAGGTGGAGGACAAAAAAAAGACAACGTGGGAAAAGCTACCGAAAACGCGGTTGCCCAAGCGGTGCAGTTTCTCATTCAACAACTTGAAAACATTCCCTGGGAGGCCTCAATTCTCATGGTTAAAAATGACAAAATCATCATTAACCGTGGAAGCCGGGAAGGTGTAAGCGTTGGCACCACCTTCAAAGTAGGTGACATTGAGGAGCTGGTCGACCCGGATACAGGTGAGGTTCTTGACTCTGAAATGACACAGGTTGGAACAATTAAGGTCACTAAAATTAAAGAAAAAATTGCCTACTGTTCTGCTGAATCAGGCCTTGATGATATGAAAAAAGGCATGTCGGTGTTTACCATTCAGTAACAGGTAGATCATCTGCCGAAACAAGCATGCAGAAAGGCGGTGATCAATCCTACAATCCAAGCTTTGGCTATACTGCTATTTTAGGCTGAAAAGCACAATAGCCTGAGCGTGGGCCGACCTGGGGATGATTCCGACAGGTATCCGGTCGATTTTGATAGATCATGCATTGCCGTGTTGTTTTATCGAGATAGAGACAATCACCGTTTGCCATTCTTGCAAGGGTGAAGGTCTCCGTCCGGGAATGAAAATGGTCGACGACCCCTTTTTTCATCAGGCGCTTTGCTACCATCTTTAAACTTTCCTCAAGTTCGAACTCATCCATAACCCCCATGCGAACAAGGTCTTTCGGTTGAACTTCCACTGGGAGGCTACAGCAGGTAGCCCCGCAATATTCGCACAGCTTTTTACTATATTTCGCCCATGTCGCAACATCATCGATATTGGACTGGATATTTGGCATTTTAATCATATTATAGCTACTCTTACATCCGTTATAATGAGAACTCAGCCCTCTTTGCAAAGCAAAAAGGTTGCGTTTATACCATGAAAAAAACCAAATTGCGAGAGCATAGCAAACCAAACAGTAGAAAATAATGGAGAGATTTACCAGAACAGAACAGCTCCTGGGTGAGAAGCGTTTCAGGACATTACAATCAAAACTGGTTACGGTGGTCGGCCTGGGTGCAGTTGGTGGTTACGTGGTTGAAGGGCTCGTTCGCGCCGGAATTCAACATTTGCGTATAGTCGATTTTGATACCGTTCAAACAAGCAATATAAACAGACAGCTTCTGGCTCTTGAAACCACCCTCGGCCGTCCCAAGGCTGCAGTGGCAAGGGAGCGTGTTCTTGCCATCAATAGTGAATGCACAGTTGAAGCCCTTCCTCTTTTTGCAGGTGAGGAAACACTGGACGAAATTTTTGATCCAGTACCGGACCTGCTTATCGATGCAATCGACTCCCTCAATCCAAAAGTCCAACTACTTCATGGTGCTTACATCCGTAATATACCAACTATCAGCTCAATGGGGGCAGCCCTTCGCACTGACCCAAGCCAAATTAGAACAGGTGAACTATTCTCCACCTCAAACTGCCCACTGGCAAAACACGTACGAAAACGGTTACGCAGAAGAGGAGTAGGCGAGGGAATTGAGTGTGTTTATTCAAGAGAAAAATTTGATTTCGACTACCAGCGTCCCAGTCAGGATGAGAAGATCGGCGAGACACCTTTCAGTGACCGGGGCCGTGAACGAAATATCCTCGGTAGCCTGCCGACAATTACCGGCATCTTTGGCTTAACCATTGCCAACATGGCCATCATGAAATTATCCAAGTCATAATCCGGGGTGCCGGGAGTATATCGTCCTTGCTGCTCTGTTAACTAGCCTTGTACTGATTACTATTCACCTAGCTCCCGGAGCCTATCGCCTCGATAGGGCTGATAAATCTCTGCAGTTCTTCGTCGTTATAAAAGGCTTTTTCAAAAAATAGTCCTGCAGCCGGTGCCGTATGGCCCTGGGGGACCTTTGAGCTTGTGGTTAAAATATTCTCGATATCAGAAACAGTCAATCGGCCGCAACCAACTTCGACCAACAGCCCCACCATCCTCCTGACCATTCGCCAGAGAAAATGGGATCCCACCACCCGTACCGACAGTTTTCCATCCTCCTCCACCAGCTGCACCGCATGAACCAGAGCTTTTGTGGATTTTTTAAGCTCCGGCTTCTCCGCCAAAGATACAAAGTCACGGAAGCCAACCATACAATCCGCAGCCCCTTGCATCGCTTTTATATCAAGAGAATCCCTGACCCACCAGCTGTACCGTTTACCAAAGGCGGATTTTCGAGTGGATAGATAGTAGATATAGCACCTCGCGACACAGTTATGGCGTGCATGAAAACGCGGCCCGGCTTTCTGCACTCTGCGAACGGCGATATCTTTAGGCAGCTGATCATTAAAGAAACGGCTGAGTTCGCTGGCAGCAATATCCCTGTCCATCTCAAGATGAGCAGTATATTCCAGTGCATGCACCCCAGCATCTGTCCTGCCGCACCCCTGGATATCTACTGAAGTGCCAGGGAAAATACGTTGAGTCACCTTTATGAGATCTCCCTGTACCGTCCTTGCATCATTTTGTCTCTGCCAGCCACTGAAGTTGGTTCCATCGTACTCAATGATAAGTTTATAGCGAAACGACTCAGACATTTGTGTTATCCTTTTTCCTTAGTACCACAAAACAATACAACCCATTCCTGAGCCCGTTGATTTAATGCCTTTTCGCCCAATCTCTTCGTTAAACCAAAAAATTTATCCTCCGGTAAGCGAGGCACGAGACTCCGAGATATCAACTATATGCCTGTGGTAAATTTTTTTATTTGCCTCGATATTGAACAAAAATGCTATCAAATCAACAGACTCATTCCTCAACCACTGGAAAAATCATGGTTCGCCTCTTTGTCGCAATTGATATACCCGATAACATAAAAACCTATATCCAGGGGATGGCTAGAGCAATCCCAAAAGCACGATCTGTTCCACCGGACCAACTTCACCTCACCCTCAAATTCATAGGAGAGGTAGAGAGTAGTCTTCTCCTGGATATCCGCGATGCTTTAGGACGCATTAACACCCCCCGGTTCTCACTTCAACTCAAAGGCGTCGGCACCTTCCCACCACGGGGTATCCCTCGTGTTTTATGGGTAGGGACAAAGACCATGGAAAATAAAGACCACCTCTTTGATCTCAGAAAACAGATCGACAAAGCACTCTTTGCAGCGGGTATAACAAAAGAGAAAAAGAAGTTTTCTCCCCATATCACCCTCGCTCGCTTGAATAACAGTCCGATCAAAGCACTACAGAATTTTCTTGCAGGAAATGCGTTACTTGAAAGTCCCTGGTTTGAGGTGACAAGCTTCACTCTCTACTCGAGTCAGCTGACACCTAAGGGTGCTATCCATACGGTGGAAGAAAGATATCGACTACGATAATAACGGTAAAATCGCTCAATCGGCCACAGTTCTCTTCTGGGAATGAAACCAAACCTCTCCACCACTAGCCGGTAACACACTGATTTCGGTGGGTTCTCCCTGATCGTTTAAGCGCACTCTCCCGACACTACTCTCATTAAGAACATGGCTAAAATCATGATTATCCGGTTTCCGGGGGCGAATACGCATGCGACGGCGTTTGGTAAACCAGTTAAGAGGAGAATGGCTGGCATACAACCAGCGGTTAAATCTGTCAAACCAGCGCAAGAGGACATGGGGAAATTCATTCTTAAAGCCGCTACAGGTAATTTGCCATATATTTGGACTGTTTCGCCTGTATTTCAATTTCACATCATAGACAAAAGAGTAATGCACATCCCCTGAAAGAATCACAAAATTTTTCGGCGTTTTTCTATGCCTGAAGATATTGAGTATAACATTGGCTGAACCGGGGTGTGCCATCCAGTTCTCCGCATCAACCACCAGGGGATGCCCACAAAATGTGATGACCCGTTGCACCACCTCAATGAGCTTCACGCCAAAAATCGGGGCTGGGGACACCAGCAGCACCGCTGGCTGATTCATAAGCTCCTGCTGCATTTCAGACAGATCTTCCCAGTCCAGCAACCCGGAAGGTTTGGTCAAACTTGATTCAGACCACCAGCGGCTGGTGCGGGTATCAAGTACCACCATCTTGGGGGTGGTGGGTAAACTAAATTTCCACTGTTCAAAATCGAGGAGATAATCTATCAAGGCATCTTGTTTTTCTCCACCCTGATGCTCAAAACAGTCATGGACACACTGCAGAAACTCACCTTCAAACTGTCGAGGGTTATTGCCCCATCCCTGGAAAAGAAAATAACCGATAAGGGCGTTACCGATAATACGCCTGGAAAACGGATTTTCATAGGCAACCTCTTCCCAGCCACGGGTCAAATTCCAGTCATCGGTGACATCATGATCATCAAAGATCATATAGGTTGGTATATGGGCAAGAAGCCGCTGAATCCTTGGAAGCCCTGCAGCAAAAGACTCTACATCCACACGCTCGGAATTATACAAGTCACGATGAGCAGCGACTATATCAGCGGAACTACAGTCAACGAATTGCCACAAGGCCGGAGACCATATCAACAGATACATGGCTGCAAATTCTGCCTGTGTTACCAGGTGATTATGAGCCGAAGCCGCGGTAAAGATCGGTTTTCTTACGCCTCCGAAAAATTGGTCCCGCAGGGTTTTGGTTTCCCGGTTATGGGGCAGAAGATCTTCACGGTGGTAGTAACATAACTCGCTTTTGAGTAACCCGTCACTATCATCAACAACAGCACCTTTCAGTTTTTCGGGGTAGAGCCCCAGTAAACTCATTACCTGGTGTATGGCTACCAGCATGGGACCACCGACATCATCAGCATAAATCTGATCGCCAGTCATCATTAATAAAGCGGGCCGTTTTTCCTGTTTGTCCACAACAGTTGTTAACTCTTCATCGATTCGCAACAGCGCGTCTTTTGAAGGATAGTGAGGTTTACGGCAGGAGCCGTGCAAGACATGATCGAGGTGAGGTTTAAAGACAAAAACCGGCCTCTGCTGCCCCTGATACATGAGATGTGGGATAGAGTCTGACAGCGTCAAGTCGCCCTGATCTGAATGGATAAGCAGGTCATATTCAAGCAATTGATCAGTGGGGAAATAATCCTTGGTCACGTAATGTATCAGATAAACATAGGCATGTTCACCAATCCGAACCGGTTTCGGAGAAAAGCCCTCAATATTACCTGAGAAAAAGCATTGACCATCATCGTGATGATACAGGCAAAGTGACATATTGAGCGGTCTGCTCGTCACCAGCCACAGCACCAGTTGATCTTTGGTTAATCGGCGCAGGATCGGGCCAGCAATGATGTTTGGAAGTTCCAGTGATTGATGTTGCATAGGATTGACAGGCAGGATAGGGATAAATTAATCTTTCACATATAACACTATTATACAACAAGCCTATCTAAACTACATGCATGTGTCAATCCCTTTTGATGGTTCTACAGCTACAGGCTAGCTCCCATAAACAATCCGTGGCAGCCATGTTACCAGGGAAGGCCACATTGCCAGGATCAACAACACGATTATCTGAATTACTACAAATGGGATTATTCCCTTATAGAGATCAGTGGTCTTCACTTCCGGGGGACAGACGCTCTTTAGGTAGAAAAGAGAAGGCCCAAATGGAGGAGTCATAAATGACGTTTGCAGATTCATCGCAAACATGATGCCAAACCAGAGAGGATCATAGCCATAATCGACAACAATCGGGGCAATTATGGGGATCTGAATATAGGTGATCTCGATAAAATCGAGAAAAAATCCCAGGATAAATATAAAGATCATCACCATGGTCACCAGTTGCCAGCCCTGCAGGTGCATGGAGTCGATGAATTCCCGCAACAGATCATCCCCTCCAAAACCACGGAATACCAGAGCAAAACAGGTCGCACCCATTATAATGATGAAGACCATTGAGGTCATTTTTATTGTGCCTCTGGCCACATCATGGAGCAGTTTTCGATTGAGTTTACCTTTGAGAGCGGTGAGAATAACTGCGCCGACTGCACCCATGGCACCTGATTCAGTTGGGGTGGCAATCCCGGCAAAAATGGTTCCAAGTACTGCGAGAATGAGAAACAGTGACGGCAATAGGGCTTTGCATAGTCTCAGAATAAAATCCCTGTCAAATTCCACCCTCTCTGGATTTGCTGCTGGAACGTGCCCGGTACCAAAAAACGATGATCCCCAGATAAAAACAGAGTAGAGGACCACAAGGATAAGTCCTGGAATGACAGCACCAATAAACATATCTCCAATGGGCACTTCCATTACTGGTCCCAACAGCAGGAGAACGATACTTGGTGGAATAATTTGTCCCAGCGTACCTGAAGCAGCAACTGTACCTGCAGCAAAGGATTTTGAATAGTTATGTTCCAGCATGGTAGGAAGAGACATGAGCCCCATGGTCACAACCGTGGCCCCGACAATCCCCGTTGAGGCACCAAGCAGGGCACCAACCACCACCACGGATATCGCAAGCCCCCCACGCACATTACGAAAGAGCTCTTCCATTGTCTCCAGCAGCTCTTTGGCGAGCCCTGATTTTTCAAGGGCAAACCCCATGAAGATAAATAGCGGTACAGCCATGAGCATGGTGTTACTCATAATGCCCCACATACGAAGAGGCATCAGGTCAAAAAAACTGGGACTCAAACCAACCAGACCAAAGAGAAAAGAGACTCCCATCATGGTGAGGGTAACGGGGAATCCGATCATCAGGGCCAGAGTCATAACCAAAAAAAGCCATGCAGCCATATAATCGGCAATCCAGAACGGTAAATACTCAATTAACATTTGCTATTCCAACCGGTAAAACAAGCTATAGATTTTGAGATCATCAGGAAAATCGCTTACGAAAGTGGTGATTTGAGCAGGGGTTTATCCAGTAGAATAAAGATGCTTTTGAGAAACAGTGAGACACCCTGAAGCAACAGCAGCAGATAACCAAGAGGTAGAGTGGCTTTTATCAGGAAGCGAGCCGGTATCCCCCCGGGATCGATGGAAACCTCACCCACTTCATAGGCCACCAACACCCATGGGATGGTGGTAGTAAGCACAAGATAACAGGAAGGTAAGAGGAAAAAAATAACTCCAAGGCAATTGACCAGGGCCTTCTTTTTAGTGTTGAGCAATGAATAAAAGATATCGACCCGGACATGCCCGTTGTGGAGCAGGGTAAATCCCGCTCCAAACAGAAAGATAAAGGCAAAAAAATGCCATTCCAGCTCTGCCATAAAAACAAAACTGGTATTAAACAGATAGCGAAGAACCACATTTGAAAAAATAATTGCAATAAAGAGGAAAACGGCAGCTGTCACAAGATAGCTGCCGACCCACTCATTGATCCTGTCACAAACGTTAACTATTTTTCTGCACAGTTCCATCAATATTACGCCATGGTATTCCAGTAGACTTTTTCAGACATTTTGCCCCATACAGCAATTTTTTTCTGGAAAGCTGTATAGTCTTCATGAACTTTCAGGGCAAAAGGATCTTTTTTCGCTTCAGCAGCAACAACTTCAGCGGCAATCTTCTTAATTTCCTTCATGACATCATCGGGGTACACTTCCACCTTAACGCCGTGTTCCTTCACAAGAGTATCTAAGGCGACACCACTCTGGGCATCAAAAGCGGCGAGGGTGCGGATGTTGACATCGCCTGCCGCAACATCAAGAATACGCTGGAGATGGGGGGGAAGATCGTAATAGGCCTTCTTGTTAAAAAATACGTCCAGGACCGGTCCCGGTTCATGCCATCCCGGAGTGTAATAGTAGGGAGCGACCTTATGCAGGCCAAGCAAAATATCATGCACCGGACCTACAAATTCAGCCGCGTCAACAACACCTCGTTCAAGGGCTGGGAATATTTCAGAAGGCGGCATCATTACGGTGGTCACACCAATCTCTGAAAGGACTTTTCCTGCTATGCTGCCGATCCGCATCTTCAGCCCTTTAAAGTCTTCAAGAGAGTTAATTTTTTTACTGTACCAACCACCCATCTGAACTCCAGAGTTACCGACAACTCTCGGGACCAGATCAAATTGATCGTATAATTCTGTCATCAACTTCATACCATTGCCTTCGTAAAACCAGGCATTGATAGACTGAGCATTCATACCAAACGGAATAGAGCCGAACCAATTAAAGGCAGTTGATTTTCCTGCCCAGAAGTATGGAGAACCGGTTCCCATCTGCATTGTCCCTTTTGACACAGCATCAAAGGCTCCAAAGGGTGGTACAAGCTCGCCTCCACCATAAAGCTTGATATCGAGCTGGCCATCAGACAGCTCTTTAACGTTTTTACAAAATAGCTTAATGCCGTCGTACATGATCTTCACTTTGGGGTTCCAAAATGAGGTAGCCGTCCAGCGAATTTTCTTGGTGGAAGCTATGACAGCAGGCGCGCCCACGGTCAACGTTGCCGCTGCTGCTACAGCACC
>JAAELB010000287.1 GCA_024227155.1 Desulfobulbaceae bacterium
CGTTGAACACTGAGCTTGTGTACCCACAGTACATGGATCAACACACAGGAGGAGTCAGCAATAGTGCAGGAGCCATGACCACACCTTCGACACCACAGTCAGAACTGGAGCGTTTAGCCATCGAAAAACAAGCCTCTGAGCGGGATCAAGCAAGAATGACTGCTTTACATCAGTACAAACGTGTGGTACAACAAGACCAAGAGGAGCAGGAGCTATTATTCCAGAATCAGGAGGCAAGAATGACCCAACTGGTACAAGATATTAGGAAGGCAGGCCTGTCTGATGTCATAGACTATGCTGCCTCAGAGGTACAACCCACACGGAACCCGTTTTCCCCATCACAGGAAGACGTAAAACCAGCAATCAAGATGTATGCTGACGATGACAGACCATTCGGGAAAGGCGACAAGATGAGATTATTGACAAGACGGAAGTGGCTGGAGCAGGAATTGATGCGCATGGAATCATGTTCTGGAGCACCTAAACCCAAGATGAGAATGTGGCTGACACGTCTCAGGGCAGCTCGGAAA
>JAAELB010000288.1 GCA_024227155.1 Desulfobulbaceae bacterium
ATTACGAAAACTTGCTCCATTGTGACTTGCACAAGTCACGTTGGGCCCGTTTGCTTATGTGTTGTTATTTAGTTTTCAAGGATCGTTTAACACTTCATCTAACTTCCAACCTGCGAAGTGTTCCGCGCATTACGTCGCGGCGAGCGGAGGTATTTAGCAAATTGAAATTGTTGTGTCAACTATAAATTTGATTATTTTGGATTTTATTTACTTTTTCAGATGCGTCCTGATGCTGCCTCCATCTAACGACTTACCCGACAACGCTCGGGCAAAACAGCCATCTCTCCCCATTCTGCAGGAAGTTTCTGGGAGGGCGCTTCCCCCAGCTTTTCCTTTCGCTTGGCAAGCCCCGGCCGGGCATATTCCATATGACCTTCCTTGAGGGTGCGGCCATTCAGGATCGCTTCGGACCTTAATCGCCTGCCCATTGTTCGCTCCAACTTCTTGCCGAGCCAGAGGATCCGGTCCACATCCCAACCGTGCTGGATGCCCATCTCGTCTATCTGAACAAGGGTATCCTCCAGGGTCACCAGCCCCACATACCTGGGATCCTCATAATAATATTCACCGGTGCCTTTGACCGGGCAGTCATCCAGAAAATTGGCCGGCTGACCACCCAGACCGCCCAGGGCCGCTTCGAAATTGACCATGCCGGCCTGGAGAGCCGCCAGGACAGAGGCCGCACCAACCCGCTTGGTCTCGTGAAAATGGGCGATATGAAAGCGAGGGTCTGGAATTTCGTCGAGAACCATGGAGAAATACCGGTAGATGTCCGGCGCCGAGGCACTGCCGTCATGATCAGCATGCTCCACGTCACTAGCACCGATCTCCAGCCAACGCTTGGTGAACTCAATGGCATCCCTCATATTGGTGGCTCCGCCGATGGGGCTACCCCAAATGGTGCTGACCGTGCCGTTCATCTTGATACCCGCGTCGGTGCATTTTTTAATGCATCGCTCCGCTTCTTTCCAATAGTCCGGCAGGGTTGTACCGGAGTTGGCAAAATGGTGTTCTTCCTCGGTGGAGACCATCATCAGCAGTCTGTCGGGCCCGATCCCCTTCTCCTTCAATTTAATGGCCCGGTCCACAGCGCTCTCGCGAATGGTGACGCAGGTCAGGCTGATATCATCGTAATTGATACCCTTTCGGCTACATTTTTCCCGGAACCGCTCCCCCCGTAGATGGATTAGAAGTTCCTCAGCGTCCCGAAACTGTGGCATCAGATGGGGATTACCAAGGTTGGTCACCTCGATATGTCGACAACCGGCGAAAATCAACTCCTCCAGGTAAAACTTTTTGGCTTCGGTGGAGATAAATTTCTCTTCGTGTTGAAAACCGTCACGGACAGTAATATCCCCTATAGTAATTTTTTTCGGCATTTTGGGAAAGATCTTCCAGTAATCATATTCTGTCATCGTTTTGCATCTCCTATCTGAAATTTAAAATATGACCTGCTGCGATGTAAACCCTAAAGAGTCCAATTTGGACTCATCCGTCATGCCCGAGTGCTGTAATCGGGCATCCAGGAAGTTCGCTACTATCTGGATCCCCGATTACTACCTCGGGGATGACGTCAATGAGAAGGTTTAAGCTATACAGTGTACTACCCTGTTGATTCTCACATGTAACTTTGACTTCGGGCATTTAATCACCTTGAAACTCAACAGAGGTTTTGTCAAGAAAACCATCCAGAGCTCGCCTGTAATCCTTGCTATGGTGGCAACTGGCCTGGTAGCTGGAACATAAATCCAAAAAATCCGCCAGCTCCAGACGCTGGGCGCTTTTCATCAGTCGCTTCGTCATTCGCAGGGCCTGAGGGGCTTTGGCTGCAAAGCTCTGGGCGAGTTCTGTCGCT
Source organism: Desulfobulbaceae bacterium (assembly GCA_024227155.1). Classification (GTDB taxonomy): domain Bacteria; phylum Desulfobacterota; class Desulfobulbia; order Desulfobulbales; family Desulfocapsaceae; genus Desulforhopalus_A. The sequence continues at coordinate 1,856 of JAAELB010000288.1, forward strand.
TTACTCAGTAACTGATTTGCGCTCACAAGCTCCAGTAACAATCCAAGTTGTAAAGCTTCTTCTGCCTTAACGAGACGGCCACTAAGAGTCAGCTCAACCGCCTTTTGATATCCCACCAGCCGCTGTAGAAACCATGCGCCCCCATCCCCAGGGATAAGCCCCAGATTGATAAAAGTTTCCTGGAAGAGTGTATGTTCACATCCCAGCCGTATATCACACATACAGGCCAGGTCGAAGCCGGCACCCATCCCAGGGCCGTTAACTGCCGCAATGACCGGAATTTCAAGAGAATGCATGGCCAGACTCATACGCTGAATACCTCGGCGGTACTTCTCGGCAATCTGTGCAGGCGTGCCGCTGAAGGTTCCTTCACCATCGCGAAGTTCCTTAAGATTACCACCCGAACAGAACGCCTTACCGTTACCGGTGATAATCAGGCAGTTTATGGAGGACTCACTGTTAATCCACTGGGCAACGGCAACAAGATCATCGACAAGCGCTGTGCCGGTGAGGGCGTTTCGCACATCATCCCGGTTAAATTTCAGTATTGCTACTCGATCATTAATTTCCAGTTGGGCATCGGTTACTGATGGAATATTTGACATGGTAAAACCCGATCGACTCTCTTTGACTAAATTATTTTTTTAGCTATCAACTTCAAAATCCAGCAGCTCTGCACCGCCATCCACAAGATCACCGGGCTGATAGTAAAACTGGATAACCTTGCCATCCGCCGGGGCACCGATGGTATGTTCCATTTTCATGGCTTCCATTATCATCAGTGTTTCACCCTTTTTGACCTGACCTCCTTCGGTGGCAGTAAGTTCCACAACAGTGCCATTCATCGGGGCATTTAAACCACCTGCGCCTTGCCCCGCATCTTCGTCGCCAAGGTCTGCTTCAATAACTTTGAATTGCAGGGCGCTGTCCTGGGTATAGAGGCTGTAACTGCTCTCGTGTCTGCCCACAGAAGCGCGTATTCGGTGACCGTCGAGATCGGCGTGAACTTCATCATTTTCTATTTTACCCCGGGCCTGTACGGTTCGATCCCCAATACGGATGAGGTAGCGAACTCCATCGGCTCTGCCGAGCTGCTCAATGGTTACCAGGTACTGTTGTTCTTGAAATAAAAGCTCAAAATGGTTGACATGCGCTTGATTCAAACGCCAGCCACCTGTGCTATTCCAGGGAGACCAGGGGTCAGGGAGATGGGTCGCGCGTTTTTCAGCGTTCTTCGCCTGCTCCAGCACAAGATAAAGTGCCGCGAGGGCAACACCCTGAGAAATATCCTGTTGGTCAGAGAGAAAGATCTCATCGTAATGTTTTTCTATAAAACCGGTATCAACCTCCGCCCGCTTGAAAGCTTCACAGCAGAGCAGATTATAGAGAAAATTAATATTGGTGGCCATACCGCTGATACGGTATTCCGTAAGTGCCTTGGTAAGACGCCCCAATGCCTTGTCTCGGTTTTCATCCCAGACAATCAGTTTTGCGATCATCGGGTCATAGTAGACACTCACCTCATCACCCTGCAGCACCCCACTATCCACACGCACATTATCACTTTCTTCCGGCGGTTGGAGGAATCCCAGGGTGCCGGATGCCGGGAGAAAATCATTGGCCGGATCCTCAGCGTAGATACGTGCTTCCAAGGCGTGGCCGGTAATACGGATCTGCTCCTGGGTCAGGGGGAGCTCTTCACCATCTGCAACCCGCAACTGCCATTCCACCAGATCCTGGCCGGTTATCATCTCTGTCACCGGATGTTCCACCTGCAGGCGGGTATTCATTTCCATAAAGTAAAATGATTCATCCTGATCCAGCAGAAACTCCACAGTGCCGGCACCCTGGTAGTTGATGGCCCTGGCCGCACGAATTGCCGCTACGCCCATCTGCTGACGCAACGCATCAGTCACGCCGGGAGCAGGTGCCTCTTCAATTACTTTCTGGTGACGACGCTGTACTGAACAGTCTCGTTCGGCGAGATAAACCGCACCTCCATGCTGATCACAGAAGACCTGCACCTCTACATGACGTGGCTGGATCAAATATTTTTCCACCAGCATGGTATCGTCGCCAAAGCTGCCCAGAGCTTCACGTTTAGCAGAGGCCAAGGCTTCTGCAAATTCATCCGCCGCCCATACCTGGCGCATACCTTTGCCACCACCTCCGGCGGTGGCCTTAAGCAGAACCGGATAACCCATTTCGTCGGATGCTTTTTTCAAAATCGATGGTTCCTGGTCTTCACCGTGGTAACCGGGGACTAGAGGTACGCCGGCTAATTCCATGATGTTCTTGGCTGCCGACTTAGACCCCATGGCTTCAATTGCGGTGGCGGGTGGGCCAATAAAAACAAGATTATTTTCGTTACATGTTCTGCAAAAACCTGCATTTTCCGAGAGAAAACCATAACCGGGATGTATGGCCTGGGCACCGGTTCTCAGTGCCGCATCAATGGTTCGTTCCACCACCAGATACGATTCCCGGGAAGGGGGAGGGCCAAGATATACAGCTTCATCGGCCATGGTAACATGCAGTGCGTCGCGATCTGCATCTGAATAGACGGCCACCGTGAGTATACCGAGTTTTCTGGCAGTACGGATGACACGACAGGCAATTTCTCCACGGTTGGCAATCAGAATTTTTTTAAACATTTTATACCATGCTCCACGTCGGTTTGCGTTTTTCCAGAAAGGCGGTTAAGCCTTCCTGGCCATTAACGGAAACACGTATATCAGCAATCCGCTCACAGGTGAGCTCAATCAGTTCCTCATCAATTTCTCGACCTGCAACATCAAAAACCAGTTGCTTTGCATCAACTATTGCGCTCGGGCTATTGGCCAGCAGGGCTTCTGTCAGTTTGTCAATTTCCTGATCAAGCTGCTCTTTTTCCACCACTTTGCTCACGAGCCCCATCCTCAAAGCCGTCTGGGCATCAAAGCGCTCTGCCGTTGTAAAATATCTCCGGGACGCCCTCTGGCCAATGGCGGCAACAACATAAGGACTGATTACCGCTGGTATCAGACCGATCTTGACTTCACTTAGAGAAAAACTGGCATCAGGTGCAGCCACCGCCATATCACAGCAGCTGACAAGCCCAACTCCACCACCAAAGGCTACCCCCTGAACCCGGGCAATTGTGGGCACGGTAAGAAAATTCAGACTCTTGAACATCCTGGCCAGGATTTTTGAATCCTGGAGGTTTTCATCGTAAGAGTATCTCGCCATGCGCTTCATCCAGCCCAGGTCGCCTCCGGCGCAAAAGTTTTTACCGGTGGCCGCCAGGATCATCACGCGTACATCTTTACTCTTGCTGATATGCTCAAAAGCCGCAGTCAGTTTTTCAATAATTTTGTCGTCGAAGGCGTTGTGCTTTTCAGGATTGTTAAGGGTGACGGTGGCGACACCACGCTGGTCTGTTTGAATTAAAACTGTCTGCTCAGTCATAGGATTACCTGTTGATCACATCCTGAATATACCAAAATCGGTATCTTCTATAGCTTTGTTCAATGAGACCGAAAGTGTCAGCCCCAAAACCATGCGTGTTTCCGCCGGATCAATAACACCGTCGTCCCAAAGCCTTGCCGAGGCGTAATAAGGGTGCCCCTGTTTCTCGTAGGTCTCCAGAATCGGTTGTTTAAACCGGGCCTCATCCTCTTTGCTCCACTGCTCGTCCTGTTTTTCCTTTTGGTCCCGTTTGATCTGTGCCAGTACTCCAGCCGCCTGTTCACCCCCCATCACCGAGATCCTGGCGTTGGGCCACATAAACATAAAACGTGGGTCATAGGCCCGACCACACATACCGTAGTTGCCAGCACCAAATGAGCCGCCAATAACTACGGTCAATTTGGGAACCCTGGCACAAGCCACTGCGGTGACCATTTTTGCACCGTGTTTGGCAATTCCGCTGGTTTCGTACTGCTTGCCAACCATAAAACCGGTAATATTCTGAAGAAAGACCAGCGGAATCTTACGCTTGGCACATAGTTCGACAAAGTGTGCTCCCTTTTGCGCCGATTCTCCAAACAAAATACCGTTATTTCCTACAATGCCTACTGGATATCCGTAGATTCTTGCAAAGCCGGTGATCAGTGTTGTTCCGTAAAGAGCCTTGAATTCATCAAATTCCGATCCATCAACAATACGGGCGATTACTTCACGTACATCATAGGATTGACGAGAATCTTTTGGAATTATTCCGTAAATTTCCTCCGGGTCATATAAGGGCTGGGCGGGTTCCCTGGCATCAATAGCCAGAGGTTTTACGCGGTTGAGACGGCCTACGGCCTGGCGTGTCAGCTGCAAGGCGTGGTGATCATTCTGGGCGTAGTGGTCGGAAACCCCAGAGGTGCGACAGTGTACATCCGCCCCGCCAAGATCCTCTGCGCTCACCACTTCACCGGTTGCAGCTTTTACCAGAGGAGGACCACCCAGAAAGATAGTTCCCTGTTCCTTAACGATAATGGATTCATCCGCCATGGCAGGGACATAGGCGCCTCCTGCGGTACAGGAACCCATTACCACGGCAATTTGAGGTATGTTTTTGGCCGACATATTGGCCTGGTTGAAAAAGATGCGGCCAAAATGCTCCCTATCCGGAAACACTTCGTCCTGCCGCGGCAGGTTGGCACCCCCGGAGTCCACCAGATAAATACAGGGCAAGTGGTTTTGTTCGGCAATACTCTGGGCGCGTAAATGCTTTTTGACAGTTAAGGGAAAGTAACTACCGCCCTTAACGGTGGCATCGTTGGCAACAATAATGCACTCCTGGCCGCTAACCCGGCCAATACCTGTAATAATGCCAGCGGCGGGAACCTCAACATCGTAGACATCAAAGGCCGCCAGTTGAGATAATTCTAGAAAGGGTGTGCCAGGATCCAAAAGGGCGTCAACGCGTTCACGGGGAAGAAGCTTTCCTCTTGAACTATGCCGTTGCTGGTATTTTTCACCGCCACCCATTTTTATTGATTCCATTTTGCAGCGCAGATCATCGATCAGCACCTGCATATGTCTCTGGTTACCTGCAAATTCCTCGCTACGGATATTTATTGTGGAACTGATTCTACCCATAAAATGGCCCCTGCCCCTATAAGATGGGGAAATTGATCCTAACCCCGATAAACGGGATACACCACCAGCAAATCCAGCAGTAAACACTCATTCTTTTACTTATAGTTAATATTTACCTATAGATAATTTTTAATGAGTGACTAGGCGTTTGTCAAGCATTTTTTCGTTAACACAAAGGACTAAACATACAATCTAAGGCCATATTCACGACTTAGCAAGCAATGTTTTCATTGACAACAACTTAATTGTCTGTATAAGTTAATATTAACTACAAATGGATTTTATTGTCTCCCGTCTATCGGGGTTAGATCAGCACAGAGTTAAGACCGCATGAATATTGGAACATTGATAAGAAGAGCCCGTAAGGAACAGAAATTGACGCTAAAAAACGTCGCAAAAAAGGCTGCCATATCGGAGGGCTTCCTCAGCCAGGTGGAAAATGATGTCAATTCCCCTTCTGTAGATACACTTGTCCGGATTTGCAATGCCATTGGCATAGATGCAGGCGATATCATCACCCAGGCCAATAAGCAGGAAAAAATCATCATCATCAAAAAATCGGAATGGGACGACATAGATCTATCCCACACCGGTTTTGTTACCCGTCGATTTTTTCCACCAGAAAACAGAACCCTGATCGACTCATCCATCCTCGTGATAGATCCGGGAAAATCGATCCCTGTCCGCAAAAACATCAAAAACGGTCAGGAAATTCTCTGTGTGCTGAAGGGGTCAGTAGAGCTGATGTATAGCAATGAGAAACATGCTCTGACCGAAGGGGATTCCATCCACTTCTGGTCCAATCCCACAAAGCAGAAAATCACCAACAACAGTGGCAAAACCAGCTTTGTTTTATGGGTGGGGACACTATAGAACCACATCTTGCACAAGGGACTATCATGTGAGGAAAGGAAGTAAAAAATGAAAACGCCTTAAAAACCCGGAGACCCAGGATTTTTTTGCTGACACTAAGGATGTTGAACTTCTGATAAACTGGAGAAACCATGAAAACTTTTCCTCAATTGAATTTTGACCTTGGAGATACCGCGAGTCTGCTACGAGAATCTGTGCAGGGTTTCGTCAGCACAGAAATTGCCCCCTTTGCAGCTGATATTGACCGCGAGGACCACTTTCCGACAGAGCTTTGGCAGAAGATGGGCGCCTTAGGCCTTTTGGGTATTACCGTTTCGGATAAATATGGCGGTGCGGAGATGGGCTACCTTGAGCATGCCATCGCCGTGGAAGAGATCAGCCGGGGATCAGCCTCAGTAGGCCTTGCCTACGGTGCCCACTCCAATCTTTGTGTGAACCAGATCAACCGAAACGGAACAACCGAGCAAAAAGAACGCTACCTCCCCAAGCTTATTACCGGTGAACATATCGGTGCCTTAGCCATGAGCGAGGCGGGGGCAGGCTCTGATGTCGTCAGCATGCGCCTGCGAGCTGTCAAGCAGGGAGATGTCTATATCCTCAACGGCACAAAAATGTGGATCACCAACGGCCCCAATGCCGATGTGTTGGTGGTTTATGCCAAGACTTCACCGGAAAAACTACACCAGGGCATCACAGCCTTTCTGGTAGAAAAAGACATGGCCGGATTCTCCACCAGCCCCAAACTCGATAAGCTTGGGATGCGTGGTTCACCCACCTGCGAGCTGGTCTTTGCAGATTGCGCAGTGCCAGCGCAAAACATCCTTGGCAGGCTCGATCGTGGAGTCGAGGTTTTAATGAGCGGTCTAGACTACGAACGATTGGTACTGTCTGGGGGGCCGTTAGGTATTATGACAGCTTGCATGGATGTGGTTTTACCGTATATTCATGAGCGTCACCAATTTGGTCGACCAATTGGGGAATTCGAGCTGATGCAGGGCAAGCTCGCTGATATGTATGCGACCTGGAACGCCTGCCGGTCGTATGTGTATACAGTTGCAAAAGCTGCTGATAACGGCAATAATATTCGTAAAGATGCTGCCGCCGTCATTCTCTATGCAGCTGAACGAGCGACCTGGATGGCTCTTGAGGCCATCCAGTGCCTCGGTGGTAACGGGTATATCAACGAATTTCCTACCGGCCGGCTGCTGCGTGATGCGAAACTGTACGAGATCGGGGCCGGCACCAGTGAAATTCGCCGGATGCTCATCGGACGTGAATTGTTCAAAGACACTGAAGATTAACCCACAAACAGCAAGAAAGACAAAAGATAAGGTCATCAACCAAACAAAAAAATTTTTCTTCAGAAGATTACGAGAAGCCCCCCCAAAGGAGAGTCACAATGCCAGGTAAAGACATGAAAATTGGAGAAAGGATCAGGAGCCTGAGAAAGGCAAAAGGACTGTCTTTAGAACAACTTTCAGAACAATCAGGAATAGCAGAGGAGACTCTCTACGGCATTGAAGGCAATTTAATCTCACCGCCACTTGGAAATATCGTCAGTCTAGCAAAGCTATTTGAGATTTCAGTGGGAGAATTTTTCGGAGAGGGCGGCGACGCTCCCTATTGTATTGTCAGAAGTGATGACAGAAAAACCATTTCCCGCTTCAACTCAACTGACGGCAGTTCCGCCGGTTACAGTTACGCATCCCTTGGCTATAAGAAAAAAAACCGGAACATGGAGCCTTTTCTGGTAACACTAACCCCATCCGAAGCCAAAGATATCGAACCAAACCAGCATATCGGCGAGGAAATTCTCTTTGTCCTTGAGGGCGAAGTTGAGGTCAGACTGATGGACCAGACAGAAATCCTCTGCCCCGGAGATTCTATCTATTACGATTCAACCATGCCCCATGTTGTACTATGTCATGGCCAGGAGCCGGCAACAATACTGGCGGTAATTTACGCCAAAGAAGAAATGATTATCCTGTAGGGTGGAGTCACGTGCAACAACCGCCAGGGACTGATCTATTGAGAGTGTTTGCTTTGAAAAGATAGATATAGCTCGAGACTGCAACCCTGGCATCTTACAATAACGTGGCTGTATGCTGTCCGCAAAATACAAGGATCCTCCGTATCATGTAACACTCCATCGACAACAGCAAACTTGGCTCTGGCCCCCATCCGGACCAGAGCCGTCAACACCAGAAATACACTACCCGATATCGGGTCGATATAGCCCGATACGTGTACACATCCCCCTCTTTACTGCCTGGACATTTCACGGAAAACTCTCTAGTATGCACCACAGAATCAATTAAGCCAATCAATCTACAATTGTGAATATTCAAAAAAAGGGAAGAACATGAAAGCCACAAGCTCTATTTTTATATCGCTGGTCCTTGTCATACTGTTAAGTTCGTGCGCCAGTCTCGACACCAATCAGAAACAGGGAACCGCCATAGGCGCCGGCGTAGGTGCCGGGGTCGGTGCTGTACTCGGCCAGGCCATCGGCGGGGATACCGAATCGACAATGATTGGTGCGGGTATTGGCGCTGCACTCGGCGGCATCGCCGGCAACCAGGCTGGACTATATATGGACAAACAGGAACAAGAACTACGCAATGTCATGGCCAGATCGGAAGCGGCCAGTATCCGCCGCAGCCAGGATGTCCTGATCGCCACCTTCAAGGGAGAGGCCTTCTTCGAATACGATTCCAGTTCGTTGCTGCCCGGGGGGTACAACGAGGTCGTCCGAATGGCGTCAGTGCTCAACAAATACCCCCAGACTCAGATCGAGGTGGGCGGCCATACCGACGCACGGGGATCCGAGCAGTATAATCAACAGCTTTCCTTGCGACGGGCGCGGGCTGTTGAAAGGGCCCTCATCCAACAAGGGGTGGCCCCCAGCAGAATCAGGGCGATCGGCTATGGCGAAAGCCGCCCTATATCCTCAAGTCACGCCATGAACAGGCGGGTTGAGGTGGTCATTATTCCGGTGACCTACTAAACATTGACTACTACTCCACCAAAGATCAGATAAGATTTACGGGTACGAAATAATGAATAACTATCAACGCCTGCAAGGTTATTAAACTGGTAGTTATTTGTTTATCCTTTCCCCTCCCCCTTCATACAAACACCTATAATTCTGCACTCAATCATATGAACGGGGAGGCTTACAAGAGTGCCACCAAGCTGTTCACTGAGCTGGCCCCAACATCGGGTTATCACCTGGTAATGCGGAAAATCAAACCTCTTAATGCCGATGCTGATTTTTCTCATATCTGGTAGTCTCCTGCCTGAATAAACTCCCAAACTTTTCTTTCAAAAACAACATCAAGCGCTTCAACGCAGATAACTATATCAAGGTTCATTGTCGCTCTGTTAAGGCGTGTAAAGGCATTCGTCGAGACGAAAATGATATCCAATAACAATGCTCAATCATCGAGCATTCCAAATTATCTCTGTTCCCAGAAAATCTACCGCTACTCCTGATGAAGGAGGTGAATTGCTTCTTCAAGTCCTATTTGCTCATCATTGCCAATGTCCTCAATATCATTAATTCCGGCAGGGTTCTGGCCTGCGAGAATGAGTAACGTTTTCATGGCACCTTCAAGTGCTCCAGGTTCTGGTTCTATAGCTGACTGGAGCATATCGTAATGCGTTGAACCTGCTGGGCGGTAGTCAAGGAAAACAACAGCGTGGAGCGAAGACCAAGCGACATCTGTCAAATCCTCGATCTGAAGGCTGTAGGTGTTTGAATCCTCATTGAGCAAAGGTGGTGTAACATATGTACGGGCACTGGACACTACATAACTACCAGTGAGACCTGAGGATGAATTGTCATCATAAACAATAGCATAAAGGGTAGCCAGATTTGCACCTGACAAGGTTACACCACTTAAATTTGTTACATCGATATCGAACTGAAGGCTATCCCCAATACGATTCACTACTGCACTAATTGCAGCTCCTGGGGATCTAGTCAAGGCAGAGTCAATCAAATCCCTATAGACTGCTTGATAGTCAACGTAACCATTACTGATTTGATTGCCACTATCAACCATGACTAGAGGTAGCATGACAGTGCCGCCGTTTCCATGAGATGCCCACCAACGTGATTCTCGGGCACCGTCTACTGGACTGTCCACATCTTGTTCAAAAAAAACAACCGGTTTTCCTTGTGCGTCATAATCAATCATTAAAGATGTAACCGCTTGACCAGCAGCCTGACTTAGTCCTCAGGTTGGTCGGAGAAAACTTTCAAAAAGAACATTTCTTTTTGTCGCACTCCCCTCAAGCTGCATAGGCCATTGTCCTGCTAACGCATTCTTTGCAGGTGGGATGAGAAAAGAGGCGATTAATAAGAATGAGGTTAAAAAATATTTTATCATTTCTTTGTAGTCGTTGTATGTTCTAGATTATTGGCGGATATAGATTGCAGAATACGTATCTGTTCACCAGCACCCCATTTTCGTCCGATCAGGCCTCATGGCATAACCAATTATAGCCCGGAGATCAGCTTGAACGAATCTGGAGCACTGGACGAACGATTACGGACCTATGTTATGCAATCCTTCGAAGGGGTCGGTGAACACTTACCAGAATACTATAAATCTATGGTGACAAAAAGAGATCTAACTGATTTTCTGAAAATATCATCAGCTCAACCTTGCTTAACATTACACTACCTCAAGGAACTTGGGTGTGATTTTAAAAGATTTCACTATCCAGATACCATGTGAAATCAGACAGTAACCTCTTTACCCCGTAACTACTCCAAAAGTGGTGGTAACATCCACAAAACCACTTTTTGGATCGAAGTCTACGCTATCTCCCGATAAAAGAACTCGGGAATGACAACAGGGGATTGATTGTACATGTCATCCCCGAACGTTTTTATCGGGGATCCAGTAGTTATTTTACCACCACTTTTGGAGTAGTTACTTTATCCCGAGCAATTATTGTATTTACAGGATTGAAACTGTTTTGAAATCTTTTTCTTGCTCTATTATGATCGAAACGACCAACTCTTTCCAGACTCGGTTTCATTGCCTTAATTCGATAGCCATAAAAAACCGGATCCTTTCCATCTAAAACAATAAATATGTTCCTTAATTGAGGTAGATAACATGACTAACAAAACAGATAGTTCTGCCATCCATGAACCCATGAAGCTTAGAATTACCAACTTAAAAAAGCTATCAGAAGAAACGTTTGATGTATTGATTATTGGGGGTGGTATTAACGGTGCAGTATCAGCTGCGGCATTGTCACAGAAAGGTGTGAGGACCGCTTTGATTGACCAGGGAGATTTTGCCGGAATGACGAGTCAGGAATCCTCGAACTTGGCATGGGGCGGTATAAAATATTTGGAAAATCTTGAATTTTTACTGGTGCGAAAGCTTTGCAAATCCAGAAACCATCTGATCCGCCACTATCCTTCCACAGTAAAAGAAATTCGCTTTTTTACTACCATCGCTAAAGGATTTCGCTTCCCCCCGATCTTTATTTGGCTTGGAACCTGGCTGTATTGGTTAATTGGCAATTGTTATACCAAAGCACCACGCTTCCTGACCAAGTCGACAATAGAAAAAGACGAACCAGTAGTAAACATCGACTCGGCACAAGGTGGATTTGAATACTCTGATGCCTATCTGCATGATAACGATGCCCGGTTTGTCTTTGGTTTTATCCGTTCGGCTATAACATCAGGGTGTATTGCAGCTAATTATATCAAATTAATTAAGTCAAAACGCGATTATGACGGCAACTGGGTTTCTGAGGTTCAAAATACAATCACCGGAGAACAATCCACCATTTGCTCCAAGGTGTTAATTAATGCCACTGGGCCGCTGGTAGACCAATTTAATAAGATCCAAAAACAGCGTACAGACCATCGTATTGTACTTTCCAAGGGAATTCATTTACTGGTGGAAAAAGTAACACCAAGCAAAAAAGTGTTGGCTTTCTTTGCCAGTGACGGGCGTTTGTTTTTTGTTATTCCCATGGGTGCCCGTACTTGTATCGGCACGACAGATACGCCGGTAGACACACCAACCAAAAAAGTGACACCTGAAGACCGCTCTTTTGTACTTAAAAACATCAATTCGTTGTTAAATCTTGCCAAGCCGCTTGAGGAGTCTGATATTATTGCAGAGCGTTGTGGAGTCAGGCCATTGGTTGTATCCGGTAAGAGTAACGGCTCTGCGGGCTGGATGCAGTTATCGCGGAAGCATGCTGTTGAAGTGAACGTCAGCGATCGATATATGACAATTTTTGGTGGCAAGTTGACGGATTGCCTTAATGTGGGTGATGAAGTTTGCAAAATCGTGCGGCAAATGGATATCGCAATGCCTTACTATGACTACAAGTGGTATGGAGAGCCGGATGCTGACACAAGAAATCGTTTTATGCATCAATCCAAACTCATTGGCCTTGATTCTTTGACATCAAAAGCGGCATCCGAACAACTCTCTTCAAGATTGTGGCGGCGTTACGGGGTAGAAGCGTTTAAACTGTTGGAGATGATACAGGAAGATCCGAATCAGGCGGAAGTACTGATCAAAGGAACAGAATATCTACGCTGTGAAATTCAGGAGACAGCACAGCGGGAAATGGTGACAAAGCTGTCCGATTTTTTACGACGACGCTCCAAAATTGCCTTGATCGAACATCGTGAAATAATTCGTAACTCAACAGGGTTATATGAAGCCTGCAAAATGTTTTTTGGTGAAGAAGCTGATATTAAATTTAAAGAATATTTTGAGGAGACAGATCCGGAAAATATTGATTAATCGGTTAACTTTCGCTCTGGGAATACCTGATAAAAATAATTTAGCAAAATAAATGAACTGTGGCAAAGAGTCCCACTATTCCATTATTCTATTGATAGTTAGAGCGGTTTTTGACCTAAAAGAGCAAGGATTTACAACAAGACGAAAATTATACGGAGGGGTATATGCAAGAAGCAAGGCCAATACTACCCAAATTGCTGATAATGGCAATCCTGCTAGCAGCATTGTGTCTGATTTTGCTTCTATCCGGCATGGGGTTGTTAGTAATGCTCATCTCTGTCTCTAACTTAGGCTTCCTCTTGTGGTGGTTTACTCGGAGGGCACCACCGGAAGGAGAGATGCCCTGTGCATCAGTCAGCTGTTGCCATTACCTGGAGGAAAGAGAAGAGGAGACAGGATCAGGTCTTGAATTATAACTTATCGCTAGCTTTGTTATATTTCAAGACCTGACCCCTCACTTTTCGTTTTTTGCCAAATTAAGGCTATTTTATTGCGACTAAATAGTTTTCAATTACGTTGACATAGTCAATACTCATTGTTCTACTGTAGCATTTGAAATGACAACTATTAGTGCCTTACTTCCAGAAAAACGGCAATAAAAAACAACTAATCTGGAGACTGTTACGAAATTAGTGCCTTACTCCTGAACTACTGTCATAAAAAACAAGAAACTCAGGAGCTCTTTATGAAATCGAGAGCTTATTTTTACCGGCAAGGCACTTATCCAGTGATACTAAAAAAGTTTCCGACTTGTCGGGTTAGGTACTTAAATAACCACCAAGGCACTTATCCAAGCATTTCAAAAAGTTTCGATTTATTCGGGTTAGTTGATCATTTCAATAAAGGAAAACAACGACTTGCATATTATTTTAAACATAAAGAGAGGAAAAGATGGGTGGTTTTTTTGGTTGTGCATCACAGCAAAATTGCAATAAAGAACTTTTTTACGGAACTGATTACCTGTCTCACCTGGGAACAAAACGTGGTGGAATTGCGACAGTAAACAAAAATGAATTCCGCAGAAAAATCCATACCCTTGAAAATGCATACTTTCGATCAAAATTTGAATCAGACATTGATAAATTGGCAGGAAATATGGGCATTGGAGTAATCAGCGACACAGATTCCCAACCTATTCTCATTCATTCTCATCTTGGCAAATTTGCAGTAGTTACCGTTGGAAAAATCGCCAACCTTGATGAACTGACCCAGAACGCATTTTTAAACAATACCCATTTTGCAGAATCCAGCCAGGGGGAGATCAACCCCTCAGAACTAGTTGCCACTCTAATCAGCGAAAAAGGATCATTTGAGGAAGGCATCTCAAATGCACAGACAAAAATCAAAGGTTCCTGTTCCATGTTGGTGCTGACCTCAAGCTGTATATTTGCCGCAAGGGACAGGCTGGGAAGAACCCCTATCATTATAGGCAAAGGAAACAATGGCTTTGCTGCCAGTTCAGAGTCATCTACCTTTTCCAATCTTGGGTTTGAAACCGATTATTATGTTGGTCCCAATGAAATTGTTAAAATCACACCAGATGGGTATGAGCAGGTCCAGGCTCCAGGGGATAAAATGCAGATTTGTTCATTTTTATGGGTCTATTACGGATACCCAGTCTCCAGCTACGAAGGCATAAACACTGAACAAGTCCGATACAATTGCGGAAAAGCTTTGGCCAAAAGAGAAACATCCACTGCCGATCTTGTTGCCGGAATCCCGGATTCCGGCATTGGCCATGCCATTGGGTTTGCTAATGAAAGCAAGATTCCCTATATGCGACCCTATGTTAAATATACACCGACCTGGCCCAGAAGTTTTATGCCACAAAACCAGGAAATGCGAGATCTTGTGGCACGAATGAAGTTAATTCCAATTAGGGAAATCATCCAAGGAAAGCGCATTATCTTTTGCGATGACTCTGTTGTTCGAGGCACCCAACTTAATGACAATACAGAGATATTGTATGAATACGGCGCAAAAGAAGTTCACATGAGGATCGCCTGTCCATGCCTGATTCATCCGTGTAAATTCCTCAATTTTTCAACATCGAGGTCAACACTTGATCTGGCAGGTAGAAAAGCTATTTATAAAATTGAAGGGACAGAAGATACAGACTTGACAGATTATGCCTTTGATGGCTCAGATAAACATAGAGCCATGATTGCAAAAATCACTGACGAACTCAGGCTGACCACTCTTACGTATCAGAAATTAGATGATCTAGTCGCTGCCATTGGCATGCCTAAAGAAAACTTGTGCACCCATTGCTGGGATGGCTCCAGCTACTTTTAGTGCCTTACTCCAACAAGCAGGAAAGGCTTAAACTGGACTTATGTCTATGAACAGGGAGACAGGGTCAGGTCTTGAATTATAACTTATCGCTAGCTTTGTTATATTTCAAGACCTGACTCCTCGCTTTTTTATTCCAATAATTAATACAACCAGTAACTAGCCGACGATCGACGCCTCTTGACTAGTCAGGCGGCGTAATAGAAACTAAATGTTCCCCAGTCAATATCTGGTGGAAAACGAATAGGCCAACATAAATTAAAAGATAGCACCGTGAGAATGATCATAATCCTACCCACCACCCACTTTGCAATCACACAACACCAAATTAAAACTATGTAATTAGAATCAAACTTGTTTTTTTATTGCTTTCTAGTATCATAACGATACTCACTCCTTCAAATTGTTACTTCTCATTAATTCCAACTTAGTTTTTATTTCTACATATGCCTCAACATTTAAAAGTCCTTATTCTGTTTTTCCTAACTCCTTTTATACTATTTACATCAAGTCCATCTAACGCAACATCTCCTGTAGTGTCAGCGGGCTACCACCATAACCTTGCCTTAAAGGCGGACGGTACTGTCTGGGCATGGGGTAGAAATGATTATGGCCAACTCAGTTTACCACCTGACAATCAGGATCACCTACCCTTTCAGATCCAAGCAATAACCAATGTAGTACGCATTTCCTCAGGGAACAATTTCTCATTAGCATTAAAAGATGATGGCACTGTCTGGGCATGGGGTAGCAATTTATATGGAGAACTGGGTGTTGGGAGCACCAGTTATACAATTGACCAAATTACACAGATTTCGTCCCTTTCCGACATAATCGATGTCCAAACAGGATTAGGACATTCATGTGCACTAAAATCGGATGGTACGGTCTGGGCATGGGGGTGGAACAACTTCGGTCAGATCGGAGACGGTACAACCAGTGACCATAGATCACCCGTACAAGTCACTAACTTAATGAATGTTGTTGCAATTGCTGCAGGCGACACACATTCTCTTGCCCTGAAATCGGATGGTACAATCTGGGCATGGGGTAGTGGAGCAAATGGAGAGCTTGGAGACGAAAGCCTAATCAACAGGGTAACACCGGTTCAGGTGATGAACCTCGAAGGAATAACAGCAATTGCCGCTGGCCTTAACCATTCAATGGCACTTCGAGAAGACCACACGGTATGGACCTGGGGTACCACCTTAGACCAGCTGGATACCTATCGAAATAATTTTGCTCAACCAGAAATGCTTGACGGGCTTACTGATGTCCACACTATTGCGGCGGGGTCTTATCACTGCATGGCCATAACATATGATGGGAGTGTTTGGATATGGGGATCAAATTTATTCGGCCAGTTGGGGGCCGGTAACATGGATAAACAGAATTTTCAAATCAAGCTCAATGTATCTCCGGAATCGTCCGGTATCTCAGGCGGCTTTACTCATTCCTTAGCATTAACTTCGGATGGTAGGGTTTGGAACTGGGGAAATAATGCGACAGGAGCTCTAGCTGACCAGACAACAACAAATCAACTTTCACCAATACAGATTTCTGATCTAGATCTGATCACAGTAACCAGCGGTACAGACATTGATGGAGATGGAGTTGTAGATGCTCACGATAATTGTATAGATACTCCAAATTCCAGCCAGAGTGATGTGAACAATGACCAAATCGGTGATGCTTGTGATGAATTTGCTGACACAGACAATGATGGCCTTACGGACAAACAGGAGATCGAATCACAAACCGACCCTACCCGAATTGACAGTGACAACGATGGTCTTACTGACCTTGAAGAAAAGAATAAAGGAACTCACCCCGGGATAGCCGATTCTGACGGGGATGGGCTGGTTGATTTAACCGATCCTCTGCCATTAATTGCTATTGCGCAGCCCATGGTATCTGGAACGGAAGCAACTCATATTTTGGCTCTAAAATCAGACGGTACGGTAATGGCATGGGGGGAAAATGCTTCAGGACAGCTGGGCAACGGTACAACAACAGATAGCAATACCCCTATTAAGGTTACCGGTATCACCCAAGCAAAATCTGTCTTTGCTGGCCCTGGCCATTCCTTATGTCTATTATCTAATGGCACTGTGCTCGCATGGGGCAATAATGATGCTGGACAACTCGGAAACGGCACTAACGTTTCCAGCACTACCCCTGTTGCTGTCAGTGGTTTAAACAATGTGGTTTCAATCTCAGCAGGAAATTCTCACTCACTAGCGATTCAGGCCGATGGAACCGTCTGGGTTTGGGGATATCCGCCAGGAAGCAACATTGTCTCCAACACCCCCATTCAGCTTATAGGCCCAACTGACTTTATCCAGTCCAGCGGTCATTTGACCAAAACATATCTCATAAAAGAAGAAGGCACGGTCTGGGCGTGGGATGGAGAACAGGTCAGTATTCCGATAAAAGTCAATGGTCTATCAGACATTTCTACTGTTAGTTGCTATTTCCAGCATTGTCTGGCTCTTAAAAAAGATGGAACAGTCCTTGCGTGGGGGGGCAATGCCATGGGCCAACTAGGAGATGGGACAACACAAGATAGTGTTGACCCTGTCCAGGTCTCAGGGCTTACCAATGTCGAGAACATCTCAACTGGCATGAATCACTCCCTGGCAGTTAAAAAGGACGGTTCTGTTTGGGGGTGGGGTAGCAATTTCATAGGAGAATTGGGCCAGGGATACACACCTTCGACGTATACAGTTCCCATCAAAGTACCATTATTTGCTAATGATTTTACTGTAACTGCCAATGATCGAGGTTCAGTTGCTTTAGGTCAAACCGGTATTATTTGGTATTGGGGATATAATGGGGCTAACATAGTAGAAAGACCAGATCGGTATTTTGATCTCTATTTATATAACAGTCTCCCAGCGAAACTACTACAAAGCTGGAACAACACAGCCGGCATAAAAGGCGATATTAACGGGGATGGACTCATCGACCTCACCGACGTCCTGCTTGGACTGAAAGTGTTAACAGGTTACCCATATACTGTGATATCTTTTTACGATATTGATGAAGACGGCAAATTTGATTTAAAAGACGTGGTTCACACCCTTGAACAAGTTGGAAAATATTAAAATCCAAAGAAAGATGTGTTGGAACTTTCAGAAAAGAAGCAGACAGGGGGCGCTAAAGAAGCCGCTCCACTTCAGGAATATCCTGTGGAAGACACTACTTTCATCTCTGCACCATCACCGGTGTCCTAAAGTGAACATCAAAGAGAATCTGGAAATATTTTTTACGGTCGACAAATATAAACTTGCCTGGATGTCATCCACAAAAACCGAAGATCCAAAGGAACAATGTATATTTGCACAATTGCTTAAATAGTTAACATTGCCAATGCTAGCCTCTACCAGTGTGATATCGTGCATCCCTGTAACCTCTCATGGATAAGCTCTTATATCACATTACTTTTTTGTTGTTAGGTTTTGGGATGGGCAGAATTTCGTAACAGTAGCAGTCTCAATAGGAAATGGATGCAAAATTGCTTCATGTTTGATCTGGCAGCCCTTACCGTAACTCTGGACTAATCCATTACTTCAGCATGCACAATTGAAAGAACAGGTGTTGTCTCTCTGTCTTTGTTAATCCCGGTGTAGTATTTTTCGTTAAAATATTCACTTGTAGCAATTACAACATTAGCAAAACCTCTTTTGGCAAGAAACTCTTCAACATGGTTGTTTTGGAGCCCAAACAGGAGTGGCTCATTTGATTTTCCCGCTATGTTTAACCATCCTTTTGCCTCTTTTCTGTCATTGGTGCCTTCAATTACATCCTGATAGGTATAATCGAAAATAACCGAACTTCCTTTCCCACTGGTTTTCGAAATAAATTGTAGGGTTTTATCGACTGATTCAGAGTCGATGTACATGGTAACACCTTCCCATATAAATAGAGTTTTCAGGCCGCTATCATATCCACATCGGATCAAGCATGTTTCAAGGTTTTCTTTTTGAAAATCAATGGGAACAAGCGTTACATGATTGGGTAAATCCTGAAAATATTCTTTCAATTTGTCTTTTTTAACAGCTTGAGTTACTGGATGATCAACCTCAAAAATCTGTACTGTATTAATCATTTCATCAAACCGGTATGCTCTTGAATCATACCCAGCCCCCAGAATAACCAATTGTTGAAGACCATCACTTAAAGATTTCTGCAACTGTTCGTCAATATACCTTGTCCTTGCCAGGAAATATTCATGGAATCCAGGCACAATATCCTTAAATACATTAAGTGCGGTTTCTTCATCCATTTCGACCTCACCAATAACAGTGAAGCCTGTGGGAAGAAAACGCCTGGCAAAGGGGTCATAGCAAATTCTTTCTTCTGGCGTTTTAGACGAATCAAATGCTCGATGAGCGGCAATGATCGCTGCTGATCTGCTTGCTGTTTGTTTTTCCATGAAAATCCTCCAGTTGTATGTGTTTTTACAAGGGTTGGGTAGAATATATCATGTTTAAACTGAGGGGTCTTATTTGAGATGAGCGAAGAATTATTTGAAATGAACCAAATCAACAAATAGAATTGATGTCAGGTGGGTTGATAATCCGTGACATAGAGAGAAAGATAGCCGAGTTAATCAAATTTCTTCATGTGACCTTTGGGAGTGCTGCCAAAATAGTCGGAATACGCCTTTGAAAATGAAGGTATGCTGTTGTACCCGACCTCATAAGCGGTTTCACTTACATTTAATCCTTTTTCCTCAAGTAGTTGTTTGGCTTTTTCGAGTCGGATCTGTCTGAGGTACCCAAAAACAGTTGTACCGTAAATTCTCTTGAAGTCAAGATTGAGTCGTGTGTGAGAGATACCAACACTCTTTGCCAGTTCAAATAAGCTGGGTGGGCTATCAAGGTTTACTGTCAAAATATCTGCTGCTTTTTTAATACGCTCACAGTCATTATCTGATAGCCTCGGTGGTTTTCGTATAGCAGTTTCGGGTTGCATCATCTGATCAATCTTATAGGTGATTAACTCCATTGCCTTGCTTTCTAGATACAATTGCCTCATCACTCCTGAATATTCACAGTGAAGAATGTGGCTAATGGCCGTATTCATCTGTTTGGTAATCCTGGCCGTGTGAAAAAAACTTATCTGGTCAGCCCCTTTAAGGATATCTCTGAAAGTGAAAGGCCCAATATCAAATTGTCGGTTGAAATAATTCAACAGGACTGCTGGACTTATGTGAATGGTCAACTGGTGTAAGCGGTGGCCTGCATTGACGAATATTGCTCCATCAATTTCTGGTGAAAAGCTGGTATAGCTGTGATGTACTAAACCGTTGGAAAAATCTCGTTTGAATCTGGTATCAATAAAATCATAATCAACCCTTCCCCTGCCGGACATAAAAAAGACAAATTTTATGAATTCTTCTTTTGTTGTAATCGTATTCTTTATCTCACCACGAGTGATTAAATCCATATGAGAGAGGATCAGACCTGGTTTCAATTTACAGATCCAGTTTTTGTTATGTTGTCTCCCGTGAAAATATTCTACCTTGAAATCAAATGTTGATTGCTTTTTCAAGGGTGCAGATCCGGCAACGGACGCCCAGATAAACTCTTCTGAGCTATTGGTTTTAATCACGTTGTGCAACATGAGATAAGTACCTTGTTGGAGTATCAGTGTTTTACTGATGATTATGATGCTATATAATATCAAATACGAAAAACCGCGACAAGCGTTTCGTTACAAAGTACTCGCTTAAGATTCACAAGGGGAGGTGACAGGCCACCTGCCTGTTTTTAATAGTAGTCAACTCTGGTTCAATCTCCTTGCAAATGCTTTGTGCCTTAAAACATTTAGGATAAAACCGGCACCCCAAATGAGGAGTTACTTGTGAAACTGCTCCCTGTTTGTTTATCCTGGCTTTCTTCTTTTGTTGTTCCGGCTCAGGATTTGGGATAGAGGATAGTAATTTCTCAGTATAGGGGTGGTGCGTAAACCTGTACAAATCTTCTGCTCCAGCAATTTCACATATTTTTCCCATATACATAACGGCAACACGGTCACTGATATTTTTTACTACTGCCAAATCATGGGAAATAAACAGTATGGTAAGAGCAAAGCGCTGCTTGATCCTTCCGAGCAGATTGAGTATTTGTGCCTGCACCGACACATCTAAGCTGGAAACTGGTTCATCACATAGTAGCAAGCGTGGTTTCATGATAAGTGCTCTGGCAAGGCTTACTCGTTGGCACTGCCCTCCGGACAACTCAAAAGGATACCGTTCATATATCTGATCAGGATCAAGACCAACAGCATGCATCATTGATCGAGCACGCTCGGTACGATCACGTTTGTCAGTTACGCCGACTACTCGCAGTGGTTCTTCAATGGTCTTGCCGATTGTTCGACCAGGATTCAATGAAGCAGTAGCGTCTTGAAATATCATCTGAAGCTCTGGCCTGATTTCCTTTAAACGCCTGCTTGTACACTGTAATAAATTTTCACCGCCATAAAAGACCTGCCCTGCTGTAGGCCTTATAAGTCTGACCAGTGCTCGTACTAGAGTCGATTTGCCACATCCCGACTCACCAACCAGTCCAAGAGTTTCGCCAGTCCCTATCTCAAAACTCACATTCGATACAGCCTGTAATTTAGTGCTGGAACCAACACCAAATTCAACCGATAGATTTTTAACAACAAGCAGTGGGTGTTTTTCCTTCAAGTGGCTATCCTTCTTCTACGTTCAACGGATACCAGCATGCAAATCTGTGGTTACCAAGATTTGAACATTCCAAGTCAGGCCTTCTTTTTGTACACAGAATTTGACTGTTCGGGCAACGAGGTGAAAAACTACACCCCTCAGGCAAATAAAGTAGATCAGGCGGTTGACCGTTTATGGTTTTCAACTCTGTATGCGGAGGATCTGCCAGACGTGGAATAGCTCTCATCAGCGCGCGTGTATATGGCATACGCATTTTTTTGAAAAGTTTTGTTGTTGGAGCATGTTCTACGATTTTGCCAGCATACATGACAGCAGCTTCATGAGTTCGTCCGGCAACTATGCCAAGATCATGGGTTATCAAAATCATGGCCATTTGCTTTTCTTGTTGAAGCTCAGCTAATAAGTCCAATATTTCGGCTTGAACCGTCACATCCAATGCAGTTGTCGGTTCGTCTGCAATTAGGATCTGTGGCTTACAGGCAATGGCAATAGCAATGGCTACGCGCTGACGCAGCCCACCTGAGAGTTGATGGGGATACTGGGTGGCACACCGTTCCGGTATGGGGATGCCAACACTACCCAGGAGTCTGACTGCACGATCCCTTGCAACTGCTCTGTTTAAGCCCAGGTGGTGACGGAAGATTTCGGATACCTGCGAACCAATTTTCATCACCGGGTTAAGAGAAGTCATGGGGTCTTGAAAAATCAGACCAATATCTCGTCCAATTATCTGGCGTATCTGTGTGGCAGACATCTTGAGCAGGTTTTGACCCATAAATTCAACTTTTGAGTCTATTGAAACCTGAGCTTTAAATGGCAAAAGCCCCATGATAGCTTTAGCCAACATGCTTTTCCCGCAACCGGATTCTCCTACCAGGCCAAGGGTTTTGCCCCGATCAAGAGAAAATGACACCTGATCTACAACTCGCATCGAACCCTGTCTTGTGGGTAGGTCAACCCGCAAATTTTTTATCTCTAGAAGAGGCTTTTTTCCTAAGTCATCAGTCATATTTGCCGCCTGCCATGGTCAAAATAGTTCCGAAGACTATCACCGATAAAGTTAAATGAAATGACCGTTAAAATCATAATTGCAGCAGGAATCATGCTGACATATGGGGACTCATCCAGCACATCTCGTCCTTCAGCAATCATACGACCCCAACTCGGTGTTGGAGCAGAAACCCCCAAGCCCAGAAAGCTCAGTGATCCTTCAGCCATGATCATAAAGGCAACCACCAGCAACCCATATACTGTCACAGGTATAACTACATTGGGGATGATTTCGCGCATCAAAATAGCTAAATCACCTGCACCTGTCAGCTTTGCAGCCTGAACGAACTCCAGATTACTCAAGGCAAGAGTTCTGGCCCTGGCAACCCTGCAAAATGCTGGAATAGAGAGAAATCCAAGTGACAAAATCAGATTCTGGAGACTTGCTCCCACATAAAAGCTCACTGCCAGTAGTAGCAGTAGGCCGGGAAAAGCAAGGATGATGTCCATACCGGCCACAATGAGCGAATCCAAATAACCGCGATAAAAGCCTGCAAGACAACCAAGAAAGCCGCCTGTGAAAATCCCAATAAGGGGTGCAATCAAACCTATTGACAGTGAAATGCGCGCCCCATAGATTGACCGCGACAGGATGTCTCTGCCCATGGAATCAGTTCCCAGCCAATAAGTGTAAGGTGATTGCGACGTCTCACCAGAAGGTTTATCGACTGCTATCTCAGTTACCGCGCCCGGAGAAGCATTCAGATTATCCCAATCCATTTTATCAGGATCTTGAATAGCCCATAAATCAATAGTTACTGCACCAATAACAAGTAAAGTGAGCCAGGTTATAGATACCCAAAATACAGGTCCCAATCTATTGGAGGCGGCTCTACTCTCCATATGAGCCCTCTGGTCGGATACGTGGGTCCAGGAACAGATACAAAATATCTACAATTGAATTGATAGAGACATAGCCAATGGTTAAGAGAAGGATGCAGCCTTGAACCATTAAAAAGTCTCGACCATAGATAGCATTCAACAGTAGTCTGCCGATGCCCGGTAACGCAAATACAGTCTCGACGATGACAGCTTCCCCTATACAACGCCCCACCTGAAGGCCCAGAATAGTTACCAGCGTCAATGAAGATGGTCGCAAGGCATGGAACAAGAGTATCTTCCAGGGCGATAGGCCTTTGGCTCTTGCCATGAGAATATAATTTTGTTGCAGCGTGGTAATCAGATCGCTGCGAAGCACTCGCATAAGAACAACCCATTCTATGAGTGCAATACTCAAGGCAGGGAGCACAAAGGATTTAAGATTGGCCCACGGGTTATCAAAAAACGGTGTATATCCACTGGCTGGCAACCAGCGGAGATGAATAGAAAACAGGTAGATGCCAAAAAGTGCCATCACGAAACTTGGAACTGAAAGGGTTGCAAATCCCACCCCGCTGACAAAACGATCTAACGTTGAATCCTGTTTGTAAGCACAAAATATACCAGCAGGGAGTGCAAACAGCAGGGCAATACATTGGGAGAAGAAAAGGAGTTCCAAGGTAACAGGCAAGCGGGCAACGATGGCGTTGTAGACTGGTTCGCCGGTCTGGTAGGAGACTCCCAGGTTTGCCTGAAAAACATTTCCTAGCCATATGAAATAGCGAATAAAAATATTGCGATCAAGACCGAGGTCTTTTCGAACGGCCTCAATATCATCCAGTGTCGCATCCGGACCACTGATAACATAGGACACATCACCTGGCAAAACGTTTACCATCAGAAAAGTGATCATAGTCACTGCCAGCACTACAATAATGAATCGTAGAAATTTTCTGCGGATAAACTGCATCTGTTTTTTACCTTTTCAGGTTAACGGTAGAGGCAGAAAACTCGAATCACCTCCGGGGCGGGAATCACCTCCGGGGCGGATCGCAATATCACCAACTACATTTTCAAATCCATTATATCCGGCTGCGCAAAGTGCATCCACCGCACCGCCAATAAATCCCTCACTTTTAGTTTTTTGCCATAAGTCAGAATGTAATTTTCTTTGCTCCTGGCGTGGCCTTTGTACTTTTGGACCATCAAGAAATCCTTTGTCATTCCGGAGACAAATATCATGATGTTCAAATAGGAAATCTATGCGGGCAGAAAATTGTTGCCAATAATCGCTATTGCTACGAATACAGTACGCAAGTTCCGCCAAAAGAGTTGCTTCTGTATCATCATCGTGGATTGTGAACCATGGCACCACACTTAAGGGGCGAAGCACATCTATGCTAAATGCAAATTCGATGGGAAGCAGATGACCACCTTGTTTTTGGTAAATAACATATCGCCTGTATGATCCTGAACCATGGTTGGTGCCAGCCACAAAAATCCCGCCTTCCTGCAATTTTCTTCCGGCCTGGGTTATCATACGAATTCTGTCTTGAGCCTTAAAGTAAACCAAGACGTTCATACATCTGACTACATGAGCATAGGGGAGATGGCAAGTATCTATTTCTGCTTCATGAAAAGTCAGCTGCTCCGTTTCGAATTCTTTTATGGGATTTTGGATGAGCTTGTAACCGTCCTTTTCATAAAAACCAGTTGTATTGTCTGCTATTTCCAGCATCGGATAAAGTTTGTTAAAGGCAGTCTTGAACCTGTTTTTTGTGGAAATATGATCAGCATAGAAGTTAGAAGTATCCGGTGCACCAAAACGTGGTTGCATATATTGAAAAGTTCCATCCTTTGCAAAACATCCGTAGTGGCCGTCTGGGTCAATTACTACAAAAGGTGCAAAGTGCTGGTCAATCCCAAACACCTTCCAGTCTGGAAAATTGCGGCTTGTATCTATTGTGGTTAGCGGTGGGAATCCACACCCAATATCAATTAAAATAGCCTGTTGATCCCTTGGGACCAAGATTTTTTTTCTGATATACTCATCAAATACAGCATGACGCCCCGGATTAGTAAATGGTGGAATAATACCACCAAGAGAACCAGGCAATATTCGGGGAATCACGGTGGATAATTCCCATGTATGGTATGGACTGAAATCTGTGGCAGACTGCCCTGCTTGTCTCATAAGAATAAGCGTTCGCAGGATAAAATCTTGTGCTGCACTGCCAAGTATTGAAAACTCAACTTCCTCGGCCAATTCATGAGACAGATCTCCACCCAGATACTCGGAAACCAAGGAGTTGAAAGTTTTCATCTGTTCCTTTTTCTTATTGCTACATTATTTCAATGCTGGATAGAAGAGTGGTATTCCCTGGATGATTTGCTCTGGCTTGCTGAGTTTTTTATCAGCAATGAAATGATATCGCCGCCCGGCCAGAAACATTGTTATAGCATCAGAGTTGATTTTGGTAGCTATGGTACAAAGAAGATTACGCCGCATTTCAGGATTGGTTTCCGTACGTTGCTTTTCCAAAAGTGTATCCATTTCTGGATCGACATATTTAGAAAAATTAGCCCTACTTGTTGAGTAGTATTCTTTGAATAGCGCCGGCCCCTGGTCAGGTGCACTGGGTATTCGTCCACTCCCCATCTGATAGTTGCCAGTGACGATTGCTTTGATCAACGCGCCCATATCCAGCGGCCGTAGAGTCAGGTCAATTCCAACTGCTTTACACAGTTGCTGAAGAATCTGGCCCAATTCCTGTCCCCTTGGTGTCTGGGTGTGTATGTATTCAACTTCTATCGGTTTGCCATATTCGGCTATAAGTTTTTTCGCAGCTTCAGGGTCATGTATTGGGTAGGCGATGTCATCACATTCCAGACTGTTTCCAAAAGTGTGTTCGATGGCATGGATTGTATCTTTTAAGCTGATAGAGATATATTTTGCCTGGCTCCAGGCATGGAGGATTGCTTTTCTTACACGTACATCATCAAGGGGTGGCTTACTTTGGTTCATCCTGATAATATCGGCCCCATTATCGAGAGCAGTGAATACTTTAAAGGCCGAATCTACCTGAGCCTGTTTGATATGGATTCCGCGATCAGTGTAAATTAGGTCTATTTCACCCGCCTTTAAGCTCGCGTATCTGGTTTGAGAGTCACTGATTATCCTAAAAGTAATCGAGTCGGCAACTGGTTGGATTTTCTTCCAGTAGCCTGGATTTTTTTTAAGACTTACGTAGTCGGCTCGTTTCCATTCAACAAACCGAAATGGACCCGTTCCTACGGGAAGGCTGTTCCTGATTTCCTGGTCGACAGCCGCAGGTGAAGGAATCAGCGCTATACCACGGTTCCATGCAATAGCTCCCTTAAACGCGGGCCAGGGGTGTTTAAGGTTAAAGCAGACCGTGTGACTATCTATTTTTTCAACAGATATAATCGGTGTAATGTAAGCACGTGCCCTGAACTTGATTTTCGGATCAAGCATCCGATTCCAATGGGCAGTGACAGCATCTGCTGAAAATGGTGTGCCATCATGGAAAGACACTCCTTTGCGGAGTGCAACAGTCCAGGTTTTTCCATCAACTGACGGAGTAGCCGTAAGACCGAGAGCAGGGATAAGTTCTCCATGTTCATCCATGTAAAACAGAGGTTCCAAGACGGCGTTGACTACAATTGCTGTGGATATGGTGAAACCACCCCGCTTGATAACATCAAACCCGTGGAATGTCTCAACACCTACTTTTAACTCTTTTTTTGACGACTGGGCAAATGAGGTACCAATCCAAACGATCGACAAAAACAACAGTAAAAAATAAATGATTGAGCGACGAAAACGATTCCGGGTGAAATGATATAGCATACTCGAACCCTCCGTTATGAATTATCGTGCAGTAAAACCCTCTTTTGACTCTTTCATTAACAAATTGTGGATTACTTTTTAGTGCCTTACTCCAGAAAGACTGTCAGAAAAAACAAGTAACCTGGAGACTAATTTAACATTACTAACTTGGCGTAACCGGCAAGGCACTTACTTACCGTTTACCGGTGTTAGTACCTTAGAAATTATTTTCTGCGTTTTCCTGGCAGAAAATAATTTCGTAAAGCTACTTATCCCGTTTGTCGGGGTTAGATAATCCGTCTATCGCCCCACGACTCACTTTTGCCCTTTCTTCCGGGGTGAGATTGGCTGATACCCTTTTTATTTCATCCTCTTTACCGGATATTCCCTTGCAGATAATTTCGCTGCACAGAGGCATCATTTGTTTAATCACTTCTTCATTTGTCCAAACGAGGGCAAAACCAGTACTGACTGACGTTGCTATCCCATGGGTCAACTGCCCTCTTATTATTCTGATCCAGCCAATAAGCTCACTACTTAAACCTTGAAATGGATGATAATCTTCCAATTCCTTGTATACCAATTCCCAGAAAGCAAATTTTCGTTTTTGGATTTCTTCAGGTTTTCCATAGTGCATACAATTGAAAAGCAGAGCATGATCCCTGGCAAAAAAAATGTAGCCAATCGCCTGGTCTACCCATGCATCTCCGGTATAGTTCTTCAAAGTATATTCTGCAAAAATCTCCCAAGCCCGATCGAGAACAGCACTCTTTAGTTCTTCCATGGTCGTAAAATGAGAAAAAATGGGCATAGTGGAAGAACCCAGCCTTTTTGCCACCATTTTTGGCGTGATGCCTTCCCACCCATGTTCTTTTAGCTGGTCAAGACCGGCTTCAATCACAGTAGATTTTGTATATTTTGTTTTCTTTGGCATTACTCCTCCATGAATAAAACGCGTTATATATTTACGGTTATATAACTATAGTTATTTTCAGTCAAGAAATTTTGCAACATTATAATACTCAGTCGCAATTCATCTGGGTTTTGAAGTAGAATGGTGTGATGCTGTATCTGTGAGTGAATGATCTTATTCTTCAATAAACCCATTCGGCGAGTCATTCAATGAGACATAGACATCCCAACAAGCTCACTTTACCTATCCTGCTTCTATCATTCCTCTGGTCGATATCTACATGTAGTTCAGGAAATACAACAGAACTAGTTATTGGAGAAGTTCTGAACAAGAACAGTGTAGGCCATTATATTGAATTTTATGAAGATAAGGAAAAGAGTCTGACGATACATGATGTTTCACAGATGAATAGCGAAAATCAATTTCAAAATTCTGATAGATCTGTTCCAAGATTTGGCTTTTCCTCATCGGCATATTGGGTTCGCTTAGCAATTAGCAATGCAACAAATCAGGACAAACAACTATTTCTTGAGGTTCGCAATTCATATCTTGACCAAATAGAATTTTTCATGCCTGACAGTGCAGGTGATTGGATTGGAAGAAAGACAGGTGAACTTTTTCCTTTTGCAACAAGAGATGTAAAGAGCGGAACTTTCATTTTCAACTTCCCCCTGCCACACCAGAGTAAAGGAGTATATTTTTTAAGACTTGAAGGAGAGAGCGCCCTTAATATGCCGATTTTCCTGTATGACAGTAAAAGTCAGCAGGAAACTCAATTCAGAAGAACCATGTTTTTAGGATTCTATTTAGGTACGACCTCCATAATAATGCTTATCTCGTTGTTTCTGTTTTTCCAGATTAAGGATTCGGCCCTTCTCTTTTTCTTTTTTTACCTTGTAATTGATATCCTGGTATTTGCAAATTATAGAGGGTTAACCGCTCAATATCTTTGGCCTAATAGGCCTTTCTGGCCAAACCAGATCGTGTTCGCTTTTTATTCTCTCTATAATATTTTCTTTCTTCTTTTTACCAGGTCTTTTTTGGATAGTTCCAGGTGGCTGAAAGCCTGGGACAGGGTGATGGTCGCTCAGATAATTATTCTGTCTGCTTTTATAATTCCCGGGATATTTGTGCCCTATAGAATTGGGGTTCAGTTTTTACTTCTGTCAGTTGTTTTGTGCCATTTCACAGCGTTTACTAGTGGTATCATATGCTTTTACAATAAAAATAAATCTGCCGGACATTTTCTTCTTGCCTGTACCCCGATCACAATCACAACGACCATATTCATCCTGCTCATGATGGATTTGCTGCCCTTCGTCGGGTTATTTTCTGCAATCTTATATGGAAGTTACTATCTGAAACTTGCCCTTTTACCTATCGCAATCATCGGTCGCGTAAAGTTGCTCCAAGGGGAAAAACAGTTCCTTTTAGAAAAAGTCACAAATCTCAAAGATGACTTTTTTGCAAAAACTTCCCACGAATTACGAACTCCATTACATGGAATAATCGGCATCGCCGAGTCACTTGTAGATCAAAATTCAAATACAAAATTTTCTACATCAGATCGAAATAAGCTCGAAGTAATTATGGCTGCAGGGAGACGACTGGCAAGCCTGGTTGATGATATTCTTGATGTTTCCAGACTTAA
Organism: Desulfobulbaceae bacterium; assembly: GCA_024227155.1. Lineage (GTDB taxonomy): Bacteria > Desulfobacterota > Desulfobulbia > Desulfobulbales > Desulfocapsaceae > Desulforhopalus_A. Next base: position 31,874 of record JAAELB010000288.1, read on the forward strand.
AAATAATGAAATTAAGCTTAACAGGAAATCAATTGATTTTCATCAACTCACAGAGATTATCTTCACCCTGTGTACCGCTTTGACCACGGGGAAAAATGTGAAGCTCATCAATGCAGTACCAAAAGATATTACAGCAGTGCTTGGTGATGAAAACCGATTGCAGCAGATCATGCACAACCTGGTGGGCAATGCCATTAAATTTACTGATAACGGTGCTGTTACAGTGACGGCTAGAAAAGAAAATGAGTACATCCGTATTGCCATACAAGATACAGGTATGGGCATCCCCCAAGATCTGTTGGACACAATATTTCTTTCTTTTGAACAGGTACATTCAGAGGGTAACAGATACTCTCAAGGGACAGGTCTGGGGCTCAGCATTGTAAAACGTCTGGTTGAACTCCATGGCGGTACTATTGAAGTCCAATCAGCGGTGGGTAAAGGCTCTGTTTTTTCTTTTACAATCCCTGCGAGTCCCACCCCGGCTGTAACTTCCAGCAACCTGACTCTGCCAATTGCTCAACTTACTGACTCTCTGGAAGAAGAGCTTGAGGGGGACCAGGCTGATAATGATAAAAAGCAACCATATTTCAATATTCTGGTAGTTGATGATGAGCCCATAAACCTACAGGTTGTAAGCAGCCACCTGGTTGAGAAAAACTTTTCAGTTCAAACAGTGACAAGTGGAGAGCAGGCGCTGGCAGCAATGGAACGAGGCGTACCGCATCTCATCCTTCTTGATGTTATGATGCCTAAAATGTCAGGTTTTGAGGTATGCAGAAAAATCAGGGAGCAATACTCCAAGTCTCAAATTGTTATAATTTTTCTAACCGCAAAAAATCAGGTGAATGATCTGGTGGAAGGATTTTCTCTGGGAGCAAATGATTACCTGAGCAAACCCTTTTCTAAAAACGAATTGCTCACCAGGGTCAGGTACCATCTGGAAACAAATCAGATAGCCAATCGTCTGATCTGTCTTACCGATTTTTCACTTCAAGCTGGTAAGATGAGGGAAGTTGAAAATAATTTTCAGGCTGCATTCCACGTGATCTGCCAGGAGCTTTATGTAGATTGCGGAGTGATAACGATCGATGGAACATTAGTCGCAAAGTATGGAGAATCACCTGAAAAATTACTAGAAACCCATCTCGCATTTGCCAATATAAGTAACGACGCTGAAGAGATCACGATTCACCGCCTTCAAAACGCTGAACTGACAAGGGTAACCCCTCATTTTCAGGAAGAAATTGAAATGATATTGGCAAAAGATGGACCGCAATTATTTAGCCAATTGGATATTGAGTTTATTAGAAATATTTTAGCGACAATCAAAATCACCAGAGATAATCTTCGTGAAATTATATCTGATGTTCGCCTCCTATCCGGTATAAATCAAATCCGAGAGAACATAACCAACATTACACATATAAAGTCACAAAGGAACTATTGTCTGGTGAGCTGCGAAGATGAAGAAAAATCCTTTGAATTGAGGATTTCCTTAAAAAACATACAGACCTTTTTCAAAGAGACAGAACTGTTAAAAATTAACAGGTCAATCCTGGTAAATCCAGTAAAAATTCAATCTATACAGAAAAGTGGGAAGCAAAAATACAGTGTTACTCTAGCGGGCGAGGACCTGCCGATCAGCCGGTCTTTGGAAAAGCCGGTGAGGAGTTTCCTAAGTTCTCTATAATTACAAACAGGTTGTTTTGGCTCTTTGAGTATACGCATACCAGCTCTCATTTACTGCCCATTCGGAACATTGCTTTCTTTGACAACAAAACCATGCAATTATCTAAATTTAAACGATAATGCTGTCAAAAAACACCCCACATGTAGCAGTTCGTCCCTAGCTGCTCGAACCTTGGGAACATTGCACTTGTCTACTCCATCTCACCTGATAAACTTTCATTACACTTAAGTCTTTAACACCACCGTTGATGTCATTGACGATATGTTTTGAGCTTTGAGATTAGTGCCTTACTCCAGAAAGACTGTCAGAAAAAACAAGTAACCTGGAGACTAATTTAACATTACTAACTTGGCGTAACCGGCAAGGCACTTACTTACCGTTTACCGGTGTTAGGTTAAATCTTCAGGATGTTCATGGAATTAATCTGTACTCAGTCACTGTTTCTTTTTCTGTTGGTCATTATGAGAATTGCCAACGTAGTCAATACATTCATAAAAGGAGAAGCGTAATGAAGAACATTTTTCGACTTGAGATTTTGATTACAGCCATAATGTTAGTCGTATTATCTGCTCTACCGGTGATTAGCCAAGAAAAGGCGACCAAAGAAGAGTGTGTGACAAAAGTCAATGAAGCAATAGAGTTGGTTCAAAAACAGGGGGTCGACGCGTCATTAAAACAATTCATGGATAAATCCGGCCAGTATATTTGGAAAGATTCATATGTTTTTTGTATTGATAACAATGTTGGAAAAATGCTTGCACATCCCAGCCCCCGTTTCCTTGGATTTCCTATGAAAAATTATAAAGATGCGGATGGTAAAGCTCCATTTGTTGAGGTTATTGAGGTGGCAAACAGCAAAGGAAGTGGCTGGAAAGACTACCAGTTTATCGAGCGTGGTCAAACAGAGATACTTTCTAAGAAAATCTATTTTGCCAAGGTTCCCAAGGAAAACATAATCGTTTGTGCCGGATACTATGAGTAAGGTTGCAGCCTTCAGATTTTTGGGAGAGACATGAGACCTGTTAAACGTTTGTGCCGGTTACTGGGGATAATTGCAGCACAGTCTTTCATGGTATTTCTCATACTCAAAAATCCCTTATGTGCCAAACAGTTGCAAACAGATAGTAGTGCGGTCACCTTGCAGCTATCATTTGCTGATGCGGCCTGGGATGGCAAAACAATACCAAAAGGGCAGCAGTGCCTTGAGTATGGCGGTAATGGGGCTTCGCCACCGATTCTTGTTAACAATATTCCCCCACAGGCAAATAAGCTGGTACTTGAGTTCAGTGACGCAACATATAAACCTTGCGATAAAGGTGGTCATGGCATCATAGGTTACGCAATCCCAAGTGGTTCTAAAAAAATTACGGTTCCTGCTATTCCAGGCCAGTCCTTTGACTTACCTGAAGGGTTTAATCTTATAAAAGAGCATTGCGGTGCAGACCTCCTGATGCAACCAGGTGCTTATATCGGGCCATGTCCGGGTTTAGGAAATTTATACTATGTAACTATAAAAGCCCTTTATGAATCACCAGACAAGTCAACATCTCAGCTACTTGGGATTGGCAGATTAGATATTGGCACGTACACGGACGATCCTTCCTATGCCTTTCCTGCTACTATTACTATAAACTCGAAATATTTTTTCTTCTTTCATAATTATTACGTCGAGATAAATGGTCCGAGGGGAGCATGTAAGTATTACGACTTGTTGCGTAGTTTTACCGACAAAGGATATGTGGTGGTGAGTCAATTACGTAACCAGAATATGGACCCGGTGCACTATGCAGAGGAGGCTGCAAAGCAGATACATACCATTCTCGAGGCTGGGGTTCCATCAGGGAACATAACAGTTAGTGGCCACTCCAAAGGTGGAGTTATCGCGCTCAATGTTGCCGCTCTTTTGCAACAGCCAGATATAAACTATATCATCCTTGCCGGTTGCGGGATCAACCTCCTTGCCAAAATGTATCCTGATCCGTTACTGGTTAATGGCAAGTTCCTTTCTATGTATGCAAATTCAGACAATATTGCAGGCAGTTGCAATCCACTGCTACCCTCAACTCAACACTGGTTTTCAACCAGAGAGCTTGTCCTGGACAGCCCAAAAGGGCACCGATTGTTTTTCGAACCAGATGCCATCTGGTTGACCCATATTGAGTTCGCGCAATGATCAGGGAACTCAGATTATAAGGAGGGGGAATTATGAAAAGAAGAACATTTCTTAAAGCATTGATTTTCAGTTCAGGCGCTTTCTGGCTGGGTACACCAAATCTCCTTGCTGCAGGCCCAGGTAAAAACAGTACTAAGATATTGATGATTTACAACAATATTGGAAGCTCTAACAGCCTGGTTGACGACTGGGGGCTTTCTTTATGGATTGAGGATAAAGATACTGCTGTAATGTTTGACACCGGTGCTGACCCAACAATACTCGAGGGAAACATGGAGACAGCGGGTGTTGATCTACAGAAGCTATCCACAATAGTCATCTCTCATAATCATTGGGATCATATCAACGGGTTGCCTGCTATTCTGGAAAAAAGTGCAAAAAAACTCAATATATTTGTTCCAGAAGCCGACCTAAAGAAAATCAAGAGCAGAGTATCCAACGCTACAGTGACAGGCATAAATAAACCAGTCCAGATAGCTGAAAAAATATGGTCAACCGGGCAGTTGAAAGGCATGTTCAGGGGGGAGCCAATCTATGAACAGTCGATCATTGTCACTCAAAATGAATCATCTTTTCTGTTCACTGGCTGTTCACATGATAAGTGCCTTGAAGGTTACTTTAAGTTATTAATTTTAATACATTCTCCAGATTTCTTGTTTTTATTGCAGTTTTTCTGGAGTAAGGCGCTAAAGATATATAATAATGGATATAATAACCCACACTTTATCAGGGATTGCTGTTGCTACAATTGTTGCATCATTCTCAAAACTGGAGATATGGCAAAAAAGTGTGATTGTTTTCTGCGGAGGTATTGGAGGGGCTCTCCCAGATATTGATACCATAAGCCTTTGGTCACGTTTTGATTCCACGATTGGACCATTTTTTCATTTACCTCATCAAGGAGTAGATATTTATTATGGCAACTTTTGGTACTCCCATCATAACTTTGCTCATTCACTTGTCGGTGGGCTGATTATTACATCATGTCTCTTCGTGCTTTTGTCTCTTCTGTTTATAATATGTACAAAAACTAACGGTCAAAAGAATATATTCAGGCGTCTCAGCGTCTATTGGACAGCACTCTTTTTAGGGTATGTGATCCATCTAATAGGAGATTTGCCTACCCCAAGTCTCACCTGGGGTGGAATTAAGTTATTTTGGCCTCTCCCCGCGGCAATTGGCGGAAATGGACTCATCTGGTGGTGGAACAATTATGATATTTTTATTATAACTGCAGGGTGTTGCACCCTCAATGCAGGAATAATCTTCTTCTATCACACTCTGAAAAAACCATTTATAAAATACCTCCCTCTATTTATCTGTTCAGGGTCCCTCATCATAATTCTTCACCAAATTGAGCAGAGAAATGTAAGTTTTGCGTATGAGGGGTATACCGAACGGTGGTGGGCATATGAAATGAAATCATTGGAAATTCAGCAAGAGATCCTTGGTCAAAGATTGTACGCTATTATGGAAAACTTTGATCACAAGCTTTCCATTTATTTCTAAAGGACAACATACATAAGTATGTGTAAATAGATATTTTTAGCCAACATTTACAGCAACATATAAAGCATGCAGAAACTTCAAGATAAGGTTAGTATTGCCAGGACGAAGGTAATCAGTCTTGTCACTTGCTCCAGTGAAAGGTGTTTCCTGTCTTGAATCATGCCTCCGCACAAAGGTGCTCCATTTAAGGAACCAATTTTAGGCATGATTACAGGAAGGGGTCAAAGGAAGTGGGGTCAAGTCCGCTTTTGACTTTAACGATGTCTTGTGCTACAATATGAAACATGTCTAGACCATTACGATTAGAATATCCCGGTGCCTGGTATCATGTGATGAACCGTGGCAGGAGGAGTGAAAAAATATTTTTTACCGACACAGACCGTGAAACCTTTCTCAATGTCCTACAAGAGGCTTTTGAACTATGGAATATGAGAATTTCAGCTTATTGTCTAATGCCCAACTATTATCATTTATTAGTTCAAACTCCTGATGGAAATCTGTCTCGTTGTATGCGTCACGTAAACGGAGTGTATACCCAACGATTCAATCGCCACAATACAAAAGAAGGACAACTATTCCGGGGGCGGTATAAGGCTGTACTTGTTGATGAGGATAGTAGCTATCTGTTGGAGGTTCTACGATACATACATAGAAACCCGCTGAAGGCAGGGATTGTCAAAAGTCTTGCTAACTATCCCTGGAGCAGTCACAAGGGTTACTTGTCGCATGCAAAGAAATGGTCATGGTTGCAAAAAGACGCATTGCTCACCCAACTCACTCAGGTAAAGAGCAGGCAAAAGTCTGCCTACCTTGATTTTATCTCTATGGATGATTCTCAAGAGATTGAGAAATTTTATGCGCTGAGAAACATGCCATCGATACTTGGCAGTACTTCATTTAAAAATTATATCCAGGAAAAGTTCTTTGAGTTGGTAAATAGACAGGAGGTTCCGGAGTCGAAGGTTCTTGCACCGGACGCGGAGAGGGTAATTACATGTGTTTGTGAGCATTACATGATTTCCAGGGAACAACTTTTGGCTTCCAAAAGAGGTACTGAGAATCTTCCAAGAGATATTGCTATTTACCTAGTCCGCCGATTCTGCTGTAAAACCTTGCCAGGTGTCGGCAAGGAGTTTGGAATTACTAACTACAGTACTGTGAGTAGTGTGGTTCAGAGAGTGAAAGTGCGGTCCGAAAGGGACAATTATCTGCTAAAAGAAATCGAGATTATAAAGAAGAAGATAGTAAAAGGTCAAAAGCGGACTTGACCCCTTTTTGACCCCTTTTACGTTCAAAAATGTTTACAAAGAATGGAATTTTATCGAGAATTCTGCAGATGATTTTGCCTTTGAGCCGGGGACTGATAATATCTTGCAATGAGGCGGTACAGTCATGAAGCAGTTGTCCTGGTATCATCAGTATCTGG
>JAAELB010000289.1 GCA_024227155.1 Desulfobulbaceae bacterium
CGCTGTAATGATAAAGGAGTTAGAACGACAAGGTTGATTGTTAATAGTTGGCTTCAGCGTATCCCACCCAGCCACCGGCTTCGACCAGGGCCTCGTCAAAACCTGAAATATCAAAGGAAACCCTCTCTTCTTCTTCATTTGAGGTGAAGAGAAATTCTTTTTTATCCATATCTGTGGTGAGTGTGGTTTCCTTTCCTGCAAATTTTTCAAAAAGTCGATTAAGATCAGCAGGCGCCAGTTCAACCGCCATCATACCGCAGTTAAACATGTTCTGTTTGAAGATCCTGGCAAAGCTCTCTGCAATAACAATATTAATATCGTTAACTTCCAGGGCCCAGGGGGCGTGTTCTCTGGAAGAGCCACAACCGAAATTGGCCCGTGTTACAACAACAGTGCTTTTAGCGACGTCAACCGGTGGATTGAAACCTTCCAAGGCCAGGTCGTCCAGCAGATGCGGTTGCAATGCTTCTTTTGTGATCTCCGTCAGGTAGCGGGCCGGTATGATTTCATCCGTATTAATATCGGATCGGTCAAGAAATAGTATCCTGCCATTGAATGCTTTCATTAGTTGCCTCCTTCCTGGTAAACCTCTGAGTTGGTGATATGGCCAGTGATGGCTGTGGCCGCTGCAGAGGCCGGGCTCATTAAATGAACTGTTCCGCCCTTACCCATACGTCCGTTGAAATTACGATTGGTGGTGGATGCGCAAATTTCTCCATCGGCAAGTACGCCGTTGCTCATGCCAAGACAGGCGCCACAGGTGGGATTGGTGACACAGAATCCAGCATCCATGAAGATTTTGATTATTCCCTCCTCAAGGGCGGTGTTGTAGATTGCGGGAGAGGCGGGTGAAACAATACCCCGTACCCAATCCTTGATTTGTTTGCCTTCAAGTACTTTTGCGGCTACCCGGAGGTCTTCGATTCTGCCGTTTGTGCAGGAGCCGATATAAACCTGATCAACTTTTTCCTCTGTCATCTCACTGATGGCTTTGATCTGGTCAGGTTTGAAGCCAAAGGTTGCAACTGGTACCAGCTTTCCTGCATCGATCACCTGTGTTTCTGCATACGTGGCGTCTGCATCCGCTGTGAATTCCTGGTATGTCTCCAAGGCCTCTTCTTTTGAAGCGAACTCATCGCTGATAAACTTCCACAGATAGTCAACGGTGGTCATATCAGGGGCACAGATGCCGCATGTTCCTCCTGCTTCGATGGCCATGTTACAAAGAGTCATCCTTGCTTCCATGGACATATTATCGACCACCTCACCACAGAACTCGATAACTTTATTTGTTGCACCGTTGACCCCGAGTTTGCCGATGATTGTAAGGATTACATCTTTTGCATAGACACCCTGTGGCAGCGAGCCCTTAATCTCAATTTTAATTGATTCAGGGTAGTGGAAAGCACAGACTCCTTTGAGGATTCCAACCTCTAAGTCGGTGGTACCAACTCCGGCCGCGAAAGCACCAAATGCCCCGTGGGTACAGGTATGAGAGTCTCCCATAATGACGGTGTAGCCCGGCCTTACAAAACCTTTTTCGGGAAAGAGTGCATGGCACACGCCGTTTCGGCCAACGTCAAAAAAATCCTTAATATTCTGACGATTAGCCCAATCCCGCAAAATCTTGCCCTGCATGGCGGTTTTGGAATCCTTAGCGGGGGTAACATGGTCTATAACCGCTTTGATTTTGGTGGGATCGAAAACTCGATCAAGACCGCGATCCATGAGATCGTTGATAGCAACGGGGGTGGTAATTTCATGGCAGAACACCGAATCGAGTCTGATTACATGGATGTTCCCGAAGGGGTTGTCCACCCGGTGGGAATCGAAGATTTTTTCCGCAATCGTTTTCCCCATATTTTCCTCCTGACTTTGTTTATATTTTGTTGTGTTAGCTCGATATAGTAGCAGCTTTTTTGAAAATGGGTTGATGTTGAGATGTTTATCCCCGGTTGTACAGCTCAAGTCTGGAACAGATTTCTTGCAGGACTGACGACCCAAACCGCTTTTAACACCTTGTCCCCTGAGTTTTTAAGCAGGTGCGGTACATCCGAGGGAAAATAGACACTGTCTCCTTCGTTGATCTGGTACGTTTCTGTTCCATAGAGAAGCTCAGCCTGGCCTTTGAGGATTATACCGAATTCCATGCCAGCATGGCCGTATTCCTGGTCCCCCTTTTCGCTATCGGCATCGATCTCGAGCAGAAAGGATTCAATCCCATAATCTTTGGAGAGGTCATCATTGACAGAAAGTTGTTGGAAGGTAACCCCGTCTCGCTGGATAGTTCCTCTCTCATTTTTTCTTATTATAGACACCTTTCGCTTTTGTCGATAGTCGCTAAAAAGATATTCGTAGTCTATTTCGAGAATGTCGGCGACCAGCAGCAGGGTGTCAATGGAAGGCGATACTTTATTGAGCTCTATCTGGGAGACAAGGCTCTCACTAACCGCCGCTCTGCTTGCGACATCCTTGAGCGTGTACCCCTTACGCTCCCGTACCGTTCGAAGCTTGTGGCCAAATTTGTAATTTAATTTTTTTTTCATATCACTTCATCTCCTGAAGTATTTATAAAGTAGGAGTGGTTTGCTTGTCAAGAATTATTTCTTTGGTTTGAAGCTAAGCGGAATCCATTGATACCATTAATGGTTATGGGTTTTCTCCATTTTCAGCTCTTTAAATTTTTTCTATCTCCATTTTTTCATCAATGGTGCATGTTGACTTCTCTTTAGAATCATGTACTCTATGCTGGATTTTTTCAGTAGTCTGCTATGAACATAAGTACCTTTCAACGGGGAGTTTGTCTGAGAATTATTTTTTGACAATTCTGAAGAGCTCAAAGTAACCTGCAGATAGTGAGAGCAGCGAGACCTTCGAGGCACTTATCCCCCTCATGGGGGGACTGAACTGAGTGCCCCCTTGTGGGGCGTGATTATATATTCAGAGTGAGGATGCAGTTGATGGATAGTGCGTTGAAGTTTTCGTCTCTCAGTGATCAGGTTTACAGGTATCTCCGTCGTCAGATGTACCAGGGGGATTTGTTGCCCGGCTCAACCATAAATATTGGCGAAATAGCCAAGGAGCTTGGCATTAGTAAAACGCCCCTCAGGGATGCCCTTATACATCTGGAAGTTGAAGGTTTTGTGACAATTCTCCCAAGGCGTGGAGTGCAGGTCAATCAACTTCAGATGATGGATGTGAAGAATGCCTACGACACCGCTGGGTTGGTTGAGTCTTTTCTGGTGAAGGAGTGTATAGATAAGATTAACTCAACCCATATCAAACGCCTCGAAGAGCTCAACAGCACGATGTTAGAGGACATAAAAAGCAGTCAGTTTACACGATTGTTTAAGATGAATCTTGAATTTCATAATGTTTACCTGGATGTTGCCGATAACGATCTGCTTAAGAAATTCATCATTCCCATAAAGCATCGTTTGTACGATTTTCCAAGGCAGAATTTTATCCCCGAATGGGAGCTTAGAAATATCAAAGAGCATCAACAGTTTATTGATGCTCTAAAAAAAGGGGATGGTGACGGGGCTGCGAAGTTATTAAAAGACATCCATTGGTCTTTTGAGTATCAAAAAGAATTTATCTATCAATTTTATAATTTTACTGAAGATGACATGGTGTAGGAATATTACTTTTTTCCCTTCAGGATTCGATTGTCGATAAGTCTAATTTTATCTAAATTAACAGCAAGAGCCATCAGACTGTCTTGCTCAACAGCAGCAACACCATCGAGGGTTGATGGGTCGCATATTGAAATGTAGTCAACTTCAATGCTTGAATGTTGTGCAAAGTGTCTTTTGGTTTTTTCCACAATTACATCTGTTGCGCAGATCCCTTCATGTACCATCTCTTGTGCCATTGTTAGAGCCTGGGATAAGCTGAGGGCAGCGGGCCGCATCTCGGGTTTGAGATAGGCATTTCTAGAGCTCATTGCCAGGCCGTCTATTTCTCTGACTATGGGGCCACCCAGAATAGAAATATCAAATTTTAGATCTGTTACCAGTTGGCGGATTATGGCCAGCTGTTGAAAATCTTTTTCACCAAATACAGCGACGCGGGGTTTTACAATATTGAAAAGCTGGGTTACTACTGTGGCGATTCCTTTGAAAAAAACAGGTCTTGATAAACCACAAAGGTGGCCTGGCAGTTTGTCGAGTTGCACATATGTCTGGTACCCTTCCTGGTAAAGGGCTTTGTCTGTGGGTATAAATACAGCGTCAACACCTTCCTGCTCCGCAAGTTTTAAATCTGTTTCCAGTGACCGGGGATAGGAAGCAAGATCTTCATTCGGGCCAAATTGTGCAGGGTTGACAAATATACTCAGCACCAGGTCATCACCATTGTTCTTGCCGATTCGTAGTAAGGAGAGGTGTCCTTCATGGAGATATCCCATAGTGGGAACGAATGCTGTCGTTTTTCCAGCTGTGCGCATTTTGTCTGCTCGTGTCTGCATTTCTGCAACGGTGTGAAGGATCTCCATTATTTTGCCTGTTGTGTAGTTTGAGTGGAAGGTCGCTCTATGTCATCAATCTGTAAGAAGTAGTAAATTGTACATGGAGCGTCACCAAAATGCATGAGTTTTCGGTCTCTGACCAATGATTAACATCTTTACTTTTTCCTTATTGGAGATCCCTTGTGGAATTATTACCAGATTGTAATATTTAAGTAAGATAATTTCGCTACACTATACAAGTAAGATGCTTTGGTTGACTGGGTAATTGTGTTAGATGGTCATTGGGGGGGGGATGAAACAAATGAAAAATACAAAGCTTGATGCTTTAATAGAATCGTGGGAGAGCCAGGCACGTGCGAGACTGGAAGAGGCTGAAAGTACTTCCTCAGAACGAATTCGAATCAACCTCACGGAAAGTGCAGTGTTGAACATCAACCTTGCAAGCCAGCTAAAAGCTATTACAGAAGATATAGGTAATGCGGCGGCGCTTGAGAGAGTCATAGAGGTCGTCGTCCCCTGTGAAGGCAAACGTAAATACATCCGTGAATCGCTGCGGTCGGGTGTAATAGTGTGACATAATTATTCTGGCAAAAATGATAAAAGACCCTTTTAGTTTACGTGCAATTGAGATTATAGGCCGGATCCCAGTTGGCCTGGTGTCAACCTATGGAGATATTGCTGCCTGTGCCGGTAGTCCCAGGGGTGCACGGCAAATTGCAAGAATCCTCCATTCAAGTTCAAAAAAATATTCTCTGCCATGGCACCGGGTTGTTAACCGGGAGGGGCGGATATCTGATCGTAATTCCATGAGTCATCTGGATCAAAGGGTAATGCTTGAGGATGAGGGCATTGTCTTTAATGAGAATGGCCTCATCGACCTGGACCGCTATTTGTGGATTCCAGTTGTTTAATGTAAGCTGCTCTGACGTTAAGAGGATTTGAAAATTAGAATCCTATCATTTACGCCTTCTCGGCAATAAAGATGACTTCCTGAATACCACCTCCATTTACATGAAGAAAATGATTTGTTCATGGTGTAGAATGCATAGTGGCGACCTACCTTCCAGGAATAATAAACTTGGTGTCATTCATGCTAAAGATAGTCTCTGGCTTATGCTTTTTTGTAATCCTCTGCAGTTCCAACGTTGCTTCATTCGGAGCGACTCCTGAAAAAAAACCACAGAATTGGGGGGTAGAACAAGGGGGTGATATCCCATTGCTCATCGATTCCCATGAGCAAGCGTTGGATGATGCACAGGCTGAAGCCTCCGAAATATTATTGCAAACAGCGCGTTGGATCGATTCGTTTTTTGATGATGAGCGGTTTGTATCTGAAGACAATGAAAGCAGGGCGTCGCTAAAATTATCCCTCGGGTATTCAAAGAATGATGAGTTTGAGGTAAAGCCACGGATGGATATTCGTATGAAGCTACCGAAGTTATCAAGCAGAGCTCAGCTGATAATTACAGCTTCTGATGATACTGATTTTGATATCGAAAATGAGCCTGGATCAATCCGCCCCGGGGATGATGAAAATGAAAAAAATGATATAACCGCAGCGCTTCGGTTTTTTCTCAAGGAAAGTGAGAAGTACAATATAGTTTTTGATACCGGTGTATCCTGGAGCTACCTTTATGGTAGCATCAGGTATCGAGCAATTCAGGATTTTGATCAGTGGCTTGGACGTTTTACCAACAGGCTGAGGTGGTATACAGATGACGGTTGGGAAAATAAGGTAACCTATGATTTGGAAACTCATTTTAGGGAGAATCTTTTCTTTCGTTCGTCAACCAGTGCCAATTTCTACGAAACTGAGGATGGATTGCTACATTCTCAGTATTTCACGCTTTATCAGGTTTTAGGCTCAATGCGGGTGGTTACCTATGAGGCGGGGGTGTATTTTGATACTGAACCCAGTTATAGAATGACAGATACCCTGGTACTTCTCAAGTATAGACAGCGGTTTTACCGGGATTGGCTGGTGCTTGAAATATCCCCGCGCGTATCATTTCCTGAAGATCATAACAGGGATGCAAATCCAGGAATAATTTTTAAATTTGAAGCGGCCATAGGCTATGATGCCGATGAACAGGGGTATAAAAATATATTTCACTAGGAGGGTTACAGGTGGCAGCACCTGTAACCCGGTGAACTGTTACAGGTCCATATTAGCTGGCTCGTAGTATTCTTTAGGATGTTTGCAGCTTGGGCACTTTGGTGGGGGCTCGGTACCGGTATAGCTGTAACCGCATAAGGAGCACTTCCACTTGATGGGCTCTTCCCTGGTGAAAACAGTACCTTTTTCTACCATTTCAAGCAGTTTCTTATATCTGTCCCGGTGCTCGGCCTCAATCTTACCAATTTGAGTGAACAGCATAGCCGCCTCCATGTTTCCCTCTTCCTCTGCTTCTTTTGCAAAAGTTGGGTACATTGAGGTGGTTTCGTAGTTTTCACCAGCAATTGCTTCTTTTAGATTTGCTACTGTGTCACCTATACCATTAAGCATTTTAAAGTGATCATTTGCATGGCGTTGCTCATTAAATGCGGTTTCTTCAAAATATTTAGCAATATAATGATAACCTTCTTTTTTAGCCACCTTGGCAAAAAAGGTATACATATTACGAGCCTGGGATTCACCTGCAAAAGCAGCCTTCAAATTTTCAGTTGTTTTACTCATCAAACTCTCCTGTAGGTTATGAGAATGTTTTGGCTATGCAACTACTACATAGCAGTAGCAATTCTCAGAAAAGAACAATTACTATTTATACCAGGGTTATTTTTTCTGTCAATGCTCTCTATAATAGCTAGAAAATTATGGTCTTCCATAGGGAATTTAAGAAAAACAAATAAATCTGAGTAAAAAAGCTGATAGGGTTGCATTTTTGAGTGGCTTTTTTCTCAACCTCAGTTTATTATATGCTGTTATTTGTGTGATTTTTTGTCTATACCGCTTGATTTGCTGTATAGTTTGTGTGATATCTGAGACGTTTACCTATCAAAAGTTGTTTCCGAGACATTGATATCACTATTGAGTCAGTTGAGTAAGGAGTTACAGTAATCTGTGGCTCCTTACTTTTTTATTTTCACTAAGCTTGATAAAGCGAGGCCGGTTGGTAGCCGGTTGGCAACGTTGTAGAGGACAGTAGCCATGAGTAAGGATTTAACGAAAGTAAGAAATATAGGTATCAGTGCCCATATCGATTCGGGAAAGACAACCTTGACCGAGCGTATCCTGTACTACACTAAAAGGATTCATGCAATCCATGAGGTTCGTGGTAAGGATGGTGTCGGTGCGAAAATGGATTCCATGGAGCTTGAAAAAGAGCGTGGAATCACTATTCAGTCTGCAGCTACATACTGCTCATGGAAGGGTAATGATATTAATATCATTGATACTCCTGGTCACGTTGATTTTACCGTAGAGGTTGAGCGTGCATTGAGGGTACTTGATGGTGCTGTACTGGTGCTCTGTTCAGTTGGTGGTGTTCAGTCGCAGTCTATCACTGTTAACCGTCAGATGACCCGGTACAATGTACCTCGATTGGCATTTATTAATAAATGCGATCGTACCGGTGCTAATCCTGAAAAGGTTACTGATCAGCTTCGTGAGAAGCTTGATCTCAATGCTCACTTGATGCAAATTCCGATTGGTTTGGAAAGTGATCTGAACGGAATGGTGGATCTCGTGACCATGAAGGCTGTCTATTTTGACGGCGACAATGGAGATATTATTCGCGAAGAGGCTGTTCCCGCTGAAATGCTGGCCGATGCGGAGGAAAAACGTGAGGCACTTCTTGAAGAAATTTCCATGTTCTCTGAAGAACTGATGGAAGCACTGCTCGAAGAAGGTGATGTGGATCCCGCACTTATCTACGATGCAGTGCGGGTGGGAACCCTGGCCCTGGATTTCACCCCTGTATTTATCGGATCAGCCTATAAGAATAAGGGCGTCCAGCTTCTCCTTGATGCCGTCGATCAGTTCTTACCTTGCCCGACCGATGTTACCAACAATGCACTTGACCTGAAGGATGAGGAAAATGAATTTCCTGTAACCAACGATCCTGCAGATCCTCTTATCATGCTGGCATTTAAACTCGAAGATGGCCGTTACGGTCAGTTGACTTACGTCCGTACCTATCAAGGGCAGTTGAATAAAGGTGATACCGTTTTTAACAGCCGAACTGGCAAGAAAGTTAAGATAGGTCGCCTTTGTCGTATGCACAGTAATGAGATGGTCGAGATAGATTCTTGCGGTTCCGGTGATATTGTTGCACTTTTTGGCGTAGATTGCGCATCAGGTGATACCTTCACTTCAGATGAGATCTCTTGCTCGATGACATCCATGCATGTACCTGCTCCTGTTATCTCTCTTGCGGTAATACCTGCTGATAACAAGGCCCAGGTTAATATGTCCAAGGCTCTTAATCGCTTCACCAAAGAAGACCCGACTTTTAAAACCTATGTGGATCATGAGACCGGAGAGACTATTATTTCCGGCATGGGTGAATTGCACCTTGAGGTGTATATTGAGCGGATGAAGCGTGAGTACGCAGCTTCCGTTGATGTTGGTGCTCCCCAGGTCGCCTATAGAGAGACTATCTCCCAGCGTGCAGAATTTAATTACACCCACAAAAAACAGACAGGTGGCTCAGGTCAATTTGGTCGAGTGTCCGGTTTTATGGAACCACTGGAAGAAAAAGAGTACGAATTCAATGATAAGATTGTCGGTGGCGTTATCCCCCGTGAATTTATTGGTTCCTGTGACAAGGGTTTTCAAAAGAGCCTGAAAAAAGGTTCTCTTTGTGGTGCCCCGATCACCGGTGTTGCCTGTACCATTAACGATGGTTCGTATCACGCAGTTGACTCTTCTGACGTTGCATTTCAGCTGGCTTCCGTTGGCGCCTTCAAGGAAGGCTACCTTAAAGCAAAGCCTGTCATCATGGAACCAATCATGAAGGTTGCCGTTGAAGGACCTAATGAATTCCAGGGTGCTGTCATGGGGTCAATTAATCAGCGACGTGGAATGATCATCGGTACCACCGAGGAAGGCAGTTATTCAGTAATTGAGGCGGAAGTACCACTCTCTGAAATGTTTGGTTACTCTACTACTCTTCGCTCCCTGACCCAGGGTAAGGCTGAATTCACTATGGAATTTGCTACATTTAAGGCCGTTCCGAAGAGTGTCAGCGAAGAGCTTATAAAGGCGTATCAAGATGAGCGTAAGAAGGCTTGATCTTCGGCGCTTTTACGACTAAAACAAGTAAAGTAGCTTTGCATTTTTGTGTAAAGCCTGATGGTCACGTTGTCTATGACGATGATCAGTTAAGGAATATAAAAGAGGTGAACTGCCATGGGAAATGATCTGGTTGTAAATAATCCACTCAGGGCGCTTGGTCTTGAAGAGAAATCTGGAGAGGAAAAGCAGTCTATGATGGGGCTGGTAATGGCAAGAGCCGGTCTTGGTAAGACCGCAATTCTTGTACAATTTGCCCTTGATTGTATGTTGCTCGGCAACAAAGTATTACATGTCTCGATTGGTGAAGGTGTAGATAAGACCAGAACCTGGTATGATGACATCATGGGGCTATTGACCGATGGAGAGAAGGTGGGGTCAATGCCGGAATTCATGCAGAATCGAATGATTATGACCTTTAAAGAGAGCTCTTTCTCTAAGGCTCTGCTTGAAGAACGCCTTGATGACCTTGTTCAGCAAGATATTTATCGTCCCGAATGTCTGATAATTGACGGATATGACTTTGAGGGGAACGACAAAAAATCATTAGAGGAACTCAGGTCATTCATGAACGATCGTGGTCTGAAGATGATCTGGTTTTCAGCTGTCAGCCACCGCAACGATGAACGCAAGAGTGCAGATGGAGTGCCTGCTCCGTGTCATGAAGTTGATGATCTCTTTGAGACCGTGTTGCTGATTAAGCCCGAGGGAGATGAGATGAACCTTGATATCCTTAAGTGTGATACTGGTTCAATTGATCCCGGTTCTACGCTTGTACTTGATCCTTCAACCATGTTGATTAAAAAAGGCTGATTGGGGTTAGTACAGGCAGTTTCTTTGCGAAAAGAGATGTGGTAGAGTTTAAAAGCGGGGTGCTGTTATGGCATTCCGCTTTTTTTTATTTAATTTTTAAGATAGAAAATCTATGAAATTTAGACCTTGCATTGACCTTCATGATGGCTTGGTAAAACAGATCGTAGGCTCCAGCCTTTCCGATGACAGGCGGAGTTCTGTGGAGGTTAATTTTGTCGCCGAAAAAACGCCAGCCTGGTTTGCCGAACTCTATAGGACCGATAAGCTCGTAGGCGGTCATATCATTAAACTTGGGCCAGGTAATGATGCAGCTGCAAAAGAGGCTCTCGCAGCATGGCCAGGGGGTATGCAGATTGGTGGGGCAATAGATGCACAGAATGCCGAATTGTGGCTTGAGTGCGGTGCGTCTCATATTATTGTCACCTCGTATGTCTTTAAGGACGGCAAGGTTGATATGGGGAGGTTGCAAAAACTTGTAAGGACTGTCGGTAAAGAAAAAATAGTTCTTGATCTTAGTTGTCGAAAAAAAGAGGATGACTATTTTATCGTTACAGATCGGTGGCAAAAATTCACCGATGTTTCAATTACTGAAAAAATTCTTGCTGAGCTATCCGGCTACTGTGATGAATTTTTAATTCATGCAGCGGATGTGGAAGGGAAATGTTCAGGGATTGAGATGGATTTGGTTGAAAAATTGGGCAACTGGACGCCCTTGCCCACAACCTATGCAGGTGGTATCAGGGATTTCGAAGACCTTAGTTTGATACAGCAACAGGGCCAGGGGCGGTTGGATTTTACAGTGGGAAGTGCTCTTGATATTTTTGGTGGTACCATGTCCTATGACGACACTGTAAGATATTGTCGCCATTGATTGCATATCAAGTTTCATAGCTTGACCAAGTTGTGTTCTTCTTATACAATAATTTAGCAAAGATCAGATTTGAACTTATTTCTCTAACCTATTGGATTTATATTTAAATATATGAGTATTGATAAAGATAAACAGCGACGGGACATAGAAAGGTTTATAAAGAAAATGCCAGCTTTATCCACCACTGTCGGCAAAGTGATGGAAATTTGCAGCCGTACTGATGCTTCACCAAACGAGTTGAATAAAGTTATTTCTCTTGATCCTGTATTGACCGGTCAGGTGCTGAAACTGATTAATTCAGCCTATTATTCCTTGATGAATAAGGTCACCTCTCTTACCAGGGCGATCACCATGCTTGGGATGAACACGGTGAAAAATATGGCGCTCAGTACTGCCATTATAAGAAGCGTCGCAGGCAGCAAGAAATCGAAAGCTCTACCAACCACTAAATTTTGGGCTCATTCTATTGGTACTGGTGTGAGTGCCAAACTGCTTGGTGAGGTTAAGGGAATTCCAATCATGGAGAGAGAAGAGCTTTTTCTGGGCGGCCTGCTCCATGATCTTGGCAAAGTACCCTTCGGTGATGAGTATATCGAGGTCCTTAATATAGCAAAGTTTGAGCAGCTCCCCCTGCGTGAGGTCGAGCTTGATGTTATGGGGATAGATCATCAGGAAGTTGGGTTGATGATAGCTGAAAAATGGAAACTGAACACAGTTATCAGCAGCTGCATTGGCAAACACCATGATGTCGAATCTCTTGCCAGCTTAGATGCTGATATTGCTCAACAGATAGCGTTGATCGCCCTGGGGAACGTCTACGCCAATATCTTTGATCACGGTTTTGCCGGTAATCCATTTCCAAAGGAAGAAGATGTGAAAATTCTCCTCGATTTTGCTGCTTTATCCTGGGAAGACTATTGTGGGATCGGCGAAAGGGTAGGGGAAGAAATTCATAAGGCAGAGGTTTTTCTGCAAATATAAGGTTTTAAATTCGGGTTAAGTTTAATACTGGAGAAACTATGAAGGTTCGTTTTTGGGGGGTAAGGGGTTCCATACCCAGTCCTGGACCAACGACACAGAAGTATGGTGGCAATACCGCATGTATTGAGATACGTGTTGGAGATGATGATCGTCTTCTTATTGTTGATGCCGGTTCCGGTATTCGACAGCTCGGCAATTTTCTTATGGCAAATGATCTGCCTAAGGGCCCCATCAAGGCTGATATGTTTTTATCCCACACCCATTGGGACCATATAATGGGATATCCGTTTTTTACCCCGATTTATATCCCGGGGACCAAACTGAGGGTCCACGGACCTGTTTCCTTTGAAGACGACCCCCTTGAGGATGTTGTGGGTGGACAGATGAAATATCGGTATTTCCCAATTAACCTGGGAGAGCTTGCATCGGAGGTTGAGTATGTCAGGCTCAAGGAAGATCCGCGTATAGATCTTGGGGATGGCCTCATACTGTCAACGAAACTGCTCAATCATCCCATTACGGCCCTTGGGTATCGCTTTGAATATGAAGGTAAAGTGGTCTGTACCTGTTACGATACTGAGCCTTTCAGGAACCTGTTTGTGACTGACCCTGAGGACCCAAACTATGATGAGGCGATGGCCTACGAAGGCGAAGAGGTCGCAATTGAGCAGAACCTTGCTGTTGAAGAATTTTTCAAAGGTGCTGACCTGCTTATCTATGATGCGCAATATACAGACGCTGAGTATATTTCTAAGATAAACTGGGGCCACACGACCATGGAATATGCTCTGACAGCAGCAAACAGAGCAGGTGTGAAAAAGCTGGCCCTTTTTCACCATGACCCGGATCGGACGGATGCTACTCTGGACGAGCTGGCAGCAGACTATTGTGAGCCTGGTAAATATGGAGATACTGAGGTGTTTTTTGCAAGAGAAGACACAGAGTTTGTTCTGTAGGCAGGTGTCTTCTGTTAAACGATATTGCTGCGTCCTACGTCAACATCAACGGGCTCATCAATAGTGTGGTAGCGATCTCTTAAGTCTCTCTACTGTGTCGTAGTCTGCTGTGTACGGATTCTCTGGGGATATGGGCATCTCAAGGGTGAGCGTGTCAGCAAAGGGTGTCGCTAGAACATTTCTGTTGTAAGCTTCCACTGCAAGACGCTCTAAATTCACTGTGTCTTCTATGTTATAAGCCAACAGGGTTTCAAGGACTTTGTTGTTTGCCGTTTTTTGGTATTCGCGCCAGAGGAGTACCGCAAAATATCCGTCCACCCCGTCGAGGTCGCCTCGATGTAAGCCAAGCTTTTTCTCACACCCTTTCAGACCGCCTTTAAAGCCTAGTCTTGCCAGGACATAACGAAGATCAATCTGGGCATGATTGAGTTTGATTCTGAAGTATTTCTCCAAAAATGGGATGTCGAAGCTTTTACCGTTGTAACTGATAAGGACCTTGTATTTGCTGATGTCATCAACAAAATCATCAAGGTTTTGTCCATTCACATAGGTAATTATCTGTTTCCCATCATACACCGCGATTGTGGTTATCTCGGCGTAATCATCCAGCCCAGTTGTCTCGATATCCAGGTATGCAGTATGTTCAAGGTAGTGCGGAAATATGCGCCACGGGTCGGAACTTGGAAGACGATCCGTGAAGTATGCTGGATTTTCTGTCAGAGCTGAAAGGGATTCTTCCAGCATAGGCAGGGCTTCCACTTTTGTGCTTGCAGATAACCTGACAGGAGATGGGTCACACCAGTCCTGCCAGGTTGTTATGCCTGCACTCCAGAGTTTCTTTTCTGTGGTCGACCCGATTCCGGGGATATGACAGAAGGTATGTTGCAGCATATCAATGTTAAATTATCTGGAAAATGAAGCTTGTTTGCCGGGTACAGAGCCGGCTCTTCTTCTGTTTCCTCTGGGCTTGGTGTGTTGTGATGGGCGGTTCTCAATACCAGTTCCTGCCGCGGGCTCTGCCATTCTTCTTATTCGCATCTTACGGCTGCCAATACGGGCTTTCTGCAACACCTGTAGTACTTCGCCAGGCATCCCATACGGAAGATCCACGGTGGAATAATCGTCATAAATAGAGATCCGGCCAATGTGTTTGCTGCTGATGTCAGCCTCGTTGGCAATCGCACCGACTATATTGGAAGGTTTAACTCCGTGGCTGTTGCCTGCCTCAATCCTGAAGCGCTCCAGGCCATCATCCGGTGGCAGCTGTACATTACGTGGCGACCGGTGGCTCTTTTGCGGCCTGCTGGAGTATTGGTCACGCCTGTTTTCATGGCTTTTGGCTTTTCGTATCGGTTTCTCTTCCACTAAAAGCAGTGGTTTTTTCCCCTGGGTCAATTGAGCCAGGGCTGCGGCAACCTGATGAATGTCTGCCTTCTCCTCCTGGATATAGTCTTGGATCAATTTCTCGAAAAAAGAAGTGTCTCCAGAAATTGCAGTACTGATCTTCGTTTTGAAGTTTGCAATTCTTTTGGTGTTGATATCACCAACAGTGGGCAGGCTCATCATCTGAATTTTTTGCTTCGTAGCCCGTTCAATTGACCGGAGCATTGAGCGCTCTCGCGGATTAACAAAGAGTATGGCGTTTCCTTCTCTTCCAGCTCTTCCCGTTCTTCCTATGCGGTGTACATATGCTTCAGTATCAAACGGGATGTCAAAATTTATGACGTGACTGATGCGCTCGACATCAAGGCCTCTTGCTGCAACATCGGTGGCAACGAGAATATCAATTTTACGGGCCTTGAGGTGTTCTATCGTTCTAAGCCGTTGAGTCTGCTGGATGTCTCCGTTCAGAGCGGTAGTCAAGTAACCGAGGTTAGCCAAATTTTCCGCCAGCTCAACCGTCTGTAATTTTGTACGGACGAAAATAAGCACGCCATCGTAATTTTCAGTCTCGAGGACCTTTGCCAAAGCATCAACTTTGCTGGCAAAACCTCCATTTGTAATGAGACAACGCTGGCTGACAGTGTGAGCGGTCATGACCTTTGATTTTATGGTAATCTCAACAGGGCTACTTAGGTATTTGTGGGCTATTTTGCGGATGTTCGCAGGCATTGTCGCGGAAAATAATGCCGTCTGCTTTCTGTTTGGCAGTTGTTCGAGTATCCACTCAACATCGTCGAGAAATCCCATCCGTAACATCTCATCAGCTTCGTCCAGAACAAGACTGTGGATTGTTTTTGGATCCAGGCTTCCCTTGCGGATGTGATCCATTACTCTACCAGGAGTACCAACAATGATCTGGGCTCCCCGGCGGAGTTGTTTGAGCTGGATAGAATAATCCTGACCACCAAAAATTGGTAGTACATTGATGCCCTTCATGTTGACGCTGTAGTCTTTGAAGGAATCCGCTACCTGGATGGCAAGTTCTCTTGTAGGGGCGAGCACAAGAATCTGTGGAATCTTTTTTGGGTTAGACTGTAGAATAGATAGCAGCGGTAAAGCAAAGGCCGCTGTCTTACCCGTACCAGTCTGGGCCTGACCAACCACATCGTTACCTGCGAGGACATGGGGGATCATCTCCTGCTGTATTGGAGTGGGAATGGAGTAACCAACTTTTTTCAGGGTGGACAATATAAGGTCTGAAAGACCTAAGGTTTCAAAAGATGATGGATCAACAGAAGGGACTGCTGTGTCGAGATCAGAGGGCATAGAAATTCCTATAATACAATGGGTTAATTCCAGAGAAGATGTTGTGTAAAATCTGTCCAGAAAGGTAATATCGGCTCTGGTTGTATGAAAAGAGACATCTTCTCATGGCCGATTAATACGTGTCTGTCCAGTTTCGCGCAACTTCCCCAAAATTCCATGTTCTGGTCTGACACTTTCGCAATAGAGCGGAGTTAATAACAGAATGAGCTATATTTTACAATCTTTAAATTTCCAGGGGAGAAAATTATCCATCGTCTCGCCTCACCTTACCCCGCAATGACTTAACCTTCCCTCGCTTGGTCTTTCTATCTGCACGACGTTTTTTGGCATTCTTTGACGGTCTTGTGGGTTTACGCTTTTTCTGCTCAATGGTTGCCAACAAGATTATATTTTTCAGTCGCAACAAAGCATCCTCCTTGTTCTTCTCCAAGGTCCGATGAGTTTGAGCCTTTATTACAATCACACCTTCACGGCTTATCCTTCGGTCTGACATTTGCAATAAACGTTGTTTATATACTGCTGGCAGACTTGAGGTGTTAATATCGAATCGTAGATGTACAGCAGAGGCCACTTTATTTACATTCTGGCCTCCAGATCCTTGTGCTCTAATTGGATTAATTTCAATTTCCCAGTCGTCTATGTGCACATTTCGTGTGATATAAATCATTTTTTCTCTACTTTGAGTGTGAGATTTGAAGTTTGCGTTAGGAAAAGGGCGGTTCCTTGCCATTGTCCAGACAGCTTTGGATATGTTTTTCAACGCCGGCCTGGAAGTCAGCTTCAAACTCAGAAAAATTCTGACCTTTATATGTTATTTCTTCATCAATAAATAGAATCTTACCATAAAGGGAATAGTCATCTGTATTAACTCCCATGCTGCCGTGGTAACCTTTATGGACGATGGTTTTTTTTGCCACTTTCGTACTCCCTTCTTCTTATCAATAGTGTGGTGGCGGCGGTTCTTCGCCACCTGGAATAGCTGCTTCGGGTTGAATGTTTAACAGCATTGATTCCAGACGGTTCAACCGTTCTTCCAGTTTCGTAATCTGGTTCTGCTGGTCAATAATAACATCGTTTAAGGCGTCGATGGTATTGTCCTGATATTCAAATTTTTCCTCAAGAACCTGAAGGCGTTTCTCTGATTGGGCTACCATTTTATTTTTCAATCGTTTTTATGTTTTGCATCTGATGATAGACTTTACTATCTTAAGTGACTGGCTTTTCTCAGTAATATTTATAGTTTATTAACTAGCCGTTGGCAAGGCAAGGGCTATGTAACAAGAGTTTCTCCAACCATAATAAATATGGACCTATTTTGATTGTACTTAATTCTCTATTCCCAATTTTTACCCTCCTGGTTTTAGGACGGGTCCTGAAGCTTCGCGGTTTAACCGACGAAGGTTTTTTGAGAAGTGCCGATAAGCTTATCTATTTTTTCTTTTTTCCGGTGATGCTTTTTTGGAAAATTGGCGGGGCGTCTTTTGACAATGGTATAGACTGGACTTTTTGTGCGGCATGTCTAACTACTATGTTGATTATGTTCTTTCTCAGTTCTGTAGTGATTAAGCTGTTTGGTATCTCCAATTTCAAGGCAGGATCCTTTTCACAAAGCTGCTATCGTTTTAACACCTACATAGGGGTTGCTGTTATATTGAACAGTCTTGGAATTGAAGGGTTGAAATATTTTGGAATTGTAATCGGTTTTACTATTCCAGTGGTTAATCTCTTTGCTGTCTCTATGATGATCTGGTTCTCAGAACAAAATATTGAGTTGTCAAAACGTGTTGTTATTACCTTAAAAGCAATCTTTTCAAACCCACTCATCCTTGCATGTCTGGCTGGTGTCA
Organism: Desulfobulbaceae bacterium; assembly: GCA_024227155.1. Classification (GTDB taxonomy): domain Bacteria; phylum Desulfobacterota; class Desulfobulbia; order Desulfobulbales; family Desulfocapsaceae; genus Desulforhopalus_A. The sequence continues at coordinate 17,879 of JAAELB010000289.1, forward strand.
GCTACGGTTATGTTGGGGGAAGTTTCCCTGTCTTTATTGATAATTCTTTTTCTCTTATTTCTATGGTTGCACTGCCGCTGGCTCTTCTCTCCATTGGTGGAAGTTTGACTTTTGCCGGTGTGAAAGAACATTTGGGTTTATCTCTACTGGCGGCACTGCTCAAACTCTGTATTCTGCCTTTACTCGGCTACCTGCTGTTTACTCTTTTAGGTGTTGCTGACTTACCAGCAAAAGTTGGAATGATATTTTTTGCCCTGCCAGCATCGACGGCGATCTACGTGCTCTCATCCCAGATGCATAGTGATACCAATCTCGCCTCGTCAGCTATTGTCATTTCAACTGTTTTATCAGTGATACCCCTCTCTATTGTGTTGCTTATGTGAGGTTTAGCACTCTATGGGTGGAACTTACTTAAGGGGGTTAAACCTTTTTTTTGGTTAGATAGGTAAGGATTTGGTAAAAAAAAATATTTTGTCTGGTTCTTATGGGTGTGAATACATATAATGGAATCAGAAGAACGTAGCTGAAGTGAGAATTTTGTGATGTGTATTGTAATGTAGTGAAAGTCCAGAACAGGTAGCCAGTAAGGGGGGGAAGGGGACGTTACTCCAGTGTTAACGTGATCTTTGGTACCGAACACGGTTCAGCTTTACCGCAATCGTTCAAAATGAGATTGCGGGATTGCAAAAAAAAGAATTTCAGACAACACATGAGGAGTTCATTATGAGAGGCACTTACGAAGCGTTTATTTTGGTGAAAGTTAAAGATGGAAGAAAGTTTGTTTGTGCTTTGAACCGAAAGCCAGCAAATAAAGAAGGTGAAAAACTCAGTCTTAAGCAACAACAGGATTACCTTGAGCATAGAGTCATCTGGAATTAGATAGCAATAGTTACGACAACAATATTTGAAAGGCCTTTGGTAATTGTTTTTCCAAAGGCCTTTTGGTTTGTAAATAGTTTTATCTTGCTCAGGAGCTACACGAGAGCATAGAGCATCCTGCTCGATTCCGTGCCCATTCCGGTCGTTTTACCGCATAGTTTTCATTTTCAGGTTGCTCATCGTATGGGGCTCTGAGCAGTTCAAGGAGCTCACCCACCATACTGTAATCTCCCGTTTCGGCCTTATCTATCGCCAGTTGTGCCAGGTAATTGCGGAGCACATACTTTGGATTAACTCTGTTCATCTTTTCCCGCCGTACAGATTGCGGCAGGTTATCCTGTGCTCGCCGCATCTTGTAGGACTGTAGCCAATTAGTCATTTTTTCCCTGTAGCCGTCTGGAAGCGTATCGGGGGCATAGTATGCATCGAGTAGTGGAGCAAGTGGGTCAGCGGAAGCCGTGTCCATGTCTGTATCTGAAATGTCAGCGAGTTTTCTGAAAAAAATGGTCATGTCAGTCTCGACGAGCTGCAATATATCTATCAAATCGCCGATAATGGTATCGTCTGAGTTATGGTTAAAGGTTGCCAGACCTATCTTTTCCGCCATCATCCTGTTCCACCCCTTCTGGAACAGGTCATTGTACATTGCAAGTGCTTCCTGCAGAGGTTCTTTTTGCTGCACTACCGGATAGATCGCATTTGCCAGTTGCAGTAAATTCCACTGGCCGATATGTGGTTGATTACTGAAGCTGTAGCGTTTTCCTTGTGCATCGGTGGTATTAGGAGTCCAGTTTGCGTCATACCCTTCAAGCCACCCATAGGGACCATAGTCTATGGTGAGGCCAAGGATTGACATATTGTCAGTATTCATTACGCCATGGACAAAGCCAACTCGCATCCAGTGAAGAATCATCTCTACAGTGGTGCGGCAAACTTCCTTAAACCAGGCGGTATATACTTCCGCTGAAGGGGTTCCCAGATGTGGGAAATCTGTTTGAATGGTATAGTCGATGAGCTTTTTCAACAGATCTGTCTCGTTCCTTGCTGAGAGGATTTCAAAATTGCCGAATCTGGTAAAAGAGGGGGATACCCTGCAGACGACTGCGCCCGGTTCATCTTTTGGGTGGCCGTCATAGAACATGTCTCGCAGCACCAGCTCTCCAGTCGTGACAATACTCAGGGCACGTGAGGTGGGAATGCCCAGGTGATGCATCGCTTCACTACAGAGAAATTCCCGGATGGAAGAGCGTAGTACAGCAAGGCCGTCGGCGCTTCGTGAGTATGGTGTTGGCCCGGCACCTTTGAGCTGCAGCATCCACCTCTGATCCTGATTATTAATGATTTCACCCAGATTTATCGCTCGCCCATCTCCAAGTTGACCAGCCCAACTGCCAAACTGATGCCCGCCGTAACACATGGCAAAGGGGTCCATGTCCTCAAGCAGACTATTTCCTGCAAATAGCTCTGTAAAAGTAGAGGATTCACACTCTTTTTGTGAAAGATTTAAAAGTTCTGCAACTTCTTTGCTGTAGGCAACCAGTTTTGGATTCGATACCTTTGTTGGAGTGACCCGTGAGTAACAGGCATTTTGTACCTGTCGACGGTAATTTTCAGGTTGCGGGTCGGCTGGTAATTGGCGTACAAAATTATTGTCGAAACGCAGGGAATCAAGACTCCTGGCGCTGAGCATTGTGTTCATAGATCAACCTCAAGGCTGGTAGTTACGTTGGAGAAAATGATAGAA
>JAAELB010000290.1 GCA_024227155.1 Desulfobulbaceae bacterium
AAAAATAGGGAGCGGGTCTGCCCTATGATAAATTCAGGGGAAATCCAGTTACTGCCTGAGTGGTGTCCGGCATAGAGGCGGCATGAACATATTCTAGGCTTTATTGTGGAACGTGGGAACCTGTCGTTCTGATGTTAAGGGAGAAATCCAAGTGGAGGCCCCACAAGGATGAGAGTACCGATGCGGAGCACAGGGGCGGATCAGCTCGTAGTAGTGGAGAAGTTTCTGTAATGGAAATGGAGCGAAGGGGCTGACATGGCCCGTGTAAATGGAAGGTCAACCATTTAATGGGAGGAACCTTCGATATACACAAATTCAGTCGTAAGACTGAAGGGCATGAGGAGCCGTATGAATCGAGAGGTTCACGTACGGATCTGTGAGAGCCTGAGGGGGAAGTTCCCTTGGGCGACTCGACTATGCTAGGTGTTGTGGGGGCTGGGGGAGAGAAACCCCCGGCTACCCGATTATGTGGTATTATATTATTATTTTAACACTTACAACCTCCTGCAAAGGCAAGAGATTTATCTGATGTAAATTCTCTACTTGATTATTTATGCGGCAAAGTCAGTGATACGGCCGGTAGTAACTAGTAAAACTGCATTAAGTAAAAAAATGACTACACCAATTATCACAAAGGCTAATAGCTTTTTAAGTTTTGTATTTACTTTCTCAGGCAATTTAATGACCAAAGTAAAAAATAACGATAGATGAATTAAGCCTGTAATGATTGGTCCTGCAAAAAGAGAATAGAGGCCAAAAATATTGAAAGTCAATGAGGATATAAAACCCCCATAAAAAATAGCAGAAACTAGTAGAAAACCATCAATGTGTTCCATATGATCTTTGAATTATTCAGCTATTACCTTCAGATATTATCTTGCTGTCTTTATTCACACATAACGTAAAGTTGAGTTGCAAATACCCAAACAGAAGTTTCAAACAACCAGGGACGAGTGGCTCCAAAAAACTTCTGAGAACGATTTCGCCCGTGGGTATTTGTCCACTCGAACGTCGGGTTAGCTGTTTTTTTATTCTCCGTATCTAGATAAGTGAACATAAAGCTGCAGGGAACGAAGATGCAAACCCCAATGTGACACAAAATCACGATAGAAATGCCAGATTGCATCATCTGGATCGTTATGCTCCCACCGCCAGGCTATTTTGGATAAATCATTTGTAATGTCAACAATATCGTCGATAGCGTCCCCCACAATAACTTCAGATTCTCCGATTTTCCACAATATTGATTCTGGAATGTTGTAGTAACCGTAATCTGGAAATCGTGAACAAACCAAATCTCTTAATTCTTTCTGATTTCTTTCAGGAGGGTCGGGATACTCAATATTACCAAAAGTAGTGGATTTAACCCGAATCCCAACAGCAAGTTCATCAAGTAGACCGTTCAGACGAGATTCATTATGTTTGATTGAATGAGTTCCGGTTTCAATCAAAGCAATCAATTCATCAATAACAATTTTTAACTCATCTTTCATCATTATGATTTTATCTCAGCTAACTAAGAGCGTTTTATCAATCGTCCCGCCGAGGCTAATCCTCGAACATTTTTACAATCCCCAAACGGTGTCTCTGCTTCAATAACTGATTGAAAGAGCGGGATGTTTGATAAAATGTTGTTGGACTGAGCCGTGGGCCTC
>JAAELB010000291.1 GCA_024227155.1 Desulfobulbaceae bacterium
AGCAACACGCTTCAGGCAGCATGGCGGATGATGGAGATTTCCACCCAAAACAATGCTGAAAGACTCAATACCTATTTCCATGCAAAAGAAACATTGTTTAGCAGCTGGACCGAAGATGATGTTTTTGGAATGGCAATTGAATTCAATACCCTCAATGAGATGAATGACCAGTTTGCGTATTTAATGAAGAATCAACCAGATTTTATTTTACTCATGCTTACCGATGAAAATGGTAAAATTCTTGAGACGAGGTCTCGTACAAAAGAAGACCCAAAAAGCCAAAAAGATGCTACAGAATTAAAAGGAAAAAATATCTTTGATCTCACTGAGATGACGATAGAAAACGACCGTCAAATCAATCTTGTAAAAAGTAATATGATGAACGAGGTGGATCAAAAAGGATCCTTCACAGCCGTATATAGTTTTAGAACTCGAAATACTTCGGGATCAACCAATGGTTTTTTTCTTGCATTTCTTGATTGGACCATCATTCAGGGGATGATTGATGAGATACATACCCAGATGATTGGGAACATGTTTAAAACCTGTTATATTACGCTGGTTGACACCAACACTGAAAAGATGATCAGTCATTCTGAAAGGTCATTTTTATATCAACGACTCCCTGTTAACAGGTCTCTTGAAAAAATCACTACTAAAAATGATAGAGAAATGGTCGAAATCCAAACAGAGCGGGGCCTCGAATATGTCATAACCAAGCCGATCATGATGGCATCAAATCTATTAACCGTTAAAAAGACAGGAGATGTAAGGGCTGATATTTATCTTGCAGTCTTTGTAACACAAAAGGATATTCTGTCAGGCGTCCAAAAAATTGTGGTATCTGCTGTGACTGTGGCTGGCAGCGGGGTTGTGATCTTTTTTATAATTTGCTTCATTCTTGCCCATTCCATTACCAGCCCCATAAGGGAACTGGTGGATGTGCTTGAACTTTATGGTGAAGGCGATTTAACGGTTAGAGCCAAATTGAAAACCAGGGATGAAATTGGATTTTTTGCAGAAAGATTCAATGCCATGCTGGAACAGATCAACACATCGGCTATAACACTAAAGAAGAGCGAGTCAAAATATCGATCCCTATTCAGCAATTTGCAGGATGCAATTGAAAATAAAGAGTATTCCTTCAGATTTGATCCGGAGTCAAAAGATGATGACCTTGCCATTTCCCTAAACAGGATGCTTACAACCCTGGAAAACGCAGACATTAAGACCTCCAATCAGGACTGGATGAAAACTGGCGAGGCTGACCTGAACAATACCATCAGCGGGGAAAGGGATTTATCAGCTCTTTGTCAAAAGGCCATTACATTTATAGCCAAATACGTAGGTGTCCAAGTCGGTACATTTTATGCCTGGAATTCTGAAAAACAAGAATTTACCCTGATATCAAATTATGCTTTCAAGGAAAGAAAGGGGCTGACAAACCGTTTTAAACTGGGTGAGGGCCTTGCAGGGCAGGCAGCCCTTGAAAAGGAATCCATTCTATTCTCAGATATTCCGAAGGATTACATAAAGATTGAATCCTCTCTTGGCAATGCAGTGCCTAAAAATATTTTTGTGATTCCCCTGATTTTTGAAAACAATGTCATGGGGGTGATTGAACTTGGTATTTCCTCTACATTTACAAAACTTGAGATTGATTTTATAGAACATTCAGGAGAAATTCTGGCTGTTGCATTGAATACAGCAATGTTTAATGAGAAACTTGAAAAACTTTTAGAATATACCAAAGAACAGTCCCAGGAACTGAAAGAACAGCAGGAAGAGCTCAAAGCTGCAAATGAAGAACTGGAAGAGCAGACCGAAGTATTAAAGCAATCAGAATCAAAACTCCAGCTTCAACAGGAAGAATTGCAGGCAAGCAATGAAGAACTTAAAGAAAAGACAGAAATTCTTGAGGTGCAGAAAAATGAAATTGAAACAAAAAATGCATCTCTTAAGGTAAAGCAGCAAGAGGTCGAAGAAAAGGCAAGGCAGCTAGAACTGGCAACCCGCTACAAATCGGAATTTTTGGCCAATATGTCTCACGAGCTTCGAACCCCGCTAAACAGTCTATTGATTCTCGCAAATATGCTCCATGCAAATGATGAGAAGAATCTTACCGAAGATCAGGTGGAATCTGCGGCATCCATTCACAGGAGTGGGCAAAACCTTCTGCGTCTGATCAATGACATCCTGGATCTTTCAAAAATCGAGGCTAAAAAAATTGAATTGGATGTTAGAAACGTCAAGATTGAAAATCTTAGTAAGAGCTGCAAAACAGAGTTCCAGCATATGGCAAAACAGAAAGGTGTTGAATTCAACATTGAGATAAAAGAAGGTGTGCCGGAAACAATCGTAACTGATGAACTGAGGATAAGCCAGATCATACGGAACCTCATGGGCAATGCCATTAAATTCATTGATAAGGGTTCTGTCTCCCTTATCTTTTCACGACCGGAAAATCAGGCAAAGATTACAAGGAAAGATCTGGTCCGGGACAAAACCATCGCCATTTCCATTGCGGATACCGGCCCGGGAATTCCCAAAGATCATTTACTGTTGATATTTGAGGCCTTTAAACAGGTAGACGGCTCCATTAGCAGGCGCCATGGCGGAACAGGACTGGGCCTTTCCATATCCAGAGAACTTGCATCACTTATTGGCGGCGAGCTTACCGCTGAAAGCACTGTTGGAGAGGGAACTGTATTTACCCTATTCATTCCTGAAACTTTTACTCTATCTGTTGAAAAAGAAATTATTAAACCTGAACAAAAAAGTGGATCTGATCAAGATAGTAAGCCTCGACAAAAAAATCTATCTGAAATAAGCAGGTCCCCTGAAACGGAGACACCACAAAAAAACGAAATAAATTATAAGAAGTCAGTGGAAGATAATATTGTTTACTCTAACTCTAAAACCATGCTGATCATTGAAGACGATAATGAATTTGCGTCTATCCTTGCCGACTTTTTTGAAAAAAACGGATATAAAAGCATTGTTGCATCAGACGGCGAAACAGGAATCAAATTTGTTATTGAACATGAACCCACTGCCATCATTCTTGATATTGGATTGCCGGGAGTGGACGGATGGGCCGTTCTAAATGAACTGAAGAATAATCCGTCCACGCGACATATTCCTGTCCATATCATGTCCGCGTTTGACAATACCCAGCAGGGGCTTGAACGGGGGGCTGTGGGCTACCTTACAAAACCTGTGGATCCAGAAGGCCTTCAAAAAGCGCTGAACAGGATTGAAGGCGTTTTAGCCAGTGATGTAAAAAAGCTTCTTGTCGTTGAGGACAATCGAGAACTTCGGAGCACCATATTAAAGCTGATGGAGACAAATGATATCCGTGCGGTCGCGGTTGACACAGGTGAAAAAGCCCTGGCATTATTAAAAAAGCAAAAATTCGACTGCATGGTCCTCGATCTTGGATTGCCTGATATCTCAGGATTTGAGCTGCTGGATATCATTAATACAGACGATGCCATGAAAAAAATACCGGTCATTATTTATACGGGCCGGGATTTAAGTTCTGAAGAAACAGAAAAACTTGAAGAATACGCCTCAAGCATTGTTTTAAAAAGTGCCATTTCCATAGAAAGGCTTTTAGACGAAACAGCACTTTTCATGCACAGAGTTGAAAATAAGCTGCCAAAAAAACATCAGGAAATGATCCAAAACTTAAGGGATCGTGAATCTATACTGCCTGGTAAAAAAGTTCTGCTGGTGGATGATGATATGCGAAATGCATTTGCTCTTAATAAATTTTTAAAATCCAAAGGTTTGGATGTTACCATTGCAGATAACGGAGAAAAATGCCTGGAATTATTAGATCAGGGCAAAAAGCCGAATATCATTCTAATGGATATCATGATGCCTGTAATGGATGGGTATGAGACCATGAAAAGAATCAGAAAACATAAAAAATTTAAAGATATTCCCATCCTTGCCCTAACTGCAAAGGCTATGGAAACAGATCGTGAAGAGTGTATTAAATGCGGCGCGAACGATTATCTTTCCAAACCCCTTGATGTATCAAAGCTTCTTACAATGTTGCGAGTTTGGCTTTATGCTTAAAATTTGGATCGTTTCATATGAATAATGAAGATATTGAAATCATGGCCCTTTTAAAAGCAGTCCGGCTTAAATATGGTTATGATTTCAGCCAGTACGCCGGAGCTTCGCTTACCCGAAGAATAAAAAAATGTCTGGTTGACTCGGGCCTAAAATACATTTCCGAAATGATTCCGCTTATTATTTATCGCAAAGCTTTTTTTGACACATTTCTTAACAATTTTACGGTAAATGTTACTGAAATGTTTCGGGATCCTTTGTTTTTTCTCTCAATAAGAAAAAAAGTGGTGCCATACCTTCATACATACCCGTTTATTAAGGTTTGGTCTGTTGGGGTTTCAACCGGCGAAGAGGTGTATTCGCTGGCAATTCTCTTAAAAGAAGAAGGGCTATACGA
>JAAELB010000292.1 GCA_024227155.1 Desulfobulbaceae bacterium
TGCCATGGTGCATATAGCCTATACCATGGCGCTGCGACCCCAGGAAATCAGTAGGCTGACCCTGGATGATATTGCCTTTAGCAAGGCTGAGATGAATGTAAGATACCGTAAGGCTGGCTTGCCGGTCACGATGCCGATTCCCCAAAAGACACTGAAAGCTATTGTGGCCTATCTGGTCGGAGGCCGTTTGGAAAATGATTGTCGCGAGCTATTTCTGCAATGTTGTCGTCCGTACAGACCTGTTAGTTCCCCGACTGTTTGCTATACCATAAAGAGTTGTATGCAAAAAGCCGGTTTACCTGAAGAGGCCACCGCCTATTGGCTCAGGCATTATGGTGAGAGATATAAAATGGTGAGAGAAGACAGGAAACCAGCCATACCAGGAAGTTACTCATCGATTCTCTCACCATTTTATCATTGACGGCCAAGCGAAATAAGGAAGTCCATGAGATTTTTATTCTCGGACCAATCTGGGAGATCATTTGTCGGCAGGATATCGACATATGCCGCCTCTAATGCTTTTCTCCTCGTCTCTGTGTCTGCTTTAGCATAGACTTGAGTGGTGCTGCAGTCGCTATGCCCAAGGAAATCCCTGATGTAAATCAAGTTGACACCGGATTGTAGTAAATGAACGCTTTTACTGTGCCGGAATACATGTGGCGTGACGGAAAAACGCACATTGAATCCATCACATAAGCTTGCCAAACCGACATACTTATTAATGATGTAAGAGATGCCCCAGCGTGTTAGCTGCTGTTTTCTCTGGTTCAAAAACACATACTGCTCGCCTCCACTGACTCCATTGTTGCTCGAACTGTATCGTACATGTGATTTCAACAGGTCTTTTGATTTTCCCGTGATTGGAACATGGCGAATCTTTCGACCTTTACCATGCAATGTGATCACAGCAAGCTTATCCAGGCGTAAATCCTTAACTTTCAAGTCAATGATCTCCTGAACCCTTGCAGCACTGTCGTATAATACGGACATCAACACCATATCCCGAAGTCCCTTGCTGTTTGAGGAGTCAGGCGTCGACAGCAGTATTTTCATTTCTTCACCAGTAAGGAACGGTACAACTGTTTTTACACATTTTTTATCAGGAATGTTCAGTATTTTCTGAAATTCAAATACATTTTCGGGAACCTGCTTTTGAACAAACCTGGTAAATGAATGAATTGCCACCAACCGCTGGTTTCTAGTCGATACAGTGCAGTTCCGTGTGGATTCGATCCAGTTTAAAAAATCAACGATGGTGTCATGGGTCAAATCTTCCATGGACAGGCGCTCAGGAGAGATCTTTTTGGTCTGTTCTAAGAAGGAAAGCAACAGTTTAAAAGTTATGGAGTATGACTGAATAGTGTGGTGGCTGAAATTCTTTTCGCCGTGTAGATATGTACCGAGGAACTTTGTAAGGTAATATGGGAAATCAGCTTTCGTCATAAATGATCTCCCCTTCCGGTATAACATATCCAAATTCTGCCTCAACTCGCCGCACGATCTCAGGATACAGATCGGAGGTCAAACGCAGATAGTATTGAGTGGCGCGAAAGTCCGAATGCCCCATGTACGCAGACAGGTACGGTAACAAGACAGTTAGGTCGTTTCCATCCAGAACCCAATTTTTAAGGCATTTTACGGCAAATCCATGTCGAAAACTGTGGACTCGAGGACCTACAGCTGTGTGAGAAATATCGGCCATAAGCAAATAATCTCTGAAATGATTGTATGCTGTACTTTTGTCCATTTGCCTCATTGTCCCATGGTGACAACTTGGAAAAAGCCACATTTTGCGATCACTGTATCTATGGAAGTTATTCATTAAAATAACAATACGCTTGGTCAGGCTATCGGCCATGGGAATCAATCGATCCTTCATGTTTTTTGCAGCACGGATTGTGGCGATTCCGGATTCCGCGTTTATATCGTTTAGAACGAGATTCAACGCCTCGGAAATCCGCACGCCTGTTCCGTATAAAAATCTGAACAGCACTGGGTCAACCGCATTTCTGTATGACATCTGCGTTTGCGGATAATTGTCTATGGCTTTGAACATCCGGCGGGTTTCGTCATCCGTGAGTATGCGAGGAACAAATTTGCAGCGTGGCAGTTTCGTTTTGACTTTCGCCACATATGCATGATGCCCTCTGTCCACCAGATATATTCCGAAGTTCCTCATCAGCACTTCTTTGTTATGATGTGATACTGGGCGTTCATTTGGGTCATAGATAAAATCGTTTACGATTTCTTTTGTCAGGGTGCTTCCGTCAAAGCCGTTTCTGTAATAAAATGTGTCGAAGTGACGCAGGTAACGTTCCTGGCTCTCAAATTTCATTCCGGTTTGCTGCTTGAGCGATATGTACTTCTGAGCGGCTTCTGCAAATCCGCTTTTCCATTCATAGACTGTTTTCATTTGCAAATACCTCCTCTGGATCAAGAGCGCATTTGCGCAGCCCTTCAATATCTATCTTTAAATATATGCTTGTGGTGTTGATGGACTGATGTCCCAGCGCTTCAGAAATGATGGGCAACGGTGCTTTAATTTCAAGCATGTTCCTCGCCAA
>JAAELB010000293.1 GCA_024227155.1 Desulfobulbaceae bacterium
GGCAGCCTCTCTGTCATCCTCCCCCCTTCCCCTCTCTTCTTGTTTCCTCCTGTCTCCACGCATCCGGTTACTGTACCAGCCATAGTACCTGACCAGTTGAAAGGATGGTTCGGGAATATCGCATGTAGTGAATAAGTATCTCCAATGCGGAGATCTCCACCAGGGCTTCGTCAGAATAAGATGCCCTGACTGCCATCATAAATATCTTTTTGCCTTAGCTTATAGTTCATATTGCACCTCAAATGTCCTTTGTGTCAATTTTCGCTTTCTGTCTCTTTGTTTCTGGGGTTGGTGGTTCATACATACAGTCTCCCATATCGCTTAGTTTTTTATAGCCCACAGGGAGTCGGCCTTCGGCACGGAGATAGCATCCTGTTCATTAAAAGCATTCAAACTGAGATCAACGATTTGTCCGTTGAGTACGTCATACTCAAATTGTATTCTGACATTTGCTTTAGATCCGTCACCTCCGCTGCCTGGGTAGATGTTCATTAAAGATTCGTCAACTTGAAAACAGACCGAATCTTTGATTAAAAACCTTCTAAACTCATTACAGTGTCGGAATTGAAGCTTTTTCTGTAGTTGCTTGTTGAATAATTTCTCTAATGCAGAGGTGACAAATTCAACAGCTTTTTCATTGAATCTCTCATGCAACGCCTGTTTGCTAATACTTATTTGATAGTTTTTTTCTAAATCAATAGTCAAATCATTCAAGCTTTCCTAGAGTAAGCTATTGTTATTAAAAACAATTATCGATAAAAAAGAGATTCCATTCAGTTTCCCCTTTCTTTTGACAAACTGACAGGCTTGTGCCAATACGTCAATTTCAGTTTTATCAAAAAGGTTTTCAAATCCATCTTGAATTGATCGCTCAAGTTGTTGAATATGCTTGCTATTTAATCTCCTGATGGTGAAAGAACTGTATGATATATTTTGTTTTTATGTTATTTTATTCTAAACTTCTCCCAATCAAACAACCGTGTCGACAGCATATGATACATCTTCACTGTCGGCACATAAAAAAGGGAACCATTATGAGGCTGGGGGCCAGAGGGAAATGAATGGCTCAGGCTTTGTTGTGTCCAATGTTTTTTTATTACAGCACATTACGTCCTTAGCTTGACGGCTATGCTCTAAACGGGGCTTCTCTTTTGGAATTTATTGCGTCAATCACACAACATATTCCCGAACCATCCTTTCAACTGGTCAGGTACTATGGCTGGTACAGTAACCGGATGCGTGGAGACAGGAGGAAACAAGAAGAGAGGGGAAGGGGGGAGGATGACAGAGAGGCTGCCCAGGACAACAAAATTATCGATATCCGAAATTATAAACCAAAGCGAATA
>JAAELB010000294.1 GCA_024227155.1 Desulfobulbaceae bacterium
GGTCACGGATGAGGCTTTGTACCGTCTGGAGATTACTTTTTTCAGCATCATCTATCTGCTGAAAAAAATCTGCATCGAGAGCTGAGATGGACTGTTTTTCAGAGATCTCGATGCAGTCATAGATGACAAGTGTGGTCAGGTCAAAAAATCTATGTACCTGTTCACTACAGTGGTCAAAAGAATCCCCCGCGACGAGGATTTTATGCTGGGATATGCGTTTCACGCTCGAATCTATTTATCTTCAAAGTCTTCGAGAACCCTTTTACCAACCCTCTGGCCCAGTTCAACACACTCTTGCAGTTTGTCATCGTCTGGAACGTATTTAAGGCGCAGCCCATCTTCGATGACGTCAATCTTCATCTCTTCAAGAGCAGTGTTCATAAGGCCTACAGCTTCACCACTCCAACCAAAAGAACCAAAAGATGCACCAAATTTATTGGTCGGCTTGAGGCCTCTCATGTACATAAGAAAGCCGGCCATTCGAGGTAAGAGTCCATTGTTCAGAGTGGAGGAACCGAGAATAACCGCTTTGGCACCAAGAACCTGAGTCATGACATCGCTGCGATGGTGAACCTGCAGGTTTACCATATTCGTTGAAACACCTACTTCCTCCAGGCCTGCCCCAACGGCGTGGGCCATTTTTTCAGTTGAGTGCCACATGGAATCATAGATGACCAGGGCTTTGTTATCAGCTTCGTTTCGACTCCATTTGTCGTATGCCTCTAAAATATTTGGTATGTGGCTCCGCCAGATCACACCATGGTCCGGGGCAATCATCTTGATGTCAAGATTCATCTCTGCAACAGACTTAAGGAGTTTTCTGATGAGGGGAGCAAAGAGGTATAAAATATTTGCATAATATTTTGCGCTCTCATGCATTACTTCAGACAGGGGGACCTGATCGTCAAAACGTTCGCTGGTAGCGTAGTGTTGGCCAAAGGCGTCACTGGAAAATAGTATGCCGTCTTCTTTAATATAGCTGAACATGGAGTCGGGCCAGTGGAGCATTCTGGTCTCTATGAAGTGAACGGTTCTCTCACCAAGAGATATTTCTGTGCCAGATTTTACAACTTCAAAAGGCCAGTCTTCTCTGTGAAAATGATCAATAATAGCTTTTTTGCCCATGGGCGAACAAAACAGTTTTTCCGGCTTAATGATATCCATGAGGTCAGGAAGACTACCTGAGTGGTCCATCTCGACATGATTTATCACGAGATAATCAATTTTTTCAGGATCAATAATAGCACGAATATGCCGTAAAAGTTCACCCATGTGAGAGCGTTTGACTGTATCAAAAAGAGTGACCTTCTCATCAACTATGAGAAAAGCATTGTAGGTTGTACCTTTGTAGGTCGAGTAGCCGTGAAAATCTCTAATATCCCAGTCTACAGCACCTACCCAGTAAATTCCTTTGGCAAGTTCAGTGTTACTCATTTTTACTCCAAAATATGGTGGATAAAAATTAATTGGCAGTCAGCTATGTACCATTAAACAGCCGTGACTACGCATTGAAATATAAATCTAACACCCCACAAGGGGGTATAAGTGCCTTGTGGGTAAAAGTAACTTCACGATTTCATAAAAAGTTCCTGAGTTTCTTGTTTTTTATGACAGAAGTTCAGGAGTAAGGCACTAAAAAATGACGTCCTTATCATAATAGACCGACGAAACTATTACAATAAAAGGATGCAGGTATAAAAGTAATCCAACTAGGTTTATACATAGGAATGATTATTATAGGTTGCATGAAGGAAAAAGCTAGTAACAATCATGAGTAAAAGAATGGTTTTTTGATAGCTGATTCTGTTTCTCCTCTAACCCATTAATTGGTGATAATTACATTGAGTATTCGAAAAAAGTTTCCAACCCTCGATTTAGGGTTATGCAGTGACTGTGGTTGCTGCATTGAGATAGTTCCTGAGGTGTTCCGATATAATGAATCCATTGGTATGATTGAAGTCGTGGATCTGAAAGATTATCCTGAAAGACTGATCGACGAAGCGATAAAAAATTGTCCTAAAGATTGTATTATCTGGGACGAATTTGTTTAGAAGTGTTCTGTTGAAGTGGCGATAAGGTTAACGGTTCGAGGTTTTGACGAAGCGACTATTTTTCCTTTTATCCAGCAGGGTGGATTTTAACAATCCTTTCTGTTAAAATGGCTCTTTTTATCTCCGTTGTTATCAATAATTGCAGGTTCAATTTTTCAAGGCATTTTTAACAAGAGCTATTCTATAAGGTCTTTATATTTTATGGATATTCCGTTTCAGCTAGTGTCAAACTTTACCCCTTCTGGGGATCAGCCTGAGGCTGTGAGAAAGATTTCAGACGGTGTTCGTTCGGGGGTTAAAAGTCAGGTGCTGCTGGGTGTTACAGGATCTGGAAAGACCTTTACCATGGCCAATGTAGTGCAGGAAGTTCAGCGTCCTACTCTTGTTATCGCACCAAATAAGACCCTTGCTGCACAACTTTTCAGCGAATTTAAGGAGATTTTCCCTCACAATGCGGTTGAGTACTTTGTCTCCTATTATGACTATTATCAACCAGAAGCGTACGTACCTCAATCGGACAGTTACATTGAAAAAGATTCATCTATAAATGATGCAATAGATAAGATGCGCCACTCGGCCACCCGTTCTTTGCTTACGAGGAGGGATGTCCTGATAGTTGCTTCAGTGTCATGTATTTATGGACTTGGTTCGCCTGATGAGTATAAAAACATGCACCTCTTTGTTAAAACAGGAGAGGTGTACCCGGTGGAGGAGGTGCAGCGCCGCCTGGTGTTCATGCAATACGAGCGAAATGACGTCTCGTTTCACCGTGGCACCTTTCGAGTCCGGGGGGATGTTATGGATATTTTTCCAGTACATGAAGAGGATAAATCGATCAGACTGGAGTTCTTCGGAGACACCATAGAGGAAATCTCGATTATTGACCCTCTGCGGGGTGTTGTGCATGAGCGTTTGTCCGAATATACCGTTTTCCCCGGGAGCCATTTTGTCTCTTCGAAAGACAGCCTGCAGCGTGCATGTGAAACGATAAAAACTGAACTGGTTCAGCGACTGGAAGTTTTTCAAAATGATAACAGACTTGTGGAGGCCCAGAGACTTGACCAGCGTACTATGTTTGATCTTGAGATGATTCAAGAGCTTGGGTACTGTTCAGGGATTGAAAACTACAGTCGTCATCTGACCGGCAAGAAACCGGGGGCACCGCCACCAAATCTGCTCGACTATTTTCCAGAAGACTACCTGCTCATAGTTGATGAAAGTCATATCGGTATTGGCCAGCTCAACGGTATGTATAACGGCGATCGCTCCCGGAAACAAACCTTGGTCAATTATGGGTTCAGATTGCCTTCGGCGTTGGACAACAGGCCCCTGCGATTTGATGAGTTTGAGGGAAGAATTAATCAGGTTGTTTATGTCTCAGCAACCCCTGGCCCCTACGAACTCGCCCAGGTGGAGGGAAGAATTGTTGAACAGGTAATTCGTCCAACTGGCCTGCTGGATCCTCGAATCGAAGTGCGCCCGGCAACCAGTCAGGTTGATGACCTGCTGGAAGAGATCCGCCTGCGATCAGACCGGGGTGAGGCTGTACTTGTTACCACACTTACAAAAAGGATGGCGGAGGATTTAACCGACTATTATGAAAACCTCGGTGTGCAGGTCCAGTACCTCCATTCTGACATAAAAACTCTGCAACGGATTGAGCTGATCAGAGATTTACGCAGAGGAGATTTCAATGTCCTTATTGGTATAAATCTTCTCCGAGAGGGTCTTGATATCCCTGAGGTTTCTTTGGTTGCGATTCTTGATGCAGACAAGGAGGGTTTTTTACGTTCAGAACGCTCCCTGGTTCAGACCTGTGGCCGTGCTGCCCGTAATGCCGAGGGGCTGGTTATTATGTATGCGGACGATATGACAAAATCGATGCAGTATACAATTGATGAAACAGAACGAAGAAGAGGGCTGCAGCAGCAGCATAATTTGGAAAATGATATCACCCCTCGGACAATTATCTCATCGGTAAAAGACAACATGCAGGAACATCTTCAGAGTTCAGGGTATGTGGCTGACGATTATGGGGAAAATATTCTGGAAGCAGCGGAAGAGATACCATATTTCTCCTCGGTCAAAGAACTGGACAAAGAAATTAAAAAACTGGAAAAAGAGATGCAGCAGGCCGCTAAAGAGCTTGCTTTTGAGCACGCTGCTGAGTTACGCGACAAAATAAAAAAAATGCGCATGCTGGAGATAGAGATAGGATGAATGAAGGACGGTTGAATTCCATCTTGCAGACAGTCATTCCCTTCCTGGCGGCATGGTTAATCCGTGCCTGGTTTGGAACGTGTCGAATTACGGTCCATAATTCAGAAAACTTTTTAACTCCAAAAGAAGCTGAAGACAGGACGGCCATTGCCTCTTTCTGGCATTACTCCATTATATTTCTTTTCTATTTTGTACGGAAATACTCTGCAACTGTGTTGGTGAGCGCTAGTAGAGACGGGGAGTATATTGCCCGGCTGGCAAGACGACTTGGGTTTAATACTGTGCGGGGCTCGAAAAACAAAGGCGGGGTTGAGGCTCTTAAATCTTTGTTGCGTGTGGTTAAAGGAGGTGGGAGTTGTGCGGTTGTAGCTGATGGCTCCCAGGGACCACCCAGGATTGCACAACCCGGTGCCCTGCTACTTGCAGCAAAGGGGGGGGCACCTATAATTCCTATGGCCTGGTCTGCATCAAGCTATTTCACTATCAGATCCTGGGACAGAACAGTTATTCCCAAACCTTTTTCCAGGATCGATATTTTTTTTGGTGAAGCGATCTCTGTACCGCCTGGAGTGAAATCGAGGGATATTGAGCAGTACCGCAAGCTTCTTGAAGATAGCCTGAATGCTCTCTATATTAGGGCTTGGTCTACCTATGGCAAGTCCGAGCATTAACGATGGCTTTTGTTACTACCATTGGTGTGTGAAAAACAATAATAACAATTACCAGAGAGAAAAGGATATACAATGAAGGGAAAAAAGGGGCTGGTGATTGCTGGTCTTTCCGGGGGATCAGGGAAAAGCGTTGTCGCTGTGGGCATTACTGCGGCCCTCGCCAGGCAGGAGGAAGGTGTTATACCTTTTAAGAAAGGGCCCGACTATATTGATGCGGGGTGGCTGCAGCTGGCCGCAGGAAGAAAATGCTACAATCTGGATCCGTACCTAATGGATCAGGAGGTTTTGCTGAATTCTTTTCGAAGCCGTTCTGCGGATGGGGATTTGATTGTTGTGGAAGGGAACAGGGGGCTCTACGACGGAGTCAACGCCGAAGGTGGTTATTCGACCGCCGAGCTGGCAATCTCCTTACAGCTTCCTGTCCTGCTGGTTGTCAACTGCACTAAAACTACAAGGACAGTTGCAGCAATGGTACTGGGTTGTCAGAAATTTGACCCGCGCGTTAATATTGTCGGTGTCATCCTCAATCAGGTTGCCACTGAACGACAGCGTAAACTTGTAACGGAGGTGGTAGAAAGGTACACAGGTATTCCGGTGGTCGGCTCAATACCACGGTTGAAAAAGGATATTTTTCCCATGCGCCACCTTGGTATGGTTCCCCATCAGGAATATCGAAATAGTCAGGGAGCTGTTGAACTTTTAGCTGAACTTATTGCGAAAAGTGTTGATCTGGAGCGGGTCAAAGAGATTATGGGACCCGTCCCTCTATGCCATGAACCCCTAAAAGATCAGGTTAACAAGGGATCTTTTGATAAGATGAGGGTAGGGGTGTTGCAGGATGAGGCTTTTCAGTTTTATTACTCCGAGAACCTGGAGGCCCTTGAGAGGGCTGGGGCAGAACTGGTTTTTGTTAATGCGATGACAGATAATGGCCTGCCGCCACTGGATGGGCTCTATATTGGTGGAGGATTTCCAGAAACGAGTGCCAGGCAGCTTGCGGCAAACGAAAAGTTTCGCAGCTCTGTTAAAGAGGCGGCAGATGCGGGCTTGCCAATATATGCTGAGTGCGGAGGACTTATTTATCTCGGGGAATCAATTGTTCTGGGGGATGAAGAGTTTGCTTTGGTTGGTGTCTTTCCCGCTCGTTTTGCAATGTCCATGAAACCCCAGGCCCATGGGTATTCAATTTTTATTGTTGAAGACGACAATGGCTTTTATCCATTGGGCAGTGAAATAAAAGGCCATGAATTCCGATATTCAAAGATCACACAATGGCTGGGTACCGATGCGGATCTGTCTGTGAAAATGCTCAGAGGTAAGGGTTTTATTAATGGACGGGATGGATTGGTTAAAAATAATGTTTTTGCACTTTACACCCATGTGCACGCAGAAGGTACTCCGGAATGGGCTATAAATTTTGTTAGAAAATGTCGCTCGGTAAAGATAAGCGTGCAAGATGACTGAAAGGAAGTTTCTCTAAGTCGACATACCCCTCAGGAGAAATATATTCTCCGAGGGGTATTTAAAAGAGTGACAGGTTTTCAGGAGCAATCTCCTGGGACAGTCTCTTAGTGTGAGGTACTGCTCCCGAGGACCTTGGTGTTTATCTCCTTTTGTTTTTCTGCACTTGGAACAGGGTCCACCCAGTGGATGAATGATTCTGTGACACGCATATACGAACCGTTATCATCCTGGCACTTGTCGCAGATCGATTGGGCCTGATCCCGGTACATGATGATTTTAGAGGCCGGATCTCCATCACTTGATACCGCAGCCATTTTTCTGCAGCCGCAGTCCAGGCGGATAACCACGACCCCAATTCCTTCCGGGCTACCTTCCAGAATACCTTCGATCATCGCCTGTTCTCGTTTTTCTACCCGGAGTTCTTTCTTTGATTTTTTGTTTTTCATAGAGTTGTAATTATTTGTCGTTTAGCCTGTTTGCAGTGAAACTGCTGTGATAGGCCTTGTTGGCCTTTGAGTGCCTTGCAGATTATTTTTCTCTAAAACCAAAAAAAATCAGTGGAAGACATTAAGCCCCATTGCGAGCCGTTAAAAGAGAATATGCAATATATATAAAAAAACCACCCGGTCAACAGATATATCCACCACAAAAAGCTCAATCTTTATGTGTTATATGCTCTAAGTATTGAATATTTTAAAGAATGGCTGGAAATGTGTAAATGCAAGCGAAGGTATGGTCATAAAAACGTTTTTGCTTGACAAATATCGGGCCGTACATTAATGCAATATGACACGTAACAACGGGATCAAAACGATGCTCGGATTGGAGATTAAATATCATTAATATTTAATCTAAATCTCACTTTATGGAGGTGTATTATGTTTGAAGTATTAGTAGACAAAGATAAGTGTTCTGGCGACGAAGAGTGTATAGCAGCTTGTCCAGCTCAGGTATTCGAGATGGTAGACGGCAAGGCTGATCCAATTGAGGCTGATGAGTGTCTCGGTTGTGAAACCTGTGTAGAAGTTTGCCCAGAGGGTGCTATTGTTGTAAACGAAATCTAATACCTAGAGTATTTGATTTAAAAAACAAGCCCACCTCCAGCAATGGAGTGGGCTTGTTTTATTTTGATGTAACCGTTCACCAGCACCCCATTTTCGTCCGATCAGCCTTCCTCGCATAGCCAACTATAGCTCGGAAGCCTGCTTGAACGAACCTGGAGCCCTGGTTAAAAGGTTACGGATCCGAGTTATGCAGTCTTTTAATGTGTTCCGGTGAACCATTACATTTTGATTATGAGAGTTTTATGTCAACCGGTCTTTCCCGGTTAAAACCTGGGGTCAAAAGGCGAACACACCTGCTTCTTTCAGCATTTCTATGGACGGCCATTGGTTTCCTGTTGGTCGCCAAAGGGTGGCTGAGATTAGATCAGCTTCATGAACATCAATTTATCCTGGTGGTTACGGCCTTTGCCTTAGGCATTATCAAATCCCGTTTAGTCCTCGATAAAGCTGCCCGCAGGGCGATTGATCGCATTCTTATCTTGAAAGATGGCACCTGTCTGGGGGCAGTCTATTCGTTTAAAACCTGGGCTTTAGTCTTGTGCATGATGGGTATGGGTGTTATCTTGCGTAATTCCTCTCTGCCAACTATGCTCATTTGTTTTATCAGCTTAACAATTGGTTGTTCACTCCTGCTTTCCAGCAGACTTGCATGGACTGCATGGTTTAATACTAACTCCGGTAAACGGGAAAATAAGCCAGGCTAAATGCCAATATTGGTATGAGAGAGAAATCTTTTAATAAAGTAGTAGTTCACCGGTCCGCGCTCGAAAATAATTTCAAGTATATACAGAAAACTGCAGGACCGCAGACTCCTGTGATGGCAATGGTAAAGGCGGACGCCTATGGCCATGGGATGGAAGACGCCGCCCTGGCATTTGCATCGGCCGGTTGCACCAGGTTTGGTGTGGCGGAGCTCTGTGAAGCTGTCCGGCTGCGCCTGAGCGGAATTACAGGTGAAATTTATGTTACCATCGGCTTTGACTTGGAAGATGTTGATTCTTTTTTTACCTACGATCTGATTCCTGTCGTCTATAGTTTCGAGGCGGTTTCGGCACTGTCACAGAAAGCTCTTTCTTTAGGCAGAAATATAGGTGTTCATCTGAAGGTGGATACAGGCATGAGTCGCTTAGGGTTGTTGCCGGAAAATGTTGGGCCATTTTTAAACCATATCTCAGAGCTGAAAGGTGTGAAGGTTGTTGGTGTCATGAGCCATTTACCAGCCTCTGATCAACCCCTATCAGGTAGTACCGAAACCGGGTTAAAGAATTTTGGTGTTGCATGTAGTGAATTTGACGATAACGTTGATACCATATGCCACATTGCCAATTCCGGAGCAGTGCTTAATTTTCCTGACGCTCACTGTGATATGGTACGTGCTGGAATAGCTCTGTATGGCTATGATCCTGCAGGGCAGGTAGGTGGCAAGCATGGTGGTCGATATGGTGACAAGGGCGGGCTTGTTCCTGCAATGTCATTTCATAGTAGAGTTTTACAGGTAAAAGAACTTCCGGCGGGCACAGGCATCAGCTACGGTCATACCTTCGTAACTGAAAAAAGCACAAAAATTGCTATAATTCCTGTTGGTTACGAGGACGGTTTATCAAGGTCTCTGTCAAATAGCGGTGAGGTTTTAATACACGGTGAGCTAGCACCCGTTTGTGGAAGAATTTGTATGAATATGTGCATGATTGATGTGAGCACAATTGTCGGTGTAGAGGCAGGAGACGAGGTTGTCCTGATGGGAGTTCAAGGACAAAAAGAAATCAGCGCGGATGACATAGCGGCTAAAATTGGTACAATCAGCTATGAAGTCCTCTGCATGTTCGGAAATAATAATTCAAGGGAATACCAAGTAGGATAGGATGATTCGTTCAAAATTGAAAAAAGTACTGGAGAACTGTTTTGCAGATGGTGTCTCCGAGGGGCTCTGGTCTGGTGCGGGTGCGGGTAAATTTACTGTTGAATTACCTAAACATGAGGGACAGGGAGACTTTTCCACGAACTTTGCCCTGGTACTCGCAGGTATTGAAAAAAAGAATCCTAGAGAGATTGCAGCACAGCTCGCTGAAAAACTGCAGGCGGATTCTGGACTCGTTGAACGGGTTGATATCGCTGGCCCCGGTTTTGTTAATGTTTTTATCAACCATGATGTGTGGAGACGGCTGATACCTGAGATTATTGATCGTGGTGATCGTTTTGGTAGAAGTGACATAGGTGCAAAACGAAAAGTGATGGTGGAATTTGTCAGTGCCAACCCCACCGGACCGCTCAGCATCGGCCATGGTCGACAGGCCATCCTCGGAGACTCTATTGCGCGGCTGCTAGCGGCCACAGGCCACGATGTCTTTCGTGAATACTACTACAACGATGCCGGGCGGCAGATGCGTGTACTGGGAGAGTCTACCAGAGCCAGGTATCTTGAGCTTATAGGAGAAGAAGCACAGTTCCCTGAAGATGGTTATCAGGGTCAGTATATAGTCGAAATTGCGGACTCTCTTAAAGCGGAACATGGGGACAATCTAAAAGATCACGATGATGTAACCCCTTTTAAAACCCAGGCTGAACAGTTCATTTTTAAAGATATTTCCTCCACCCTTGAGAGAATGGGGATAGTTTTTGATAATTATTATAACGAGCAATCACTGTATGAAAATGGTCATATAGACGACGTTGTCAGTGAACTTCGCTCTAAAGGGTATGTGTACGAAAAAGACGACGCTGTCTGGTTTAAGACCACGGAATTCGGTCAGGAGCAGGACAGGGTAATTATTAAAAGTAGTGGCGAGCCGACCTATCGATTGCCCGATATCGCCTACCACCGGGAAAAGTTCCGTAGAGATTTTGACTGGTTGATTGATGTCTTTGGCTCAGACCACATTGCAACCGTACCGGATGTGCTATCAGGCGTGAAAGCGCTTGGCTATGATCCGGATAAGGTCACTGTGGTATTGCATCAATTTGTTACACTTACCCGTGACGGTAAGCAGGTGAAAATGTCCACACGGAAGGCAAATTTTGTAACCGTTGATGAGTTGCTTGACGAAGTTGGTGTTGATCCGGTGCGATTCTTTTTCATGATGAGAAAAGCTGACAGCCAACTTGAGTTTGATCTTGATCTGGCAACCAGGCAGAGCCAGGAAAATCCTGTTTATTATGTTCAGTATGGTTACGCCAGGCTTTGTGCAATTTTACGTCAGGCTGAAGAAAAGGGCGTTGCCAGGCCGGATCTTTCCGCAGTTGACATGAGTCTTCTCGTCGAGCCAGAAGAGCTTAAACTCCTTAAGATGATGTCCGGATTTCCTGCGGCAATTGAAAATTCAGCATTGGAACTGGCACCCCATAAAATTATTTTTTATCTCATGGAGCTTGCTGGCCAGCTGCATAGCTATTACAACAAACACAAGGTTATTACCGACAATGTGTCACTCTCCCAGGCGAGACTAGCACTGATATCTGCCCTACGGGTTGTGCTTAAAAATGGCCTTGATATGCTAGGTCTATCGGCACCCGAGCGAATGTAACAGCGGTTGCTTGAAGATGGCAGCAAGGCGCAAACCAAAAATTCAAAAACTCAAGTTTGAGTTGACCAAAAGCGCAATAGGCGGGATTGCAGTTGTGGCTTTTTGTCTGTTTCTATGGATGTTTTTGCTTGGGGTATGGGCCGGACAATCACTTTTGCTTCCTTCCCAAGGGAAAAACATAGCAAAAAGTAGTGAAAATGTTACTGCCCCGGCCCCTCTTGTAATCAAAGCGCTTAAAAAAGTTAAAAAGAAGAAGAATTGAAAAAGAGACGCACATTTCGGACCCTGTCTGGGACTGAAAAGTGGTGTGTCTTTTTTAAGATAGGTGTTTATTGTAGTTATTTCAAAGGATTGTTAACAACAACATACGGCTGAACATAATGATAGGTAAAATACTCACAAAAGTCTTTGGCAGCAGCAATGACAGGTATCTCAAGCAGCTTCGTCCGATTGTGTCACAAATTAACGAGCTGGAGCAAACCGTACAGCCATTAGATGATGGTGCACTTGCGGCAAAAACTGTCGAATTTAAAGAGCGGCTGGCAAAGGGGGAGCAGTTAGACTCCATATTGCCTGAAGCCTTCGCAGTGGTACGTGAAGCGGGCAAGCGAGTCCTTGGTGAGCGTCACTACGATGTCCAGCTCGTAGGTGGAATCGTCCTGCATCAGGGTAAGATTGCAGAGATGAAAACCGGTGAGGGAAAGACTTTGACTTCGACTCTGCCTGTTTACCTCAACGGTCTTACAGGCAAAGGAGTCCATGTCGTTACGGTAAATGATTATCTGGCCGCCCGTGACAGTGAGTGGATGGGGCAGGTGTATAACTTTTTGGCTATGGACTGTGGGAAAATCATCCATGGTTTGAACGATGAAGAGCGTAGAGCAGCCTATGGCGCCGATATTACTTATGGTACCAATAACGAATTTGGCTTTGATTATCTCCGTGATAATATGAAATTTGAGCACGCTGATTTTTGTCAGCGTGGTTTTAATTTCGCCATTGTTGATGAGGTGGATTCAATCCTTATAGATGAGGCAAGAACACCACTTATTATTTCGGGGCCCGCTGATATTTCAACGGATCTCTATAAAAATGTAGACAAAACCATCCCTAAGTTCAAGAAAGATGAACATTACAGTTTGGATGAAAAATCAAGACAGGTTTCTTTGACCGATGAAGGAATAGCCCTTGGAGAAAAGCTTCTTGGTGTTGACAATCTATACGATCCTGTCAATATCGAAAAACTCCACCACCTGAATCAAGGATTGAAGGCTCATATCATCTTCAAGAAAGATGTTGATTATATTATCACCAATAATCAGGTTGTTATTGTCGACGAATTTACCGGTCGTACCATGGAGGGTAGAAGATTCAGCGATGGTCTGCACCAGGCCCTTGAGGCTAAGGAGAGGGTGAAGATTGAACAGGAAAACCAGACACTTGCTTCAATCACCTTCCAGAATTACTTCCGCATGTACGATAAACTTGCTGGAATGACCGGAACTGCTGATACCGAGGCCCCTGAATTTAAAAAGATCTATGATCTTGATGTCACTGTGATGCCGACGAATCAACCCATGGTTCGTGACGATTATGCCGATGTCATATATAAAAATGAAGCGGCCAAATACCGTGCAGTTGTAAGGGAAATCACAGATCTGCATAAGGCGGGCAGGCCTGTTCTTGTGGGCACCATCTCCATTGACGTCTCAGAAAAAATAGCAAAAATGCTCAAAAATGAAAAAATTGAGCATGAGGTCCTGAACGCCAAACACCATGAGCGTGAAGCAGAGATCATTGCGGCGGCCGGGCGTCGTGGCAAAGTGACAATTGCAACCAATATGGCGGGACGTGGTACTGATATTAAACTTGGAGAGGGAGTTGTTGATGTTGGTGGCTTACATATTCTAGGAACATCGCGGCACGAGTCCAGGCGAATTGATAACCAGCTGCGCGGTCGAGCTGGTCGACAGGGAGATCCCGGATCATCTCGTTTTTTCCTTTCCCTTGAGGACGATCTCTTGCGTATCTTTGGTTCCGGTCGGATCACGGGAATTATGGATAAACTTGGTATGGAAGAGGATGAGCCAATTGAGCATAATATGATCTCAAGGGCCATCGAAAATGCTCAGCGCAAGGTTGAGGGGCATAACTTTGATATTCGTAAGCACTTGCTTGAGTACGATGACGTGATGAACAAGCAGCGTGAGGTTATATATCAGCAGCGTCGTGATGTACTGGACGGGGAAGATGTTGTCGAGGTCATACAGGATATGATAGAGGATCTCACCGACGATGTGGCTAACGAATTTTATCAGGAACGGTTGGATTCCAACGAGTGGGACTGGGATGGTTTCACCGCGCGTATGGGAGAACTCTTTCACCATGAACCTGAATGGCCAGAGAGCGAGCGCGAAGGTTTGAAGCTTGATGATTTCAGAGAGAAGATCGTAAAATTTGTACAAGAGAAATATAGCGAACAGGATGAGGCCAACGGAGCTGATACCCAGAGACAGCTTGAAAAACTGATTCTTTTGCAGATCGTTGATCAGCATTGGAAGGACCATCTGCTATCCATGGACCATCTCAAAGAGGGCATCGGTTTACGGGGCTATGGACAGAAAAACCCACTCAATGAATATAAGCGTGAGGGTTTTGAACTGTTTGGCACCATGGTTGAGACTGTCAAGGCACAGACCGTATCCTCTCTTATGCGAGTGCGGGTTGTACGGGAGGACGATGTGGAGCGTCTTGAGGAAGAAAGGCGCAGACGTCAGGAACAGGAGCAGGCCCGGATGAATCAGCTGGGTGCAGGTGATGGAGAGGGTGCACAACCTGTGCGAAGGGATGGTGATAAAGTGGGTCGGAATGCACCTTGTCCCTGTGGTTCAGGTAAGAAATACAAAAGATGCTGCGGCCAGGAAGCGTAGTTTTATCCAATGAAGAAGTTGGGGATACGCTGTAAGTCGTATCCCCACTTTTTGAGTTCCTGCCTCTTTCCCGTCTATCGGGGTTAGGATCTTCTCCTAACCTCTCAGCTGCTCCGGTTGCATCAAATTGTCTTCCATGTGCTTAAGTTCATCAATTCCTGAAATAACAACATTTTCGTCGGGAATCAAGTCCTCTGGGCGCAGTTTATCCTGATACTCCATTTCGCTGAGAATGTGTTTTATGCAGTTCAGGCGCGCCATCTTTTTATTGTCAGAGCGAATTATTGTCCACGGAGAAAGAGTGCGGTTGGTTTCTGAGAGCATTTGAAATTTACGCACGGAATATTGATCCCAGTATTTTTGGGCAAGGTTATCCACAGGAGAGAGCTTATATTGCTTGAGGGGATCAGTCTTTCGAGAGTCAAACCGTTCTTTCTGGATCTCCTTGGAGACGGAGAAGTAAAATTTAAAAAGTTTTATACCGTCTTTAACCAACATCTCTTCAAGATGAGGTACGTCTTTTAGAAAACGTTTGTTCTGTTCATCGGTGCAAAAGCCCATCACCGGTTCTACCATGGCCCGATTGTACCAGCTCCTGTCAAAGATGACTATTTCTCCTGCAGAAGGCAGGTGAGGTACATAGCGTTGGAAATACCAATGCGTCAGTTCGGTTTCATTGGGCTTCATTAACGCTACAACTCTTGTAAACCTTGGGTTGAGATGGGCGATCATTCGCTTAATAGTACCGCCCTTACCCGCCGCGTCACGACCTTCAAAGATCGCCAGAATACGCTGACCGCTCATCTTCATGGTAGATTGCAGTTTCATGAGCTCAATCTGCAGCTTTTTTAATTCAATCTCATAATCCAGATGTTTGTTTTTGATCCAGATTGCGGTTTTGTTGCCGCCTTTCTGGGTGTTGATGTTTTTATAAGCGGTTTCTTCCAGGAGTCTAACTTTGCCTAATTGTTCTTTTTCTGGTTTGTTTACTTTTTTCTTGCCCATATTCTGTTCCCTGGTTCAAGGTTGAGGAAGAGGCTTTCCGCCGCTTACCTGACGAGCAGCATTGTCTGGAAATAGTGTGGATTTTTTTGGACCTATGCGTGATAGATTTCTGAATCGACTGTTTAAAGGCATGATATCAAAAAAAATGTAGAAAATCACAATAATTAATTAACGATGATATTCTGTTGTCTATATCAACGGGCTCATTAACTCAATTGAGTTTTTTCCCCTCTCTGTACATCTGACAGTATATCTCTGGCAGCATGTCTTTTTGAATTCTTTCAACAACCCGTTCAACAGGATAATAAAATCTGTGGTGGGTCACTGAAATGAGTTTGTCAGATATTTCCAGGGTGGCGCAGGATGCGGCCGGATTTCCATCAAACATTCTGCCTACAGAGCCGGGGTTGATGAAGTGAATACCTGATAAAATTTTATGATAAGGGGTGTGGGAGTGGCCAGTAACCACAATGTTGTTCCTGCTGTTTTCAGCAAGTTCTCTGAAACGGCTATCAGGGGTAGTATTAAATAGAAACTCGTGATGGGCTGCAGGGCTGCCGTGAAAAATGCCAAGTCGGAGATAATGTTCTTTTTTTCTTTTGTGGCCGAGGTTCAGTTGGAGCTGTTGTTGCTTTTTCAAACTGAGCAGGTAGTTCTTGTTTTTTCCAGTGAGCTGGGCTGCAGTTGAAGTGTACATTATACGCTTTTCTGTCTTCCCCGGTTTTTTAAACGATTTACCTTGAAGGATTTTAATCACTTTCTTATCGGTGTTGCCTAAAATGGAAATAACATTTTGTATATTGAGCCACTCAAGTGTTTCATTGGGGAAAGGCGCGTAAACAATGGAATCTCCGCAGTTGATAATAAAGTCAAAGTTCATAGCAGGGAGTTTCTCCTCTATTGACATCAGTGCAGGGTAGTTGCCATGTATATCAGAGAGCAGGAGGATCTGTAAACCCATCGTAGGTAGCCTTAGAGCAGAGGGGAGATCAGGAGAAGACAGTTTTCCTTAAATTTTTCAAATGGATTACGTGCTTGAAAAGATGCGATATCCAAAGGGGCAGATTCATCCAGATATGCCTGCTGCTGCGCAATTAGTTGGGTGGTAAATGTTTTACAGTAGATAAAAAGTGTCGCTTCAAAATTAAGCCAGAAGCTGCGCATATCTAAATTAACTGAACCAAAAAGAGAAAAGTCACCGTCAACTGTAATGGTTTTTGAATGGAGCAGTCCCCCGCTAAAGAGGTATATCGTCACCCCTGCCTCAGCCAACTCTTCATATCGGGCACGACTGGCATATTTGACCATTCTCGAGTCATTGTGTTTGGGGACAATTATTTTTACATCTACGCCTCTTTGTGCGGCTGCTTTTAACGCTACGAGGAGTGGTTCATCCGGGATAAAGTAAGGCGTTGTGAGGATAAGTGTTTTCCTGGCCGCATAAATGGTTGTCAGTAACAGACTGTGTATTGCATCCGGGACATACCCCGGTCCGGACGGCACCAGTTGCACCGTGGAATTACCTGTCGCTGGGCATGATCGCATATCGGCGACTTTTCCAATGATGTCAATGTCATTTACCAATGAATCAGAGCGAAAATACCCCACGTCGGTTTCGAGGAACCAGTCATTGATGAAAGTGCCTGCAAGAACCTCGACAATCGGCCCTTTGAGCTTGACCATGACATCGATCCAGTTGCCAACCCCTGCATCTTTTTTAAATACATCTGGGTCGACCATGTTTTGGCTACCGGTGTAGGCAATCTCACCGTCAATGATAACAATTTTTCTATGATTTCTAATATCTATCCTGGAAAAAAAGGCACTGATTATGCCAGCCGGCAGTGATTCCTGAATTTTCACACCCGCTTCTATCATCAGCCGTGCGCTATTGCTCTTCAGGAAATCCCGACTGCCTATGGAGTCCAGCAAAACTCTACAGGTAACACCTCTTCTTGCCGCCTGTATCAGGGCATCATTAACCGGGTCAACCCGTCCACCTTCTTCCCAGATGTAAAATTGCAGATGACAGCTGGATTCTGCGTTTTTGATTGCTCGACAGATGGAACCAATTATTTCCTCAGGGGTGGAGATAAGCTTTATGGAGTTTGAATCCATGGCGGGGATACCGACCAGGCTTTCTGCCTGATACTGGATCGGTTTCAATTTGTTGGGGAGTGTTTCCTTGTTGACTGTGGCTCTTGTCTTTAGTCCCTGTAACCAGAGGAGGTATGTGGCATTGGAAATTTTGGCCCTTGCAATCCTTTTTTCCGGTAAACGGTTTTCACCAAAAAGGAGATAGATAAAACCACCAAGAAAAGGTACCAATAAAACGACGATGAGCCAGGCAAGCGATACGCCATAGGGACGTTTACGCATAATTACTCGAAATGAAAGGGTGATTCTAATAATAAAATCCGCAAGAAGCACCATGGTTGAAAAGAGAGAGTAGCTCCAATGAATTTCCTGTATATCCATATTTACAACCGATGAATGAAAAACTATTGGTAATAGTAGGGGGCTGGTGTTGTAAAATCCATATTCAGCTTGAATGTGAGATAAATAATCATTCCACATGGTTCAATGGATGCGTGGTGCTCAGCCTATAATCTATCTTTTAAAGTAGCATAATCAGAAAGATAAGTGGTAGATGTATTTTACTATTCCTGCTATCTTCATTGCGCGGCAGGATCACCACAGGGTGGACAGGGTGTCGGTTAAAATTTAATTTTCAATATCCGTCTCCTGAAAGTTTGTTTTCTTTGCAACAAACCCTCAGGAGCACACTAAAAGGGATTACATATTATGGAAATTCAAGGGTTTTCATTTTCTGCAGTAAAGGCAGGAGTACGATATACAGACAGGCTCGATCTTGGTCTTATCCATGCGGACTGTCCCTGTGTCACCGCCGGGGTTTTTACCACAAATCTGGTGAAAGCGGCACCTGTGATACTTGACATTGAGCGTTTGAAAAATAATCAGGCCCAGGCAATTCTTGTAAATAGTGGCTGTGCCAATGCCTGTACAGGGGACGCTGGGATGGAAGCTGCCTTAAAAACAAGCTCCATGGTGTCCAAAAGACTTGGTATTAGTGAAGGGCTGACTCAGCTCTCTTCAACGGGTGTGATAGGGGAGCCGTTAAATGTGACAGCCTTTGAGGATAGTATGGAATCCCTGGTCTCAGGTCTTTCAGGAAAGAAATTTACTGAGGTTGCAAAGGCCATAATGACCACCGACACTGTACATAAAGTGGCGGAGGCAACACTCAGTATCGGTGGCAAACAGGTGAAGATAATGGGTATGGCAAAAGGAGCCGGAATGATAATGCCCAATATGGCCACTATGCTGGCCTTTGTCTGCACCGATTGCTCGGTTGAGTCGGCTACCCTGCAAAAAATGCTTAAGGATGCCAATGCTCGTACATTTAATAGAATTACCATTGATGGTGATTCCAGCACCAATGATATGGTGCTGGTTATGGCCAATGGACTTGCAGATAATGCCACCATTGATGAGACTAGCCCTGAAGAACAGCAAATCTTCCAGAAAGCATTGGAGGAACTTTTAAAAGATTTAGCCCTGCAGATAGTAAGTGATGGTGAGGGTGCCAGTAAGACTATCACTGTCAGGATAACCGGGGCCGCTACTGATGAAGAGGCAGAGACGCTTGCTAGAACAGTTGCTACCTCAAGCCTGGTAAAAACCGCCTTTTTTGGAGAAGACGCCAATTGGGGACGAATTCTTGCGGCACTTGGCCGGGCAGGAGTGTCATTTTCCCCTTCACGTGTCAAGCTTTCCTTTGGGGGGGTGATGCTGGTGGAAAATGGACTCGGGCTTGGCAAAGAAGCGGAAGATAGAGCTACTGAGGTGTTAAAGGATAACAGTTTTACTGTTGAGATTGAAGTCGGAGAAGGAACTGGAACAGCTGACCTGTACACCTGTGATTTTTCCATAGATTATGTGAAAATCAATGCGGATTATCGTTCATAATGCAGCGATTGTGCAATGTGAAATCAAGCTATTTATCCTAGGAGGTATATTTCATGAAGCGTCTTTTTCTTATCCGTCATGCCAAGTCAAGCTGGGAATATCCTGATTTTGATGATTTTGACAGACCACTCAATAAACGCGGTAAAAAGGATGCTCCTGCAATGGCCGGACGACTTTCGGCTCTCAAGATACGACCGGAGCTGATTGTGGCAAGTCCTGCTAAGCGGGCAAAGAAAACCGCCATGCAGATGGCTAAAGGTACGGGCTACAACAAAAAGGATATCAGGTATTATGATGGACTGTATATGGGGCCACTGACCTACCATCTTAATCTCATTGAAAATCAGTTTAAGGATGTGGATACCCTGTTTCTTGTGGGCCATAATTACACCATCACAGAATTGGCTGAATATCTTTCCGGTACCTACCTGGAGAACGTTCCAACCTGTGGGGTTGTTGCCATCGAGTACGATGGGAAAAACGGTTTTCAGGGCAAGGCCGGCAGAGGAAAATTGCTGTTTTTCGATTTTCCAAAAAATAGAAGTTAGGGTGTCTGGGGGGATGGTAGCGCTTCCAAGTTGTATTAAATGTGTCCACTATTTTATAACCTACGAACCAGCACGACCCTATGGGTGCCGTGCTATGAATTTTAAAAGTAAAATGAATCCGGCCCAGGTTGTCTATCAAAGTTCAGGGATGATCTGTCAGTTATTTACTGCAAAGAAGAAAGAAGAGGGTGGCGGTGGTGGAAAAATAGTTGTCTGATCCGACTAACCGATTAAAGAATCAAAAAATGACAGAAGAAAAAACAAAATCTTTTAAAGAGAAGGGGTTGGATCTTGGGCGTGAAACCTGGCTTACCAGCTGGGAGCTTATACGTATTATAATCCCCGTTGCTATTGCCACCAAGATATTAGAGGAATTTGGTCTTATTTCATATATGTCAGCTGCACTGGAACCATTCATGGCCTTTATCGGTCTGCCCGGTTCTCTTGGGCTTGTGTGGGCAACATCTCTGCTCACAAGTTTATATGGAGGGGTTGCTGTCTTTGCAACCCTTGCCCCTGGCTTAGAGTTGACCAGTGCTCAGATAACGGTGCTCTGCTCGGCAATGCTTATAGCCCATTCATTGCCGATAGAGCTCACAGTTTCTAAGAGAGCAGGGGCAAATCTACTGCCCATTGGTTTGCTACGCGTTGCAGGGGCGCTTATCTATGCCTTTTTACTCAACCGAATCTGTTTGTATTTTAATTTTCTGCAGAATGTGCCAGATCTAATCTTCAAAGCGTCAGAAGGGGCGGGGGGGATTGTTGATTGGGGGCAGGATTTAATAACAAATCTCGGATTGATAATCGTCATTATTTTTTGCATTCTCATATGTATGCGATGTTTGAAGGTTTTAGGCGTTTTGGCCCTGCTGGAGAGAGCCCTGGCACCTTTGCTGCCATACTTGGGTATGGGACGGCAGGCCGCCCCAATCACCGTCGTTGGCATGATAATGGGGCTCGGCTATGGCGGGGCTCTTATTATACGTGAGACCTCAAATGGAAAAATGGCTAAAGATGAGGTTTTTAATTCGATGGCCCTGATGGGACTGTGCCATGGTCTGGTGGAAGATACTCTGATTATGGCGGCAATCGGTGGTAAATTCATCGGTATTCTATGGGGTCGAATACTCTTCTCCTTAATTGTTGTCTTCTTTCTGGTAAGACTACTGCGGATGCTCAAAAACAAGAGGATGTTGCATTCTGAGTGTTGAACCCTTGTTGAGGATAGGTACCGTGTTGTGAAGACAATAGTTGAAGTTGTGAAAAAGTGATTATTGACAGGTTGGTGTTTAAAACACCAGTGAACTGGAGGGACCGTTTTGAAGAGTAGATCGTATATAGGTTGTGTACTTGTCTCGCTTTCTGCATTGGTTGCCTTTTCGGCAACCGGGTATAGTGAGTGTGTTAATGGTGATTGTCGTAACGGCAAAGGCACGTATATAGCAAAAGATGGTCGTGAATACCGGGGTGAATTTAAAAATGGTATGCTGGATGGTAAAGGTTCGCTGGTATTCACGGATGGAACAATCTATAGCGGGGAGTTTGGTGATGGTAAATTCCACGGCCAGGGAATACTGACGCATCCGGACGGTAGGAGATACGATGGTGATTTCATGGACAGCGTTATCCACGGGAAGGGAACCATGACCCGTGGTGATGGCTCTGTCTATACCGGGGATTTCAGTCTTGGCCGCTTCCATGGTAAGGGGATTTTGAGTTTCCCTGATGGTAGAGAGTATGAGGGGGATTTTCGGAACAATTTTATCGATGGCAAAGGCAAATTAGTCTATGGGGATGGTAGTTGGTACGAGGGTATGTTTCAGAATGGAAAACCTGGTGGCGAGGGAGAACGAAAATATCCTGATGGCTCCATGTACAATGGAGAATTCAAAGGTAATTTACGTCATGGCTATGGTACCTATAAGCCGGTTAGCGGTGAAACATATGTTGGTATGTTTGTCGACGATCAATATAACGGGGAAGGAACACTGATATATACTGATGGTCGCAAATATATGGGCGGATTTGAGAATGGTTTAAGCCACGGCCGTGGAATTCTCGAATATCCTGATGGATCCAGGTACAAAGGAGGATTCTTCGAGGGCTTGCCAAGTGGTGAAGGTATCCAGGAGTATCCGGACACTACAGTGTACCAGGGGGAATTTCTAGAGGGAAAGAGAAGCGGTGAGGGTGAACTTCTATATGCTGATGGTACCGTATATAAAGGTTCTTTTGAGAACAATATAATGCATGGTCAAGGATATATTGTTTATAGTGATGGCCAGAAGTTTAAAGGTGCATTTATTGATGGAAAGCCGCAAGTAGAAGAAGAGTTAGTGGAATCAGACAGTGAAGAACAGAGCAGGCAGACCACGGAACAAGAGCTGGTTACATCCAACACATCTGAGAAGACGGTGGATCATCCCACCACTACGGCTGGAATTGTTGTATCGGCAACTGCACCTGAGATCATGAGTTCAACGAGATACCCTGTTCGAGGTGGTCTGGTATATGATGGTCTGGAAGGGTCGCTGCTATCGGGCAAAGCCCACGTTCCTTTTGGCGATGGCCGTGATTATCGTGGCCAGTTCAAAAAAGGAAAAATGCATGGTTCCGGAATATTGAAGTTTAAAAACGGTGATTATTACTCTGGAGAAATGAATAAAGGGGACATTCACGGTTTCGGTAGTTATCATCATAAAGATGGCAGGGAGTATAAGGGGGATTTTAACCGTGGCAAAAAGCATGGTAGTGGGGTGTTTAACTACTCTGATGGCAGCGGTTATACAGGGGAATTTAAAAACGATCTGTTTTCAGGTCATGGTGAGTACTATTTTGGCGATGGCAGTAGATACACTGGAGAATTTAGCAGCGGTTCATTTAAGGGGCAGGGCGAACTTAAATACGCTGATGGATCATTGTATCGTGGGAAGTTTAAAGATGACTTGCCCCACGGAAAAGGTGTGTTGATGGCGGTTGACGGGAGCAGGTTTGAAGGAGAATTCAAGTTTGGCAGACGTGATGGTACAGGGCGTCTGGTACGAGCCGATGGTTCCATCTTTGAAGGTGAATTCAGAAATGATCAGCTTGTGAAGAGTAAATAACATGCCTGTTGGTAATAAAAAAGGAAGTGTCTCCTCCTGGAAGCGTGGACTGCGCACTCCTCGGTGGGCGTGTTAAGAATTATGTCTTGTATTTCGTTTGTAATGGTTGACAATAGATAGGAATAATAATGCGTTGGAGTTATAAAACAGTACATTATGAATTAAAGAAAGAAGGGCTCCTCGGCAGTGCTTTCTTAGATGAGTCTGAGATTGAAATGTCCCTGAATGAATATGGCAAAGCGGGCTGGGAGCTGGTGTCGCTACTGGAGACCCTGGATGGGCTGATCGCCGTTTTCAAGCAGCCGCTGACTCTTGATAGTGACTCTTTTTATCCAGAGTCATCTGACCCTGTCATTAAGGAGAAGGAACCGGCAGCGAAAAAAGCCTCTGTAGAACCAGAGGCAATAGATATTGCCTCTTTAAACGAAGATTTGATCAGAGAAGTTGTGCTGCTAGATGAAGATAGTCTTGGGGAAGATCTTAAGGAAGATGAGCAGCTCAAAAAGAGTGAAAAGGTTGATATTGGTTCGATTAGGATTGAGTAGTGTAGAGGGTTTTGCAAATGGGTGGTAAGGAAAGAGTTGTAGAGAGAGAGTTGCTGGAATGGATGCGGGAAATACGAAGAACCCTGCACCAACATCCTGAGTTGAGTTATAAGGAATATAAGACATCGAAGTTGATTCAGCAAAAATTGAGTGAACTGTCGATTCCTTATAGAAATGGCTGGGCCGGGACAGGGGTGGTTGCAACCCTTGGTGATGGAAAAATCACCGGAACTAATTCCTCTCCCTGTCATGTTGGTCTGCGCGCGGATATGGATGCACTGCCTATATCCGAGAAAAACGATGTTTCTTATGCCTCAAAAGTGGCCGGTGTTATGCACGCCTGTGGTCACGACGGCCATGTAGCTATGCTTTTGGGGGCTGCCGCCCTTTTGAAAAAAAGAGAGTATAAAGGACTCATTTCCTTTATTTTTCAGCCGGCGGAAGAACATGGCAACGGGGCAGAAAGGATGGTTCGCGAGGGTGCTTTGGGGGATAGTGTCCGGGCTGTATTTGCAGGTCATATTGACACCCATTTTCCTACTGGTACCATCACGGTGGATGAAGGTGTGATCTGTTCCTTTGCTGATCCTTTTTCAATCCGTTTAACCGGCCAGAGCGGTCATGCCGCACGGCCCCATGAAACAAGAGATACTATTGTTGCAGGGGCTCATCTTGTCACAGCTCTGCAGACCCTTGTGTCCCGGGAGACAGACCCGAACCATGCGGCAGTAGTCACCGTGGGACGTTTTCAAGGGGGGACCGCCCATAATATCATTGCTGATGAGGCGGTTATAGAAGGCACAATTCGCAGCAGTGATCCGGATGTACGACAGACAGTCCTGGCAGGGCTCAATCGTATCACCGAAGGAATTTCGTTACAGTTTAAGGTTAAATCCACTGTAAAACTGCACGATTGTTTACCCGCTGTGATAAATTCGACGGCAGCAGCCGCAACAGCACGTGGCGCTGCCCATGGGGTTGTTGGTCCTGGCCATGTGATTTCCCAGGGGCGTCCGAGTTTAGGTGCTGAGGATTTTTCTTTCTATCAACAGGTTGTGGATGGCTGCCTGGTCCGATTTGGCGCAAACGGTTTGTCAGAGGACAGCCCCGCCCATAGTGGTACTTTTGATTTTGATGAGGATGTCCTGGGGGTAGGAGCCAGGTGGCTGGCAGAAGTTGCCGTACATTGGCTTGATCACCAGTACAGGGAGAGGGAGCAGGATGGGAGTTGACAAAAGCAGAATTAGCAA
>JAAELB010000295.1 GCA_024227155.1 Desulfobulbaceae bacterium
CGAACCATGCCACCGGAGGCATTGTCCTCACCGGGACTACCACTCACTCCCATTAAAAGTGCTGAGTAGTCTAGGCTCCAGTTAAAACCAGTTCGCTCTGCGATACCGTTTTTCCATTCCTTAACCGGTGCGAACAGTTTAGATTCGTACAGAGGGTTGGCTTGCTTATCGATTTCTATCTGATTTTCAACCTCGTCGGTTGAGAGACGAGATGTGGTAGTCGAATCGATAACTTCTGCTGTGAGGCCAGTCGACACAGCTAGCAACATGGATGTAAACAGCCCTATGGGAACTATTGTTTTTTGCATAGAAGATTCGTTCGCTGAGGTGGATAATACATATGCACTTTCTATGGTAAATCTAGCTATTTACTGGCGCACCTAAGGAGTAGTATATTTTTCTAACAAGGCTATCTACACCAAGAATTGCCGATACCAAAATTATGAATGCAATAGCACCATGAAGAGGACCGCTAAAGTCAACGGCATCTCCGAGAAGTACAGCAATAACTCCCATCAGAACAAATTTACCACCGACCAATAGTAGGTATGAACTTATACCACGGGATATTTTTGCACCAGCCCCAGATTTAGTTTTAAAATAGTCAGCTGCTTTTTTCTCAGAGCTGATGAAAAACATCAAACCCAAAAGCAGGATCACAGCGACAACAATGGAAACGGTAAAAGAGCGTATTGATATCCAGGACCAATACTCATCACACAGGTTTATTACTGTCAGATACATCAAAACTGCATTTGTATAACCAAGGTAAAGTCGTTGCTTATTATTTAA
>JAAELB010000296.1 GCA_024227155.1 Desulfobulbaceae bacterium
ACTGTATACAAATGAACAAAGGAGAATAATGCGCTTCTTAGCGCGCATTTGACCTGGCTATGATGCGCCTAGCGTCAGTAATTGTCGTCTTTCATTGACCTTTTCTCAACAAAACCTCTCATAAGGATGCATTGCTATTTTTAAAAATAAAAAGAAATTGTGGCTAAAACAGTTTGAATTTTATATAAAGAGAAAAATAAAAACATTTTAGTTGAGCGATACACTGGGGCCAAATTTAAAGCTTTTTAGACACAATTAAACGAAGAATATGAACACTCACAATTTTCTCATGCCTTTGGGGTGTAATCACTTTTACCCTTCTCACGAGGCCATCCTGGCCCGGGTAGACTTGTGTAATACGAGCGAGCTTGTAGCCAGCAATGTAATTGTTATCCATTACATGGACAATATCGCCGGTTTGGAGATTACTTTGGGCTCCATGCCATTTATTGGCCTTGATCTTGACAGGTAAAATCACTTTCTGGTACTTACGCCAGAATTCGGCGGTCATGGCGGTCACATTTGCCGCTCTTTGTACCAAAGAAACTTTCTCTGTGAATTTGACACCCATTGTGCCATAACTAGCTTTCTCACCAAGGCAGTGTGCTGGTGTTAGTGGAAAGCCGGATGTCGGATCACAATCCGACTGCTCACTGTACGGACGTGAATTGAGAATTGCCTCAACATCAGACAGGACAGCTAAAAATTCAGTGTAGGTCAGCCT
>JAAELB010000297.1 GCA_024227155.1 Desulfobulbaceae bacterium
ATTCCAAGCGTATCCCTGGCAAAAGGTAAAAAGAGAGAAAACGCATCACGATAGGCCTTGATCGTATTGGGACCGTACCCTTTGATCCGTGGTAGATACTGCTCAAAGAAATGGTGCACACTGATTGCAAGTTTCATAGTCGCAATGGGTACTTAATCATGAAGTCGACGAGATTCCGGTGTTGGTCAGCATCGATCAGTTTGAGGTAGTAGATGGTATAGGTGTATTTTTTGTGTCCCATGTATACTGCAAGAACCGGCAGACCAGTTTGTGGTGAATCACCTCGTTCTTTTATCCGTCTGAGGGTATTGACTGCAAAAGAATGGCGCAACGAGTGTGGGGTAGTACCACTGATGTTAGTGTTGCCGATAATCTGTTTGGCTTGAGTGAGTCCGATTTCTTTTATTGCCTGGTGGAAATAGTTACGAACCTGCTGGTTGTGCAAGCCCTTGGCGGGACCGCTGACCAGGAGATACGGGTTTTGATTATCCTCCGGCAGCAAGGTGTTGCGAAGCACGAGATAATCCGAAAGATGATTTGCCACGTCCATGGGGATGGGAATCAAACGATCTGTTCGGAACTTTGTCTGATATGGATTGTTCTTTCGTCAGCTCTGAAATCTCCCAGTTTCAATCGCAGGGGCTCAGATATCCGCAAGCCACAACGGGCCAGTAGTTGCAGAGCCAGACAACAACCCATATCTTTAAGAAAAAAAACCTGTTTTTCTCTGCGGACTTGTCGCCAGGCTGCTTTGAGCAGATGTTCAGTCTCTTGATCAGAGAAAATAAAGGGGATAATGTTGTTTTCCTTGGAACGAGGAATTCCTGCAAGCGGATTATACTGAGAGAACTCAATTCGTACGAGATATTGAAAAAAGCCCCGTAAGGCGTAGATCACCCTGTTTATTGTATTTGGATCTATTGTAAGATCTGTCCGCATCTTCAGAAAGAACAGAGGCGTCAACGCTTCGAGTGTGGTCACATTTTCTGTCACCATGTACCGATCTAATCGTTTCAAACTGTCCATGGCTTTCGTGGAATAGCCAAGGCTCTCTCGATATTCGAGATATTGTTCCATCTGTGGTCCCAGGAAACTTTCAAACGAGTTCACCAAGGATAACCCTCCTCATGAGTTTAAGATGAATATGGAGGTATCTATTTGTTGCTTCAATATCGTCATGACCAAGCATTTCCTTGATCTCAAAGACAGAGATTCCAGCTTCCAGCATCTGCTGTGCATGGGTATGACGCAGCCAATAGGTGGTGGCCTCTTGAGGTAAACCGGCCTTTTGCATATAACTCTTTATGGCATAGCAAACAGTTGGTGAACTAACAGGTCTGTACGGACGACAACATTGGAGAAAAAGCTCGCGGCAATCATTTTTTGGACGGCCTCCGACCAGATAGGCCGCAAGAGCCTTAAGTGTCTTTTGTGGAATCGGCATCGCGGTCGGCAAGCCGGCCTTGCGATATCGTACACTCATCTCAGCCTTGCTGAAGGCAATATCATCCAGAGTCAGTCGACTGATTTCTTGAGGGCGCAAACCCATGGTATAGGCTATATGAACCATGGCATATGCCCGCAACTCAGCAGGTGTTACCGGTGTCATACTGTCAAAAAGTAGTTGGATTTCACCTGGACGTAAGAAACAGGGTGGTTTTGTCCGACAGTACATTCGTGGTACTTTGATTAGTGCTGCAAAGTCTCGTTTGAGCACACGACGATCATGGTAGAGATATCTCAGGAAGAGTTTGAAACAACTGCGGTTAAATTTCTGGCTTTGCCGGGCATATGCTGCATTATAGTCTTGATCAAAGGTGTCTATTTGCTCTATGGTTAGTGCAGAAAGGCTGAGATTATGGTGCTCTAGGTAGTGATAGAACGCCTCAAGGACTCGCCGTATATGTTCGTTTTTTCTGTATCGTAGCGGGTTGTGGTGCAGTAATGCAGATAGTCCTCATATATTTCCGGTAGCTTTGGCCTTGCTTTTCTTGGAATGGGCTTGGAAATTTGTTTCTCACGATACAGGAATTTTGCCAGGCCCCGAACCGCACGTCGTCGTTCACTGCTGTTACCCTGCAGCATAAATTCTTTCAATCTTTCAAGGGTGAATATCTCGTCCCACTCTTTTGCCTGTCGCTCTACAAAAAGCTGAAAATCCAGCAGTATTTTACACTGGCTGTTGATGTTCGAATCCGGGTATCCCTGCTCGATTCGCTGCAGAAGATATTGTTCAACCGCCTGCGAGAGTCTTTTCATATCTTTATGATTCATGGTCACGACTTAATTGTTTGCGCATTATTTGCTTGATTGTGGCAAGATCAAATGTTTCCATATCATCCCGGTTTTTGAGCAGTTTTGGGGTGTTATTCACAACCATTCGAGGCAGGGAGAGAACTTGAAAGAAAGTGCTGTCAAAGGCGATCAGGTCTTTTTCTATCAACTGATCGCGGGCAACAATATAGTCATCCAAGGAAAGACAGAGTAAAGAGCAGATCTTGTCATAGTGATAGTAGGAAAGCCCCTGGCGGTC
Organism: Desulfobulbaceae bacterium; assembly: GCA_024227155.1. Taxonomy (GTDB): domain Bacteria; phylum Desulfobacterota; class Desulfobulbia; order Desulfobulbales; family Desulfocapsaceae; genus Desulforhopalus_A. The sequence goes on from JAAELB010000297.1 coordinate 2,534, forward strand.
AGCCACAAGCGCTAGAAAAAAATACAGGAGCAATTCATTTTGACTGAGGCTGGCCAAAAATCCTCCTCTAAGAAAACGGTGGCCTATCCAGGCAAAGCTTCCATCTATTTTTCTTATACGATCACAAACAAGGGGCTTTCTCTTGATCATGTGCTCCTCCAAAATGTCAGAATGATTTGATTTCGGTTCCTGTATTCCGCCTCCCATATCCCCGCCGGGGAAAATGGGCTACAACTACACCTTTTCCACCGCAAAAATGACAACAAGGAACGATAAACAGGTGATTTTGGGGTAACCTATCATACCCGAGTGCCGGTGTTGAAGATGCATCAGCCACGGTTTTTTCAGAAACTTGCATCCTTCGTCTCCTTTCCGCCTGCCGGTGGACCTCCCTGCCTTTTGCTGTCCTCCGATATTTTTGCTGAGCCAAACGGTGGGCTTTGCACTTGGAATTTCGACGACAAGAATCACGACAGTAAGCCTGCCCTCGCCAGCAGCTTTGGCAAATAAGGAAAGTCCTGCCACACCACCTGCATGAAACAGTCTTCAGTAAGATGCTCTCCATTCTTCCGTCTTGCACAAAAACGAAAGCCGTGATTAGATAATGGTGTTTGTTGGGCTTCCGTATTTAAGGGATGTCTAAAGAAAGGCTCGAAGTGGCGGCTTCGGGCCTTTCGTCTGTTATGAGACTTTCCCGTTAAAATGGAAGAAAAAGAAGAAAATCCAAAGAAAAAGTAGGAAGAAGAGATAAAAAATTACAACTTTAAAAAGCGGGAAGAAAAGCAAACAGAGAAGAAAAGACACAACATAACTTATCTCGCAACATAATTCCTGTACCCCTAAAGAGTATAGTCTGAGTTTTAATATACGCAGTTTAGCCTGCCAGCCTATCTCTCTAGAAATATGAAGAATATTTTATACCGTTAACCTTACGAGCACAATCTTGTGGAACATTAACCGGACAGCGAATCTTTCTTTTCCCGTAAATTCAATTAGTTGTGCAGCTAGTCCTTTGATGAGGTGAGTAAAAAAGGCTGGAGCATGTGACTTGGACAAGAGCTATAAAAAGTTTGAGAAATAGGAGAACTATGAACACTGCCAGGCCAAATCTCTACCGTCATACATCAAGCGATCTCCTGATAGTCATATTTACAATATGTTCATCTGCTTGCAGAAAATCCCAATTTGAAAGGTCTGGTGTTCAGTTGAATAATTGAACTGATATTGTTGAATTATTCAAGATCCATAGGGGAGTGTTGGACGTCAACTATTCTGCGTTCTAATGCGAATTGTCTGTATTGAATGAAATGCTTACTCTGGTTTGACGGCAACCAGAGCAGCAGAATGAATGTAACTGCCATATGTAGTAAACGCCCTCCGTATTTTATGAAGACGCTTGTGGGCACTTTTAGATCGTATCACACGGGAAATAAACCGGAGTACCCCAAATATTCCCTCGTCCTGTATCAATCGTTTTGGAGTCAGC
>JAAELB010000298.1 GCA_024227155.1 Desulfobulbaceae bacterium
CAAGCATAATGACATGGATGACCTTAAAAGATGTCTTGATGAAGTCCCTCAAGACATGGAGAGAGTATTGGTTATTTTTGATGGTATTTTCAGTATGCGCGGAGATTGTGCGCCTATTGATAAAATTGAAGAAATTGTAAAGCCTTATGATTCAAAATTTCAAGACGGTGTTATAACTGTTGTTGATGACTCCCACGGAATCGGAGCTTTTGGAGATACAGGCAGGGGTACTATTGAACATTCCAATGCTTCACCAGATATTATAGTTGGAACGTTTGGAAAGGCATTTGGTGTAAATGGAGGTTTTATAGCAGCAAGTGAGAACGTTATTGAAACCATACGTCAAAAAGCTGACACTTATATTTATACAAACCCCTTAAGTGTTGCAGATTGTGCCGCTGCAATAAAAGCAATCGATATTTGTGACAGCAAGCAGGGAATAGAGCTTTTGAAAAACCTTAAAGCTCGGACAAGCCAGTTTCGTAAAGGGTTGGAGGCCCAGGGAAAAGAAACCATAGAAGGGCCCCACCCAGTTGTTCCCATGCTTGTGAGGGATACAG
>JAAELB010000299.1 GCA_024227155.1 Desulfobulbaceae bacterium
AAGAACTTGTGCAATAGACTCCTGATCCTTCTTCGTCAAATAGGGATGCATAGGCAAACTGAATATTGTAGTAGAACATTCTTCACATACGGGAAAATCACCAGTCCTATAACCAAGATCTCTATAGACCGTCTGTAAATGCAAAGGAATAGGGTAGTAGATGGCAAAGGGTATGCCTTTATCCTTCAACCTTGCGGTAATCACATCCCTTTCATCACTCTCACGAGCCATCACAGAATATTGCGCCCAGGCACTTTTATATCCACTGGCCACCTGGGGAAGAGATAAGGAGCTTTCAGAGAGTAGCTCTGTGTAGCGGCGGGCAACCTTTTGGCGTTTTAGCAGCTCGTCTGGAAAAATCTCGAGTTTAGGCAATAAAATGGCTGCCTGCAAGGTATCAAGTCTGCCATTCACCCCCATCCTGATATTATCGTACTTATCAGTCCCCTTACCATGCACTCGAATAGAATCTAAGGTATCGGCCAGGTCATCGGAATCGGTAAAAATTGCCCCACCATCACCATAGCAACCTAAAGGCTTTGCCGGAAAAAAAGAAGTGCATCCAACATGGCCCAGACTCCCGGCAACTTTTCCTTTGTATTCTCCGCCAAAGGATTGTGCAGCATCTTCTACCACGTAAAGCTTATGCTCCTGGGCAATCCTATCAATCTCATCATAATCGGCAGGTAGGCCAAACAAATCAACTGGGATAATGGCTTTTGGCTTTATATCCTGCCCACTCTTCTTTATATCCAGAATTGCCTGCTGAAGTTTCCCAACCGAGATATTAAAGGTAGCAGAGTCAATATCAACAAATATCGGAGTGGCACCAACAAGGCGAACGGCTTCAGCTGTCGCGATAAAGGTAAAAGGCGTTGTAAATACAGCATCTCCAGGCCCAACACCAAGTGCCATAAGAGCCATTATCAAAGCATCTGTCCCAGAGGCACAACTTATAACATGTTTGGCTCCTGAAAAAACTTCTAACTCTCTCTCAAGCTCCTTTACTTCAGGCCCCATGACATATCGACCATGCTGCAAAACAGTTTGGATCTGCTTCTCAATTTGAGGGAGTATCCTTTTCTGCTGCGCGGCAAGATCAACAAAGGGAATGTTCCCTTTCTCTTGCTTTTGCTCCAGCCACTGAAACTCTTTACTACACGTTTCACACACCAGCTGGCCATTGAGCTTTTCGCCACACTCACACATCCAGCCACTCTGTTTAGCTGGATTGCCAACAACCAGGGCATGGTCCGGAACATCTTTTGTCACCACAGCCCCGGCACCGATGAGTGCATATTTGCCTATCGTTACGCCACATATAATGGTACTATTGGCACCTAGAGTAGCCCCTGTTTTCACAAGAGTAGGGCGAACCGCATCCATCTTGCGTATATGTGCCCGTGGGTTAAAGACATTGGTAAACACCATGGATGGACCACAAAAAACATTCTCCTCAAGGGTGATACCTTTAAAGAGAGAAACATTGTTTTGTATTTTACACCCATCCCCCACACAAACCTCTGGCCCTAACACTACATTCTGGCCGACATTACACCTTTCACCAAGTTTGGTGTCCTTTAATATATGGGAAAAATGCCAAATCTTTGAATCTTTACCAATTTGAACGTTATCATCTATTACCGCTGTTTCGTGCACAAAATAATCCTGTGTGTTCATTGCAAAAACCAACCCTTCGAAAAATTATTTATGAATCTATCTATAATTGTTATTTGAAAATTAAAAATTGTTATTGAGAGAAACCAAAGTGGCGATAATACGTTCACCACTTTTACCATCCCAAAATTTTGGGATAGTGCCTTTTTTACCCTGACCTGACAGTATAATGTCAGTTGTTTGCAAAATTCTCTCCTTGTCTGTCCCTATCAAGTAGTTTGATCCCACATCAACTGTTACTGGTCTCTCGGTATTTTCACGGAGGGTGACACAGGGGATGTTTAAATAGGTTGTTTCCTCTTGAATACCACCTGAATCGGTAATAACTAAATCGGCCCCCATTGTGAGATTAAGGAAGTCAAGATAAGGCAAAGGGCCAGACAAGATTATATCACTACTCTCTTCAAGTTTTGAATAGAGACTAAATCGTTCAAGGTTATTTCTAGTACGAGGATGAACGGGGAACACCAAAGATTTTTTCTTGGATATGGTTAACAAGGTATCTACAAGATCCTTTAAAATTTCAGGTGAATCAACGTTTGAAGGACGGTGAAGGGTTACCAGGCCGTAGAGAGAAGAGACCCCAAGATCTTGTTTTATCCCTGACTTTTCAGCATGCTTGAGATGATTTTTCAAGGTATCAATCATTACGTTACCGGAAAAATGGATCTTCTCAGAAACAATACCTTCCTTTAATAAATTATCTTTTGCGCTCTCCTCGGTAATAAATAGAACATCACTGAGGGAATCAGTGAGTATCCTATTAACCTCCTCTGGCATACTTCGGTCATAGGAGCGTAATCCAGCTTCAACATGGACAATTACAGGTCGCTCCCTTTTACTCTCTGCTGTATACTGGATTTTTGAACCGACAAGACAACAGGCGATGGTTGAGTTGACATCGCCAACAACGAGTAGAATGTCGGGTGATTCACGCAAAAGTACTGGTTCAAAAGCCCTCATAATTTCCGCTGTTTGGTGTGCATGAGAACCTGACCCTACTTCCAGGTTTATATCCGGCTGGGGAATCCCCAGATCATCGAAAAACGATTGGGACATTTTCTTATCATAGTGCTGCCCAGTATGGACCAAAACATGGTCGATCTTTGACTGTAATGCAGCTGTTGCAGGTAAATTATTATTGTAATTTTCGATAGCTTTTGCAATCGAGGCAATTTTCATAAAATTTGGCCGCGCTCCAGCAATGGACATGAGTTTCATATCGTCTCTTTCAAAAATGCAATTTTCCGTTAATTTATCAGCCGAATATCACATACTCAGCTCATTCGTTATTTGTCTCAATACACGTTAATAGCCGATGATATTCTTACTTATTCATGAATGGATGAAGAAAATCCCTCTGCATCACCACATCGGCATTGCGAATATGATGCACCACTTCAATACTTGGACGAGCCTCCTGCAGTCCAAACCCGTTGCCATCAAGAATATCTTGAAAACTCAAGGTATGAAGATCGGTAAAACCACCACTGAATTCTATCTCTTTACCGTCAATGGTAATCGAACGATATGTACGTTGACCAGCACTACTCACTTCTTCGGGGAGAGTCGTGTCATCTACACTTAAAAACCATCTGACCCTGGCATTTTCAAGCTCCAAAAATCCTGAGGCACTGTTGGCTTCACGGTGATGAACAATGTTTAACTGTACCTTACCAAAAATCCACATCAGCATATCATAGAAATGAACACCAATATTGGTGGCTATCCCACCTGATTTAGATTCATCTCCCTTCCAGGAGGTGAAATACCAGTTTCCTCTCGAGGTGATATAGGTGAGGTCTATCTCATACTTTTTTTCTACCTTTTTGGCTTCTATCTCTTTCTTCAATTCAATGATAGATGGATGTAATCTCAACTGGAGGATATTATATATTTTCTTGCCAAAATCGTTTTCAATCTCCTCCAGGCCATCAAGGTTCCAGGGGTTAAG
>JAAELB010000300.1 GCA_024227155.1 Desulfobulbaceae bacterium
TATTCTTAAATTGACGCAATATATGTTTAAATACACATAAAACTATACCTACCTACCTTTTTATGAACATTATTTTCGAGGTACATGGACAAATTATAATTTCACAATGCTAAATATCTAATGATAATCAACTTAATTTTGCACCTAATCAGAATTGACCTACATTCAGTGTTATCAGATTGTGAGCATGCTCAAATAGGTGACACTATACACCACTTGACTTCATACACCACTTCACTTGAGTAGATACAGGATTGACTGGAAGGGGGTGGGGCTTAGTGTAAGGACTTGACAACCTATCAATCAAATTAGTATCCCCATTACTTTGGATGTACATGGACACAATTTCAGTTTACAATGCTATGATATACAATTATATACTGATCAATGAAAAAATGACCTGGATGGGCTGGCCTCCAAAGGCTTTGCCATCAGTTATATTATTGAATAAAGCTAGAACTATTTAATAAATAGTCCTAGAACAAAGATATAAGGAATTAAAGCCATCAGAATTATATACATAATGTAA
>JAAELB010000301.1 GCA_024227155.1 Desulfobulbaceae bacterium
TAATTCAATACCATTTTTTGTTTCAGATTAACAACCAATACATAATCACAACTTAATTCCACCATAAATCGAGTAATACAATATCTAGATTTAAAAAACTTGGCCCCTTGCTGGGCTTGAACCGGCGACCCGTGGCGTTCGAATCCAGCACCTAAACCATTACGCCACGGAGGCTGGGGTTGAAAAGTCATGCATTTTAATGAACCCAATGGGCTTGAGAAGGGACATACACACATATACACAGACACACAGACAGACACACACACACACACACATGCACACACTCACTCACTCACTCACTCAATCACAACTTAATTCCACCATAAATCGAGTAATACAATATCTTGTTTCTTACTCTGTACATGTCAAGTCCTATCTCAGATGTTATACAAGACTGGTTGAATTCAAAGTGATGTTGTACATATAACCTGTTACCATATAATGTAACATCAGATATTATTCCACAAGAGCATCCAAGTTAGCTCAACAGGTTAGACGGAGGACTAGAGATCAGAAGTTTGGGTGTTCGCGCCCAAGTAGTGCCAAGAGTTTGAAAGTTAA
>JAAELB010000302.1 GCA_024227155.1 Desulfobulbaceae bacterium
AGCTGGATAAATAAAATATGCAGTACCTCTATTTATGAGTGCATAAAATGATGCCCTCATAAAATCGCTCAATTCTCCAAGTACCTGATGTCTTGCAAACTTGGCCTCTTGATTTTGACTCTCTCTACCGCTCCCTGGCATATAAAAGGGTGGGTTGCAGGTTATTTTGTCGTATGATTCAGGGTTAAAATATTTCGAAATTTCTTTAATATTTAAATGAAAGACCTTACCATAATCCAACATATTATTGTGGGCATAATTTTTCTTTGCCAGACGGTGTAACTCTGTTTGCACTTCAACCCCGGAGACTTCTCCTAGTAATTCTTTATGCCTGTAGTTGATGATTAGATTAATTACACCACATCCTGTTCCCAAATCTAAAAATCTATCACCCTTTTTCACAGTAACAAAGTGTGAAAGCAAAACGGCATCAATTGAAAATCTATAGCCATTTTTATGTTGAAAACAGATGATGTCCCCATCAAAAAGAGTATCTCTTGTTAATATGTTTTTTTCTTTCTTCAAAGTTTTTAACGGTATTGATAGTATTATCTAGTTTATTTTTATGACATTTTTCACACTAGCGAATTCCGATGAACCTTGTCAAAATAGGCAAGCGTACTTCTAGTCAATATGAACAGCCAATATGGCTATCTTACATATTGTTTTATAATAAGTAGATGATTAATGATAAGGAAAGTATTAAGTTAGCGAAGTTGTTTTAACTAGTAAGTTGATATCATATTGCAGATAATTCTACTCGTATCTAAGGAGAGAGCGATGTATGAAATTTTTATAGACACACATTTCGCAGGTGCCCATCATCTACGGGATTATCCCGGAGAATGTGAAAAGCCCCATGGTCATAACTGGAAGGTTAAGGTTACAGTCCGAGCGCTCGAATTGGATCAGTGCGGGATGGGGATTGACTTTAAACTGTTGAAGAAAATAGTCAAAGAGGTAATCGATAAGCTTGACCATCACGACTTAAACACCCTACCCTATTTCCAGGAAAAAAACCCATCTTCAGAATATATAGCCGAGTTCCTCTACGCTGAAGTTGCAAGCCGCCTGAAAAGTGACAACCATTCTATTTATAGCGTCATGGTCAAAGAAACAGATACCCAGGGTCTTTACTATTACGGACCTGAAGGAAAATAATAAATTTATACAATAGTTAATATGACAACTTTACCTGAAATTTCAAAAGCTTCAATTTGTGTTATAGGGCTTGGCTATGTTGGTCTCCCTCTCGCTGTTGAGTTCGGTCGAAAGTTTAAAACTCTGGGGTTCGATCTTAATGTTTCCCGCATTGAAGAATTACGCAGCGGGACTGACTCCACTCTGGAGGTGTCAGACCAGGAGCTTTCTGAAGCAAATCTCCTGGAGTTTTCAACTGACTTAAATGAGATCAAGCAATGCAACGTATTTATAGTGGCGGTTCCAACACCAATAGATCATGCCAAAAGGCCTGATCTCACTCCCCTGGAAAGAGCTTCAGAAACCGTGGCCAAAGTACTTAAAAAAGGTGATGTTGTTATTTTTGAGTCCACTGTATACCCCGGTGCCACAGAGGAGGTGTGCGTGCCTCTTCTGGAAAATGGCTCGGGACTACAGTTTAACTCCGATTTTTTCTGTGGTTATAGCCCGGAAAGAATTAATCCGGGTGACAAGGAGCACCGCCTGCCATCCATTGTTAAAGTGACCTCCGGTTCTACCCCAGAAACAGCTCGTTTTGTCGATGATCTTTATTCTTCTATCATTACAGCTGGAACCTTTCAGGCCAGCTCCATAAAGGTCGCTGAAGCAGCAAAAGTTATTGAAAACACCCAACGAGATGTAAATATTGCTCTTATTAATGAGCTCGCCCTGATTTTCGAAAAATTAGATATTAACACCAGCGAGGTTCTCGCAGCAGCAGGAACAAAATGGAATTTTTTACCCTTTAGACCGGGCCTTGTAGGGGGCCATTGCATTGGCGTTGATCCCTACTATCTTACCCACAAGGCACAAGAGGTTGGTTATCATCCCAACATGATTCTTGCAGGGAGACGTTTAAACGACAATATGGGACACTATATTGCTTCCAGCGTCATTAAAAAGATGATGAAGAAGGGAATTAACACTGCGGCCAGTAGAATTTTAGTCCTGGGTCTCACCTTTAAGGAAAATTGCCCGGATTTAAGAAACACCAAGGTAATTGATATAATCTCAGAATTTTCTGAATATGGTATTGATGTTGATGTCTATGACCCATGGGTTAATCCTGAAGAAGCGGTGAAAGAGTACGATATTCATTTGGTGAAAGAGCTGGAAAAAGGTTTTTATGATGGAATTGTACTTGCCGTTGCTCACAATCAATTCACTGAAATGTCAATTGATACGCTGCGTGGATTTGGTAAAGAAAAATCGGTCATTTATGATGTTAAGAGCCTTTATCCGCGTGACCAGGTAGACGGATGTCTCTAGCTCCGAGTTTTCACTCCGCTTAAATGTAACTGTTCTGCCCAGTTGTAGAACAGTTACAATCAAATTCACTCTTTACTGGAATAAATTTTTGCTACAGTTGCGCCCCAGCCACCGGAGTGGGTGTCAGCGAGTTTAAAGGATGAAACATGGGGATTTCGTTCTAAAAGCGCGTGAACTGATCGGCGGATATTACCTATTCCTTTGCCGTGTATAAATCGTATTTCGTTGATGTTACAGGCAAGACACTCTTCTATATAATCTGGAATGAGAGTTTTCAGGTCTTTTGGAGAAAAAGGATGGAGATCAAGTTCTCCATTTATTTCCAGTATTACCTCTTCTTGTTCGCTATAGTCCTCTTCGTCCATATCTTTTTATAATGTTAAGTCTTTTGACTATCTTGCAAAAGCTCAAGTGCCATTTTTGCCGCTTTTTGAGAGGCCCCCGAGGTTCCTAATTTTCTTTTCACCTCTATTAGTCCCTTGTCCATCTCTCTTCTCCTGGTGAAAACATTAAGTAACGAAGAGAGTTCCAAACATATTCTTTCGTCAGTCACTTCGTCTTGTAACAATTCAGGTACTGCCTGGTATCCAGCAATAAGATTTACCAGTGAAAAAAATTCTAATTTAACCAAAAGTCGGCCGAGTATGTAACTGAGAGAAGAGAGTTTATAGGTGACAACCATCGGTATCTGCAAAATGGCGAGTTCAAGTGTGACAGTACCGGAGGCAGCTACAACACAGTCACAACCGTTCATCATATTGTAACGATCATCTGCGATAATTCTAATATCAAGCTTATCCTTAAAGCCATCTACGCCCGCCTGGTGCAGGTCGCTGGTTGAAATAGTAGAAGCCCTAGGGATGAGAAATACTAGTTTTTCGTTGCTCTGAAATTGAAGTTTTACGGCAGCCTGGAGAAAAACAGGCAAGAGTGAAAACACTTCTTTTTTTCGGCTTCCAGGAAGAAGCCCTACGCACTTGGCAGTAGGATCAATATTATGCTTATTTCGAAATTCATGCTTATTAAGCGTAGTTTTCACGCTATCAAGCAAAGGATGGCCCACGTATTTGGCATGTAAGCCGTGCCCCCGCAAAAAGTTTTCTTCAAAGGGTAAAATAACTCCGAGAGCATCGGTCCTTTGCTTTATTGTTTTAACTCGTCCCTTTCGCCAGGCCCACACTTGAGGGCAAATGTAGTAAAAAACTGGGATACCTAATTTTTTAGCAGCTTTTGCAATAATAAGATTAAAGTCGGGGAGATCGATAATAATGAGCAAGTCTGGAGGATCGGCTGCCAAACGGCTTTTTAGAATTTTCTGCCCTGAAAAAATATCTTTTAAATGAGAGAACACCTCAAAAACGCCAACAACAGATACTTTCTCCGCATCAAAAAGAATTTCAACACCCTGGGATTGCAATTCAGGTCCTCCCATTCCACAGAAGCGGAGATCAGAGGCCAGGGTGTGCATGGCCTTTACAAGATTTGCCCCATGCAGATCCCCGGATGCCTCCCCCGTTACAATCATTATGTTTTTCATTGTCACAAGGTATGCGTCGAAAGGATTTGTTCTCAGGATTTTGCAGGCAGGAAATCTTTAAATAGATCAAGTTTTTGATGCTCTTTTATCTGTGCCATTACCTGGAGTGCTACATCAAGGGCACGGCGTCCTTCAACACCTGAAACCGCAGGTTTGGTACGATTACGTACATGGCCAACAAAAGTGGTGATCTCACTGAGAAGCGCATCCCCGTCATCAAATGTTGTCAGGTCTACCACCTGTTTGGGCATACCATTCTCTTCAAGCTCATCTGACAGTTGAATGGTCATTACTTTTCTGTTGCCAAAGTCTACGTTTATATAGCTACCGGGTTGGAAGATACGCATCTGGCGAACGTTGGTCCTTGAAATCCTGCTGACAGTCACGTTTGCAGTAGCACCGTTTTCAAAGATTAATCTTGCATTTGCAATATCTGTATTTTCAGTAGCTACTGGTGCGCCCACGGTGTGGATTGTCTCTATTGGCGAGTCAACGATGTTCAAGATGATATCTATATCGTGAATCATAAGATCCAAAACGACATCAACATCAACACCCCGATTCTTAAAGGTTGCAATGCGGTTACTCTCTATGAAGACAGGAGTAGTAAGGCAAGGTTCCATGGCCTGAACAGCGGGATTAAATCTCTCCAAGTGACCAATCTGCAGTATCAATTCTTTTCTGCTTGCCCGGTCAATGAGATCGTCTGCTTCCTGGAGGGTCACCGTCATCGGTTTTTCAAGTAACACATCGATACCTGCGTCCAAGAATTCACCAGCGACCTTATGATGATAAGAGGTTGGAACAGCTATTGATACAGCATCAACCTTGGATAACAGCTCCTGATAGTTTGTTACAGCGGAACAGCCACATTCTTCAGCCACCTTCCTGGCCTGGCTGGGATCAGTGTCGGCAACAGCTACAAGATTGACCCCTTCAAGAGCCGCATATTTATGTGCATGAAACCTACCCAGATAACCGACGCCAACCACACCAACATTAATTTCTTTCATTTTCCACAACTGCCTTTAGTCTTTTAAAGATTGCACGTAACTTCCATGTACAAGTCCTGTAATTTGTACTTACCTTGTTCTGGCGTTAGATTATATTCCCAAGTAAGCTTTCTGAATATCCGAATTGGTTAATAATTCATCGGCATCACCAGAGATAGTGATTTCACCATTTTCTATGACATAGCCACGATCTGCAACATGAAGTGCCTGGTTGGCATTTTGCTCCACCAGAAAAATAGTTGTGTTGCTCGCCTTATTGATCTGTTTGATAATTTCGAAAATTTGTTTGATAACAAGAGGTGCCAGTCCCATGGATGGTTCATCGAGCAACAAAAGCTGTGGCCTGGCCATAAGAGCCCGGGACATGGCGAGCATCTGCTGTTCCCCTCCGCTTAAATTACCACCATCCTGAGATTTTCGTTCCGCCAGGATTGGAAAAAGATCAAAGACATATTCCAGATCCTTTTTTATCTCTTCTTTATCATTTCTAAGAAAAGCTCCCATATCAAGATTTTCCTGAACGGTCAGTTGTGGAAATATATGCCTCCCTTCAGGAACCTGGCAGACACCCATCTTAACTATCTCATCAGAAGATTTCTCTTGAATTTCTTGACCATTAAAAATGATTTTTCCAGCACGACTGGAAACCACACCCGAGATAGTCATCAAAGTGGTGCTTTTTCCTGCACCATTTGCTCCGATGAGGGTAATGATCTCCCCTTCTTTAATTTCTAGACTAACATTTTTAATAGCAAGGATATTTCCATATCCAGCCTGTATATTTTCAAGTTTAAGCATTTCTTTTATTCACCTAAATAGGCCTTAATTACATCAGGGTTAGCACGAATCTCAGCGGGAGTTCCTTCAGCGATTTTTTTACCGTAGTCCATCACAAATATTCTATCGGATAAACTCATCACAAGTTTCATATCATGCTCAATGAGTAAAATAGCCTGCCCCTCAGAGGTGATTTTCTTAATAAGAATATCAAGCTCAATGGTTTCCTGAGGATTCATTCCCGCAGCTGGTTCATCAAGCAGTAGTAGAAGTGGTTCAGTGGCCAGAGCCCTGGCGATTTCCAGCCTTCGTTGGGCTCCGTAGGAAAGATTTGCTGAAAACTCATTCGCTAAATGGTCAAGACCTACTTTTTCCAACAATCCATAGCTTGTCTCAAGTATTTCCTGTTCTTCAGTTCGAGTCTTTTGAGGCCTAAAAACAGCCCCAAATATAAATGACTTGGTCCTGCAATGCCTGCCTATCATAACGTTTTCAAGAACCGTCATTTTGGAAAACAACCGAATATTTTGAAAGGTGCGGGCGAGACCTTTTTCTGTAACAATATTAGGTTTTAATCCCTTGAGGCTAATACTCTTACTACTTCCTGTTGGAGTGAGTAAGACCTCACCTGCTGTAGGCATATAAATACCTGTCACGCAGTTAAAAAAGGTTGTTTTTCCGGCACCGTTAGGACCAATCAGGGCAACAATTTCTCCGGCACATACATCAAGATCGAGTTGATTCAAGGCTCTAATACCGCCGAAATCCATTGTCAGACCAGTTACTTTAAGTATAGGGGTAGTCATCTTGCTATTTAAGGTACAGGATTATTTTTTTTCAAATTTATAGGTTCTACGAATTGTAGCGATCAATCCCTGGGGTCGAAAAACCATCATGGCAACGAGGATACCACCAAACGCAAGCATTCGATATTCTGAGAGAGCACGGAGGTATTCAGGCATCAGTATTAATATCAATGCACCCAAAATAACACCAACGATAGAACCCATACCTCCCAGCACAACAATGGAAAGAATGATAGCTGACTCAAGGAAGGTAAAACTTGCTGGATTAATAAAGGTGGTTTTCGCCGCAAAAATCACACCGACAAAACCTGCCCAGAAAGCACCTAAAGAAAAAGCAACAAGTTTGGTCTTTCTTTTGTCTATACCCATTGCCTGGCATGCTATCTCATCTTCTCGAAGAGCAATCCATGCTCTCCCAAGCCTCGAGTCCTGCAATCTGTTCACTATGAAAATAGTGATTATCATGAACAGGATCATAATATAGTAGAGATAAAGAATAGAATGCTCAAGAGACATTTCTATGCCAAAAAAACCTGGGCGCGAAATATTGGAAATGCCACTTGGTCCCATGGAAAACTCATTCCAGTTTTCAAGAACTAAACGGATTATTTCACCAAATCCGAGTGTTACAATAGCAAGGTAATCCCCCCGCAGTCGCAGAACCGGAAATCCCAAAATAATTCCAGCCAGCGCGGCAAGACAGCCACCGATGGGCAAAACTGCCCAGAACCCAAGGCCAAAATGATGGTTTAACAGCGCATAAGAGTATGCCCCAACGGCATAGAAAGCAACAAAACCAAGATCCAGCAAACCGGCCATTCCAACTACAATATTGAGACCGAGCCCCAGCACCACATACATAAGTGCAGTGATCATGATATTGGTCTGGTAGGTATCAAAAATAAAAGGATAGATAAGAGCAGCAACAAAAACGACAGCGACCAGAATGTTTCGCTGCTTAGGGTTGGCAATTATCCGATGTATTGGAGAAAGTCCATCCCCCTCGGTCGCCTCCTTGTTACTCACTCTTTTTTCTTTGCGATATTTAAAAAACTCGATAAGACTGCGAACGAGGAATATACCTATGGCTACATAAAAAGCGTTTTCCCATCGCCACTGTACTATTCTTTCTATGGGATCAACCTTTATAACCATTATAGGAAAGGTAAGGAAGACAAACCAGAGGGAAATAAGCGCTGTTTTTTTAATTTCTTTTATTGAAAACATATCAAATAAAAATCATACTTTCTGTGTTTCAGCCTTACCAAGCAGGCCGGAGGGTTTAAATATCAGAATGAGCACCAGAAGAGAGAAGGCAAAAACATCCTCATAGTCACTGGATACATAACCCGTTGCAAAACTCTCTGTGAGACCAAGAATAAGGCTTCCCAGTACGGCACCGGGTATAGAACCAATCCCGCCAAGTACCGCTGCGGTAAAGGCCTTGATACCAGCCAAAAATCCAATATAAAAGTTAATCTGTCCAATGTGGGAGGCAATTAACATCCCTCCGATAGCAGCAAGGGCAGATCCAATTATAAAAGTTGCCGAAATAATATTGTTAACATTAATACCAACCAGCATAGCCATTGTTCTGTCCTGCGCTGTTGCGCGCATGGCTTTGCCAATACGGGTAAATTTAATAACAAAGGTGAGAATCAACATCACCACGGCTGTAGTAATTAGAATGACCAGATCAGAAGAACCGACGATATGGGCTATAGGCTCCATAAAGGCAAAATCCGGAATAAGTTCAGGGAAAGGAAGGAAATCAGAAGTCTGCGCTAATAGTACATAATTTTGCAAAAAAATTGACATGCCGATAGCACTAATGAGAGGAGATAGTCGCGGGGCGTGCCGTAGGGGTTTGTAGGCGACTTTTTCTATCGTGAAGCCGTAGGCACTCGACCAGATTGCCGCAGCAACGCCTGCCAACGCAATAATAGCCAAGAGAGGAAACCCGTATATAGAGAGTACTGTTGCAACAATAAATGAGGTAAATGCCCCGATCATATAGATTTCGCCATGGGCAAAATTAATTAGACCGATGATGCCGTACACCATTGTATACCCCAGCGCAATAAGAGCATAAATAGACCCACGGGTGAGACCGCTAAACAAAAGTTCTATAAAATAATCCATAAGATACCACAAAAAAAGTACCTGGAGCTAGCAACGATTAATGGATGTCAGCTCCAGGTAGTAGTAGTGAGGGTTAAAACTATCTGTTATTGCTCTACGAATACACCATCTTTAACTTGATAAACAGAGAAGCCGACACCGATTGCGTCTCCTTTCTCGTCAAAGTAGATATTACCAACAGGGGTATCAACTTTCTCGGTCTGCAGAGCTTTTTTCAACGCTTCGAGCTCTGTGGAATCAGCTTTCTCGATTGCATTCAACATAGCCAAAGTTGCGGAGTAGGCGTTTTCAAAAAAGGCACCTGGGTCAGAACCATATTTTGCTTTATGTTCTGCAACAGCCTGGATTGACAATGGATTTGAAGTGGTATCTTTTGGGCCTGAGGCATACGCGCCTTCAGCATTTTTCCCGGCGACTTTAATAAAAGTATTATCTTTCACACCGTCATCGGAGATAAAATCGATCTTAAGTCGCTTTTTACGCATCATTGAAATGATTTTAGACGCCTCAGGGTGATAACCACCAAACATTACTGCTTCTGCACCAGAACGCTTCACTTTTTGAACGATCGCTGAATAATCAACAGCACCAGGGGTTACACCTTCAAACAGAACTACTTCCGCCTTCCCCGAATCTTCAAGGAATTTTTTGGCAAATTCAGCAAATCCTTTACCGTAATCACCTTTATCATGCACTACAGCAATTTTGGTATAGCCAAGTTTGTTTAAGGCAAATTCAACATCAACTAGAGCCTGTGCATCATCTGGTGCGATTGTGCGGAAAAAGTTTGGATAATCTCCGCTCTGGGTAAGACCAGGATTTGTCGCTGATGGTGACATAACCAGTACACCGGCGTTTTTATAAATAGGAAGTGCAGCTTTGGTAGCACCAGAGCAAATATGCCCTAACACAACATCTACACCGTCAGAAACGAGTTTGGTTGCTGTATTGGTTGCCACCTCAGGCTTACAAACATCATCTTCAACCAGTAGTTCTACTTTCTTGCCGTTAATACCACCATTTGCGTTTACTTTTTCAATGACGAGTTCTGCGGCATTGACAGAAGGTAAACCATAGGAAGCTAGATCTCCACTATGTGCACCAGCTACGCCAAATTTAATGGTGTCCTCTGCAACACTCAGCGCAGGTGCAGATAAAGCGATCAGGAAACAGGCCGCTGTTGAAAGCAGCTTACCACTAAGTTGTAACTTCATTTCTTCCTCCATCTACTGTTATTAATTGAATCCTCGCTCTCTACGAACCGATTTGTAAATTCAAAATAAAGAGCAAGCATATACCACGAAGTCATGATATTAGTCTTTTACTTCTATTTTTGCAAAATCTAAAATTACCATTTTCCGATTATTCTTTAATCGTTTTCATTACTACTAGTTATGCCAGATAAATTGGAATTGCTTTTTATATTAGGTCGCCCTTTCAGTCCCATTTACGCCGCAGCTATGAAATTGCGTCAAATTCTTTATCTACGCGGTATATTCAAACAACATAGTTTACCTGTACCTGTCATTTCAGTGGGTAATCTGGTACTAGGAGGTACAGGTAAAACACCGACTGTTCAATATATTGCAAACTTACTACTCTCTCGAGGATTTAATCCCGCTGTGGTCAGTCGTGGCTATGGGGGACGCGCGAGGGGTAAGCACAATGTCGTTTCTAATGGTTCCGAGATACTTCTTGGACCTTTAGATTCTGGCGATGAACCCTTTATGCTTGCCGAGAGTCTCCCTGGAGTACCAGTACTAACTGGAAAAAAAAGATTATATCCCTGCAAATATGCTATTGAAACCTTTGGGGCTGACTGCATCATTCTAGATGATGGTTTCCAGCACTTAAGCGTTAAAAGAGACATCGACATTGTACTCTTTGATACCACGACTCTTGCTGGAAACAGCAGGGTTTTCCCCGGGGGACACCTCAGAGAACCGATTTCAGCCCTGCACAGATGTTCTTGTTTTATATTGACAGGTTCAAATGCGCTTAACAAAACTCGGGGTGATAAATTTGCCACGTTGCTCTGTGAAAAATTTAGTAATAAACCTGTATATTATTCATCTCTTACAGAATTCACGTTTATAAATTCGAACAAAACCGAGGTTCATTCTGAAAACATTGGTACTACCTTTGCTTTTTGTGGAATAGCTAACCCGGAAAGATTTCGAACAACTCTTTCAGACCACGGAATTACATTAAGCGGCTTTTCACCACTTTCGGACCACACTCCATACTCAAGTTCAGTTGTTGACAAATTGGTCAAAAAAGCAAAAAAGAGCGGAGCCGTGTCCCTGATTACCACGGAGAAAGATGCTGTAAAACTACAAAAACACCAACTAAACATGCCCCTGTATACCCTCAAACTACGATCATCAATCTCTTCTGAATTTACAAAACGACTTTTACAAGACCTTAGCCGATAAGAAATGCGCCGTACCTTCCCCCCCTTTCTACCAACTCCAGCATAGCTTATTTTATATAATACAGTGTCTTAAAAAACTTTTCCCACACTCGACTTGTGGCTTTTTTACCACAAGTCGTTTTTACACAATACCTCAATCCTCTCAACAACCATTTGTTTTTACTCCATATACAGAAGGCAAACAGTAGCACAGCATTGACGGCACATATTTTGCATAAACCATTGTGAAGTTTAATAAAACTATGAGGAATCACAATGGCTTTACCAATTGATCCAAATCAATACACTCTAAGAAGTTCTGTTAGTTGCTGTGGCGTCGGATTACATTCAGGCAGAACTGTTAATCTGTCAATAAAGCCTGCACCTGTAAACAGTGGTATCAGGTTTTTCCGATCAGACATACCTGCAGGCGCACACCTCCATGCACATATGGATAAAGTTGTAGATACGCGACTTGCTACCACAATTGGCAACGACCATTTTCAGATCTCAACCACCGAACATCTTATGGCGGCACTACAGGGGTTTGGCATAGATAATGCGGATGTTGAGCTGGATTCCCCGGAAGTTCCTATTATGGACGGCAGTGCTGGACCATTTTTCACCCTCTTAAAGGGTACGGGCAAGAAAAAACAGAACGGCTTGCGCAGGGTACTGCGTATCACCAAGCCAATCACCTATAGTGATGGTGACAAACACCTCACAGTCACACCCTACAACGGGTTCAAAGTGACGGGTGAGATCAGCTTTGATGATACTTTAATTAAAAAGCAAAAATTCACCTTCGACCTGCTTGCAGATCATTTTGGTGACGATATATCAAAAGCTCGAACCTTTGGTTATGTAGAACAGGTAGAAGAGCTTTGGGCAAATGGTTTAGCCCTTGGAAGTTCACTCGCTAATGTTATTGCAATTCACTGGAATCGCAAATCGGTACTAAACGAAGATGGGCTTCGCTATGACGATGAATTCATCAGACATAAAGTTCTTGATCTGGTTGGCGACCTCGCCCTACTCGGATGCCCTGTACTTGGCCACGTAAAAGCCTATAAAGCTGGGCACGCACAGCATCTTGGCCTGATGCAGGCAATAGAGTCTTCTCCACATTGCTGGGAGATTGTTGAAATGAAAAGAAATGGTGCACACTCTGTAATTGGCAATATGGCATCAAAATCCAGAACAGCTGACCACTCATTTTTTCCCCTTTTCAAAAACAAAAACCTGGCTGCTACCCCTGCCTGATACGACTAGGAGCTTGTCCGAGAATGGCTTTTGCCCAAACTCTTCGGATTTTTCGCAAAATAATGCTCGCAGATAGCGTAGACTTCGATATTAAGTATATGGCTGTGCTTATTTTGCGAAACTTCTCGATTGTGACCAAAACCCTTATTCTCGGACAACCTCCTAGCCACTGTGCTCTTTTGGCTTAAGCATGGTGTAATCCATCTTTGCTGAACCACTCCTCCTGCCTCAGATATTCTGCTTCCTTTTTACCACCTGAAAAAAGTGATTAATCCAACCAACTACATATAGTTGCCAGTCATTCACAGTTGAGCAACTCTCTTGCTTTTTCGTTCTCACTTAAAACTGTTGACGGAAACAGCTTGTGCTGTATGATTTGAATTATATAAATGGTATTAGAATATATACTATATTTTCCACCAACACCTACGAGGTATCTCTCTTATATTATTACAACAATATCAATATCCAAGCCGGAAATAATGCACGCAGGAGAAGAAAATGACATTACTCGAAGGGCTCTTATGGTTGACCCTTAATGTCTATCATGAAGCCAGATCCGAGCCACAAGTTGGTCAGGTTGCAGTAGCGCTTGTCACCCTGAATCGAGCAAATCAAAAGCATAGACCTATAAAAGAAATAGTACAGGAGCCGTACCAATTCAGCTGGACCTTCCAAAAAGATTCATACCTTCCAGATGATCCAAAAGCTTTTCTGGAATGTATGAAATCAGTATATATCGCTCTCAAAACAGAAGATTTCACCAATGGAGCTACCCACTATCACCTGGAAACGGTAGAGCCTTACTGGTCATCTGAATTTACCTACCTGGATCAATTCGGATCACACAAATTTTACAAATAGCCGCGTCTGAATTACAGATAAAAAAAATGAGGTGTCCTTTACGCTTAAAGGGCACCTCATTGTCGTTTTACAACTTCGAAATTTACATAGCTAAGAAATTCTACTTATATCTCAGCAGCTTTCTGCAATATTTTACGCATTGAAGAAAGCTTTTCCTCTCCCATATTAATGCCAATAGGATACACCAGGGTCCGCTCTAAAAGTGAACAGGACTGAGGCAGTGCCTCTGGGTCAAAAATAATTCGTCTCTTGCCACCAGCAGATGAAAAAGGATATCCTGAACTGGTCAAGGTTTTTCCTTCGAGCAGGTGCTCCCATTTCGGATAAAAATGCCAACTGTTTGCGCTGAAATTTATTGCGCCAAATCCTTCTTTGGTCAAAAATGAATTAACACGTTCGCTATGATTTTTGTCCTGAAGAATAAAAGCGAGGAACGTAGCAGAGTCACCTTCTTCGTCAATAAGTTCTCTGAAAGAGACACCAGGTATTGCAGAGGCAGCTTCTTTCAGGCTTAATTTGTTTTTTTTCTGGGCAACCACCATAGAATCAAGCTTTGCCAGCTGTGCGAGCCCTATTGCCCCCTGGAGTTCCATCATCCGGTAATTAAATCCAATAAACCGTCGTCCCTCTCCGCCTCGAGCACCCGGATTAATTTTGTGGTCATGCCCATGGTCCTGGTACTCTGACATTGAACGCCACAACTCCTCGTCATCCGTAATAATCATACCGCCTTCACCGGTGGTCATTGTTTTAACAGAGTCAAAAGAAAAAGTTCCACAGTTCCCAAAGCTTCCAAGATGTTTTCCTTGTATGCGGGCACCCGCAGCCTGGGCAGTATCTTCCAGTACAGAAATATTTTTTTCTGCTGCGATTTTGACAATTTCTTCAATTCTTGCTGGTGCACCCATCATATGCACAGGAATAATGCATTTGGTTTTATCGCTGATCTTTAATTTAAGATCAGCCGGATCCATGTTGAGGGTCGTGTCGATTTCGGTAAATACTGGAATCGCACCAACCTCTAAAATCGCCTCCCAGGTTGCAACAAAGGTAAAACCCTGGGTAATTACCTCATCGCCCGGGCCCACACCAAGAGCCATTAAGGCAACTTTCAAAGCGGCTGTGCCTGAAGTGACAGCTTGCCCATACTTGGTTCCACAGTATTGAGAAAATTGTTCTTCAAATTCCCTTACTTTGAAAACACCATTGCGCTGCTCATTAAATTCATAACGAAAGAGCACACCTGTGTCGAGCACATCCATTATCTCTTTCTTTTCTTCACTTCCAAATATTTCAAATCCAGGCATATAAAACTCCTATAATCATCTAACTGCGCAGATGAATTTTCAACAATTGATCTATCCTTGGAGAGGCTTATTTGCTCACAGCCTTAAGCCTTGCAATTTTTGCATCAATTTCCCCTTTTGCTTGGGAAAATGTAGGATCATCACCAACTGCAAGAAGGAAATTATTGTAAATAGCAATGGCCTTATCAGGGTTTCCCTGTGCTTCTTGAATCCTTCCTTTTCCAACGTACGCCAGATGTTCATACCCTTTAATTTCTTTCAGAACGTCATACTGTACAGTTGCATCATTATAGGATTTCAAGGCTTCTAACGCCTGAGCTTTTCCAAAAACTACCAGTGGATAAAGCGGTGAGGTAATCTTAACTTGCTTTAAAAGCTCGTCATACTGATTTGCGGCTTTATCAAACGAGCCTCCCTTCATATCAAGATGGGCCAATTCCACCTTGGCCCACATGGCTGAAGAGGTGCTGCCATATTCTTCAATAACAGCGCTAAGTGCAGCTTGCTGGTTTACAGGATCATTTTTTATGGCCAGTGATAAAGCTGTGGCTGATTCTTCTTTAATACGCTCTATATAAGAGCCATAAAGTGACCAGGTAACGACGGCAACAATAATGATTAACAGGATAACTTGCAGAATTCGTTTATTGCCACGTATGAATGTAATAACCTTAGGGGGCAAATTGAAATGCTCCAGTAACCCTTCAACCTTATCCATAGCTGTTTCTGGTGCTAAACGTTTATTATACGCACTCTCGCTTGACATGCGATTTTCCTCCTCAATAATATTTTATATGGTATTTTGGTGCCTCGGTTAGTCGAGCAAGCACTATAATCGATCCCAGTACCTCTGTCTATGCGTAAACAATTACTTTTCCACAAGATGCAAATCAACAATCAAGAAAGATGAAGACATTAGAGAGAGCCACAATTTTAACTGTTTCACAACTGACCAAATCGATAAAAACTATTCTGGAAAAAGAATATAGATTTGTGCGGATCTGTGGAGAAATATCAAATCTATCGACCCCTTTCTCCGGACACTCATATTTCACCTTAAAAGATAGTAGTGCCCAGATACGTGGTGTTCTTTTCAAGCAGCAAAAACGTTTTGTTGACCTGAGGCTGAAGAATGGGCAGGAAGTTATCTGTTTTGGCCGTGTGGCTGTATATGAGCCACGGGGAGAATATCAACTCATAATAGACAGCGTCGAACTATTTGGTACAGGTAAATTGCAAATCGCATTTGAACAGCTGAAGCAAAAACTATCTGAGGAGGGCTATTTCGATCAAAATATCAAAAAGAAAATCCCCGATTACGCAGGGAAAATTGCAGTAATTTCCTCGCCCACCGGCGCTGCTTTCCAGGATTTCTTAAAGATTGTACAATTGCGCAAATCGTCCGCACATATCCAGTTACTGCCAGTACGTGTACAGGGGGAAAAAGCCCCAGCAGAAATCGCAAAAGCCATTACAGCAGTAGATATGGCAGCTGGCCATGAAGTCATTGTGCTGTGTCGTGGTGGCGGATCTTTAGAGGACCTATGGGCCTTTAACGACGAAAGAGTGGCTACTGCAATCTATAAAGCCTCCACCCCTGTTGTGACAGGGGTAGGCCACGAGATTGACTTTACCATTGCCGATTTCTGTGCAGATCTCAGATGTCCAACTCCAACGGCCGTGGCTGAAAGGCTGGTTCCGGATAATTCTGTCATTTTAAAACAGGTACATTCATTCAAGTCACGCCTTGTTAATCGCATACAACAAAAATTCACATATTCCAACCAGCAGGTCCTCCACAATGTGAGGATGCTTGGCAATGTTGCAACGGTGTTAAATGATGCGAATCATAGACTAGAGTTGAGTAAGTCCTACCTGATCCAGGCGATGTCGAAATTGCTTGGAGAAAAAGAACTGCGACTGATGACGACAGCAAGTAAGCTGCAGACCAATGCGCCAATCAAAAAGATTTCCATCAGGGAGGAGCGCCTGCTACATTTGAAAAAACTACTCGTCAACCACACCAGAAGAATAGTAGAAAGAAAAGACGCAGAATTTGCACAACAGGCAGCTCTTTTACATAGTGTAAGTCCACTAGCCACCCTTGGAAGAGGCTATTCGATTACCCGAAAATACAACCAGAACACAGGCGATCATCAAGTAATCCGCAATAGTTGCGAAGTTTCAGCGGGAGACAGGGTAAATATCCTGCTACATGCAGGGGAAATTGATTGTCAGGTGCTGGATAAAACAGCAATAGAGTAATCTTTATTACACCCAGATTTCAAGATTAGAAATCTGGGTGTAAGGGATGTTACAGCAGTTCCAGACCGGAAAAGAAGTACCCGATTTCAAATGCAGCGGTTTCAGGTGCATCGGAACCGTGGGTTGCATTTTCACCAAGGTCTTTACCAAATTCTTTACGAAGAGTACCTTCTGCTGCTTCCGCAGGGTTTGTTGCACCCATCAAATCTCGCCATTTTTTTATTGCAGATTCTGCCTCTAATACCATGACAATGCACGGGCCGCTTGCCATAAATTCAGTCAATTCTCCAAAAAATGGCCTTTCCCTGTGAACGTGGTAAAAGCCTTCCGCTTCCACCTGACTGAGGTAGAGCTTTTTAAGACCAACTACCTTAAATCCTTCCTGGTAGATGCGACTCAGTATTTTACCACTATTACCGTCTTCAAAGGCATTAGGCTTGATGATAGCAAATGTTCGTTCCATTTTAAATTTCTCCTCGTAATTGAAATAATTTGTATATTAAAAAACTATAAAGATCCTGCCAACAGATAACGGATGCCAAGGATGGCCAAAACAAAAATGGCGGACCCGACAATTACCAGCCTGTTGGTCAATAAAATATCCTCCGGGTTAATCGGTTTATGAAAATCACCAATATATGGTTTATCAACGACCTTACCAAAGTACGTTGAGGGACCACCTAGCCTAACCTTGAGGGCACCCGCCACAGCTGCCTCAGAGTGTGCGGCATTGGGGCTTGAATGATTAAGCCGATCTCGAAAAAATACAGTTGCTGCCTTTCTGTAGTCCATTTTTACTACCCATGCGGCTGCAATCAAACACAGGCCACTGCATCTTGCTGGCAGAAAATTCACTGCATCATCAAGCTTTGCAGCTACACGACCAAAAATCAGATAGGTCTCATTTTTGTACGCTATCATAGAATCCATGGTATTGACAGCCTTGTACAAAAAACCACCAACAGCAGCACATGCTATGGCGGAGAGTGGTAGTAAAGGAGCCGCACAACTCGCTAAAACGGCAAAAAACAGAGGTGCTGTAATACCATCTACCATATTTTCGGCAACGGTTTCAACACAGGCTTTTGACACCTCTTCATCTGTCAGGTTTGTGGTATCTCTACCAACTATTTTCCCAACCTCTTCTCTTGCCCTGGTGAGGGATTCATTCTCCAGTGCCCTATACACTTTGTTACTGTGAACCAAAAGGTCTTTAGTTGCAATGGTAGTATACAAAAGGAAGATTGCGATCAGCCCTTCCAATGCAGGATGTATAATATTTGCGCTATAAAGTACGCCATAGACAATACCAGCTGTTACCGTGACTACTGTTGCTACAGTTGCAAAACCCGCCAGAAAAATATTAGTACAAAGAGCGCGATAACGTTTTTCACAAACGGTGCAGAGCAGACCAATTCCACGAACAGGATGTGGATACCACCTGGGATCACCAAAAACAATGTCCAGCAAAATCGAAATGAAAAATTGTAGTGAAAAGCCCATAACGCTAGACGCCTAAAAGACGATATACTTCATCCATATCAAGACTTTCACGGACACAATCAGCAAGTCTGTCAAAGGCGATCTCTAAATCATACGGTGCAACAATTTTACCAATTGGCTGCAACCCAGTACGAAGCCGGAGGGAATCTATAAACCATCGTCTGAAACTGTCACTGTCAAAAACACCATGGAGATAACTTCCCCAAACACGGCCTTCTTCATCAGCGGTTCCGCATGTTGTATCATCATCAAAAACCATCACTGGAGATTGACCTACAGATGATATTCCATGGTGAATTTCATAGCCGTAAATCTTTTTTCCTGAAAGGTGGTGTCTTCCCTCTTTTCTGGTGAGATTTTTCTCTTTTTCAATAATTGTGGCCATATTCAGCATACCAAGGCCCTCAATTTGTCCGAGACCAGACTCAATGTGGTAGGGATCCTCTATGCTTGTTCCGAGCATCTGGTATCCCCCACAAATGCCGATAATTTCAGCACCATTTTTATGACATCGTCTTAAAGCATCGAAGAATCCGCCTTCCTTTAAAAATTGCAAATCGTGGATGACATTTTTAGATCCCGGCAAAATAATAGCCTGTGGATTTTGTAAATCCTCAATCTTTTCAATTATCCTCAAAGAGACATCAGGTTCCTCTAGAAAAGCCTCAACATCAGTAAAATTTGATATATGGGGCAAATTGATCAAGGCTATTTCAATACCCTTCTCCGTACTGCTTTTATTGAAACTGCCCTTTTTAAAAGAAACAGAGTCTTCTTCTGGAAGTCCCAACCCTTTGATATAGGGTACGACTCCCATTACATTTCGACCGGTATGGAGTTTCACATATTCATGGGCACTCTCCAGCAGTGATGCCTGGCCTCGGAATTTATTCACCAGGAAACCAGCTATCAAATTTCTTTCCCACTCCGAGAGTACCTCCATAATACCGACAAAGGAGGCGTAGACACCGCCGCGATCAATATCCCCAACAAGTATCACAGGTGACTGGGCATATTCTGCCATCTTCATATTTACAATATCATCGCCTTTTAAATTCACTTCCCCCGGCGAACCTGCACCCTCAAGTACTACGACATCATAATCGTGGGCAAGGGAATCGTAGCTTTTACACACAGAGGTCCAGACCTCTGGCTTGTATTCGTTGTACTCAAGTACAGACATATTACCAACGGGCTTGCCGGAAACGATAACCTGGCTCCCGGTATCTGAATTTGGCTTCAGGAGAACTGGGTTCATCCTGCAATCCGGATCAAGCTTGGCCGCCTGTGCCTGTACAACCTGGGCCCTGCCCATCTCGTCTCCCTGTCTGGTAACAAAGGAATTAAGAGACATATTTTGTGATTTGAAAGGCGCTACCTTAACACCATCCTGAAATAAAATTCGACAAAGCCCTGCGGTGAGAATTGATTTTCCCGCATCTGAACACGTTCCCTGGAACATTATTGAACGAGCTCTATCATCTTTTTTTGACTTTTTTCCTGTGGTGGCAATCTTAAAATAGCTATTTATTGCTGCAACGATTCGTTGATTTTCCTCCCGGGTACGGACAGCTATACGAAAAAACAACCCAGGCTCACTAAGACCTTGGTAATTATCACATTTTCTAATAAGGATTCCTCTTGCTCTACAGAAACTTTCAAGAGCTTCCGTACTACCGCTTAACATCTTGATAAAGAGATAATTTACCGAGGAATCATAGATCTTTAAAAATTTCACTTTGCTCAGTTCAGCAATTAGCGAAATGCGTAACTGATCACAGTTTTTCCGACTTAGTCGCTGATAGTCCAGATCCTGAAGCCCCCTCACAGCAAATTCCTGAGCAAGACTGTTCACCGTCCATGGCGGTAAATTTTCCCGCACAGTTGCTGCAAGTTCCACAGGGAGAATCCCGTAACCTATCCTGAGGCCGGGAACACCATAAAATTTTGTCATCGAATTCATGGTGAGTACATTGGCTGCAACCCCGCCCACTGTCTGACAATTTTCTATAAAATCAAGAAATGCTTCATCTACCAGAAAAAGAGATTCCGGAAACTCAGCAGCAAGTTCTAAAATTGTATTTCTGGTTATAGATTTTCCTGTGGGGTTATTCGGCGTAGCAAGGACGACCAGATCACCGGGAAGTATTTGGGCGGAAAGTTCAGCCAGGTCAAGCTCAAAGTCGTTTTCTTCCCTAAGGACGATAGTTTCAATACTTTTTCCTGCAATTTTAGCAGCACGAACATAGTCAACGTAGGAAGGCACCGGGATGAGAACCCGTGTTGAACTAACAACCCTCATAAGAGTATAAAGAAGTTCAGTGGTTCCATTGGCAACAATCACATGTTCCGCATCAATTCCTGTATGTTCCGCAACTGCCTGCACAAGAGATTTATATTCAGGATCAGGGTAATGAATGAGGTGTTCCAGCTGACTGCTTAGCAGTGGACGCATCCATTCGGGGGGACCAAGAGGGTTAATATTAGCACTAAAATCCAGCACTTTGTCCATTCCTTCAGCATCGCGAATAGCTTTGTGAATATTTCCACCATGCTCAAATGCTTTCATAGTTCCTCTTAACTGTGATCTAACCCGAATAAATGAGCCCGTTGATTTAATGCCTTTTCGCCCAATCTCTTCGTTAAATCAAAAATTTTATCCTCAGAATATCAACTATATGCCTATGGTAAATTTTTTGGTTTGCCTTGATATTGAACAAAAATGCTATTAAATCAACAGACTCATAAATCGGAATTTTTAAAATGAATTTATAAGGCACTAAATTAAAGAAATGAAGCGGAAAATGAAATTGCGATCAACATCTCAGCAATTTCACAATTAGCTCCCAAAGTATCACCCGTAGCGCCACCAAGATGACTCGTACATATCCTGTTAAAAAAAAGTGCGCCAGCTAACACCATAACAAGTGTTAAAAACGCCCATTCCCTAATGTATAAAAATAATAAGAGAGCGAGGAGAAGACACCAGAAAACGGCAATTCCTTTACTAGAATCTGTGTAGAAAAGGCTACCCAGTCCACCTTCGGGGCGCGCATACTTGACTGTTGCCATTGTAAAAAGTATTGCACAACGACCTGTGAGTGGCATGAAAAAAAGAGCTGCACAAAAAGAAACCGGATCGAGGGTGCTTAAGGCTGCAAATTTTGCAAGCAAAAGCAGTACCACGACAATAACCCCCATCGCGCCAACCCGGCTATCTTTCATGATAGTGAGGCTGGTCTCCCGGGGCCGTGAGCTCAAAAGGCCATCTCCGCTGTCAGACAGTCCATCCAGATGAAGACAACCTGAAATAAAGGCAAGGTATGTTATAGCAACTATAGCGACAACGGGAGGAGGAAAAATAAATAGCAACAGATAACCACCCAGGGCTCCAACCGTGCCAATCAACATGCCAATCAGTGGGAAAAAAGGGAGGCACTGATTGAAATAATCACCATCCCTATCAGCTCTCCAGGCAACAGGAACTATGGTTAGAAACCGAAGCGCTGCACAGAACCTTAATAGAAAAATTTTCAAGCCGCTGTTAAGTGATGATTCTGTAGACATTTTTGAGCCTATTTATCGGCGACTGCTACAGCGGCTTCTTCAAAGGTCGCAACCTCTGTTAAAATTGCCACAGCACCTTCCACCAGATTCATGGCAACGGCGGCACCAGTACCCTCCCCCAATCGAAAGTTCAGATCAAGCAGTGGTTTTTTGCAGCCTAAATGTTCCTGCATTGCCTTGTGGCCTGGTTCCACCGAGCGGTGGGAGAAAATAAGAAAATCTTTTACAAAAGGTTCAATGGTATACGCAATCAGTGCCGCAGCAGTTGAAATAAAACCATCTATCACAACCGGTTTCCTGTTAGCGGCTGCTCCAAGAATCAACCCTGCTAAACCACCAATCTCAAAGCCACCCACTTTGGCCAAAATATCAACACCATCCTTAACATCTGGTTTGTTAACTTCGATGGCTCTTTTAACTACTTCAACCTTATGTGCCAGTTGCGCATCATCAAGGCCAGTTCCACGACCGGTGAGAGCTTCAACATTCTGTTTTGTACAAACAGCCGCAATCGCCGTTGAGGGGGTGGTGTTGCCAATGCCCATATCCCCAGTACCAAAGACATCATATGACTGAGCCAGTTCATCGGCTATATCAATCCCTGATTCAATAGCTCTGGTGGCCATAGTTCTGCTCATTGCCGGCCCAACCGCAATATTGTCAGTGCCCAGGCCAACTTTTTTGTTGAGAATTTTACCTTTTTCTGCAAGTTCCTTTAAGTCTGCCGCCACGCCCATATCTACAACAAATATTTCTGCTCCCGCCTGTCGTGACAGGGCATTAATTCCAGCTCCTCCACTAACAAAATTGTAGACCATTTGTGGGGTGACTTCGCTTGGATATTTAGATACATTTTCGGCTACAACCCCATGATCCCCAGCCATCGTTACTATCGCCTTCTTTTTCATTTGGGGAGTGATTGTTCTGGTGATCCCAGCTAAATCTAATGAAAGATCCATTAGATCGCCAAGTGCCCAGTGAGGGATTGCCAGATTGTCCAACCGTTCTTTCGCCGTGTCTCTGGCTTCTGTATCCTGGGGGAAAATCTGTTTAATAGTTCTTTGAAGTAGGCTCATATCTCTAGTCCAGTAGTAAGTGTTTTATTTGCTATTTTGCTTTATGTATAAAGGGATACCACAACTGACAAGTGCAACGTCGCCTGCTGCTTTACCAATCATCTGATTTGCTGTTCCTACAAGATCTCTATACTTTCTTGCAAGGGGATTCTCCGGCACAATTCCAAGCCCGACTTCGTTTGTGACACATATAACAACATTCTGTTGGTTACGAGTGGTCTCTATCCACTCCCTGCAAAGATCAGCAACTATCCGATCAGTAACAACCACACCTTTTTTTTCCGCATCGAAAAGGAGGTTGTTAACCCAAAGGGTAATACAGTCGATAAGTATCACGTCATATTTTGTGCCGATATTTGACAACAGGTCTTTAAGGTCAAGTTCTGTTTCGATGGTTTGCCAGCCGCGACCTTCTCTTTCTTCCTGGTGCCGACGAACTCTCTCGGACATTTCCGGGTCAATGGTTGGACAAGTGGCAACAAAGAGACGTTTTTCCGATAAAGACTCGGCAAGTTCAAGGGCGTAAGAGCTTTTGCCGCTCCGAGCACCACCGGTAATAAGAATTAACTTTGACATGTTACCCTCGAAGATTAAGACCAGTCAAAATCCCACCTTCCTCATGAAGTTGAACAGTGGAAAAGCAACCGGGTTGGATATCAAAAAGGAGGTAGTTTTCAACGCTAAGGTGCATAAGATGACAAAGAAGATGTCGTATTACACCCCCATGTGAGACAATGAGAGTTTTAGCAGCCGCAGTTTCATTGATCATTTTTGCCACATCTGCAACCCTTCCTCGAAATTGTTGTAAAGATTCGCCCTCCGGGAAGGTAAAATCTCCGGGGTTTATTACCCACTGATCAACCAATGTCGGGTCTTCGGCGACTATGGTTGAAAAATCTTTCCCTTCCCAACGGCCGAAATCAACTTCTTTCAAAGAAGATAGCTGTTCTCCAGGACAATTTTGTTTTATGAGCTTCAATGTTTCAACACACCGAATCATTGGACTGCAAAAGATTTTATCAAACTGGAAAGCACCTAACATCTTTCCGGTCCTGGAGGCTTGCTGACGTCCCTTCACTGACAACCCTACATCTGTCGCCCCAATATATTTTCCTCTCAGTCCGGTATCACCATGACGGAGCAAAAAAAGTTCTTTTTTGTCTGTGCTGTCACTCATAAACTTATCCAAAACACCGTATAGCATTACTCAACCCATCCGACTGGGTTTCAAATTGAGTCACTCAATATTTTTTAAAAACAAAATATTGGCGATCATTACTATATTTTCTCTTTAGATTCAAAAGAATAATGCAAATATTGACCATTTGATATATGCTTCAGTCCCTCATATGCACATCACATTTTCCCGACTCAAGATGGGCAGAATCACCATTATTCTTTTGGGTTTTTCTTATCTCTATCAAGAATTAGCAGTACACGTTTGTGGTCACAAATTAAACGTGATATCATGTCTGCAGGGCCGAAAAATTTATGAAAATAGGTAAAGAGGATTAGAAATGAGTGTTATTTCAATAAGTGAAGGACGACTTTGTATTATAAAAGCTAAAGAAATTAACACTGTTAAGGATGGATTGGAAAAAATAAAAAGCGCGCTGGCTGATTTCACCTGTAAAACCGAAATGGAAGGCAAGCTGGACAGTTATATTTTTATAGATTTCTCCCCATTTAATATAATCAATTCGAGTGTAGTGGGAGTTCTGGGATCCGTGGCTCTGGATCCCAGAATTAAACTTATCGGCCTTTGTGGATTGCAGCCGTCAGTGAAAGACATCCTGGAAAGATTCGGAGTTATTCACCTGAGCAACCAACCGGAGCAAACAATCCACTCAGAACTTCAGGATAACCTACGAAAAATCAAGGTTTTTGAATCGATTGAAGACGGGTTGGTACAACTCAATCCACACTAAAGAAATCAGGAACTTGGTACCAATTCGCCAAGTAAATTTCTGGCAAAATCTAAGCTCGGGTCGAGTGTTAAGGCAATCGTTAAAAACTCGATAGCCAAATTCTTTTCTCCTACCTTATTATAGTTTACACCGAGATTTGCATAATCAATGCCAGAGGCTGGGTTCAGATCAACAGCCCGCTGGAAATGAACAATTGCCTGTTCATAGTCCTGCTTTTTAAAAAAACAGACCCCGAGACTATTGTGAAGATCCGGTCTTTCCTCATCTTCAAAGAGACCTTTCTGCAGAGTGTTAATAGCCTCATCATATTGCTCAAGATCCTTCAAACAGCTCCCCATATAGGAATAGATATATGGTAGATCTTCATTTTCAGGATCCATAGACAGTGCCTTTTCAAAATGAGATAGTGCGGATTCAGGAAGACCCATATTGACAAAATTCCGGCCACGATAAAATTCCAGGTAGTACGCATGGGGTAGCAATGTTTCCATTTGGCCCAATTTTGTCTCTAATAATTCCGGATCAGAAACAAGTTCGACCAATAGTTTTGCAGAAAAAAGCCCAACATCTTGAATCCTGGATCTTTCTCTGAAATGCGCCCCAGGAATTATTGTGTATAATGCAGGAATTTGCAGATCATCATGGGTAACATCTATCATGAAAACATCCATACCTTTTTGACGAAGTGACTCAATACATGATTGCACCTCGACTTTGATATTATCATCTGACAAATTCACCATATCCTGCACAGTAACGGTTGTTGTTGTATCCGTTACATACTCCACCTCCTCCATTACAAGAGGTTTTGGTAATCCGGAAGCCACATAATTAGAAGCCGTATTAAAGTCACCCGCTAACTGAGCAACTTCTGTAACTGCACGGATCAAAGCCTTTTCTGGATCAGGTGTAGTCCCGGCGGTGTAAACAATCTCACTCTTTTCTGGAAAAGTTGATTTATCAATAGCCAAGGCAGCCACGGTACAGATCCCGGTATCAAGACTAATATCGTTGAGATACAGTTCAATACCATGCTTCTTAAATTTTTCTAAAAGATCCCTTGCAACCTCATCCACAACGGACTCTGGATCAATTTGAGGAGTCACCAATTTTTTATTATTTACAAGAGAACAGACATGACGTTCCACAATTTCGCAAATACCTTGCAAAGCGGCTTCTTCACAGGTGTTCCCAGCCGATGGGCCATTAAATTCATTGATTGCGAAGAACCATGAAAAAGGGATAAGTACATCCTCACCCGTTGTTATATTTGTTCCCCAAGTCCACTGCATTGGGATATCCTCCAGCATATTCATGAGGATATCTTTTGACGAACTGTCATCATGTACAGATTTCAGAAGATATTCAAGATCAAGGACCGGATGCCCTTCTTTGATCATCGCCTTATAATCGCCCTTGAGAAAATTTCCGGGATTGTTTTTGAATGAAAAAAAAGAGAACCGTTCTGCGAGTTCCATACAGGCAGAAGCTTCCGCCTGTATGGGAGATGCCCCCTTCCCCATCTGTTTTTTTGTCCCTGTTAACGCCAGTGCATCTTCACCACAGACACTGAAATACACTGGGATACCCAGCCTGCCATTGTCTATCCGACGAACCTCATTTAAAATATTTAGATCAAGAGACTCTACTTTTCCATAAAAGTTTTTGAGTGTTTCTTCCGGGCTGATTGCCTTATCCTGATCAATGGTGAAAGTCTTTAGACAATTTGTGAACTGAATTGATTTTTTCTTCATATGATTTGATTTTTCCAATGGGGGAAAGTGAAAAAGTGGTGATAACAATTTAAAGCGAAAATGACTAACCCGACTAGTCGTAAACTGTTATAGAATCGCTGGATAAGTACCTTCACGAAATTCATTCAAAAAAGACAAGAATTGAATTTCTAAGGTACTAAAGTCAGCTGGATCTTAGAGCTCAAACATATCACTAAGCAAACGGGGAAAAGAGGTATTCCTTAAACTTCCCTGTACCATAATGGTTCTTGTTAAATCGTAATTTAAAGTGAAATTGAGAGTAAGTTTTTTGTCCGGAAGAATATCCATGGCTCGTTCTGACCATTCTATTACAGTCAATCCATCGAGATAGAAATATTCTTCAAAACCTAAATCCTCAACCTCTGTAACATCTCCAAGACGATAAAAATCCATGTGATACATGGGAATTCGCCCTTCATATTGGTGCATGATTGCAAACGATGGACTCGACACATAACTATTCTCTGGCACTTCAAGTCCTGTTGCGATTGACTGAGTCAGAGTTGTTTTACCGGCACCAAGATCACCGTCAAGACAGATAACATCTCCCGCTTGTGCTAGACGCCCAAGCAATTGTCCAAGGCTTTTTGTCTCCTTAAGACCCTTTAATGTAATGGTTACAGAATGCATGATTTTTTCAGCTGACGTTCAAGTTTACCATGATTTGAGAACTCTTATGCCATTTCAAAGACACAAAAGCATTATATTTTTTACCAGGCGCAACAAACCCCGTTCCAAAATAAAGTAAATCATCCATCAAAACGGGGTGTTATAAAATGAGGTAAATAAATTAGATTATTAATTCGCTTTACTCACATCCTCTGCCTGTAGTCCCTTGTCGGTCTTAGCAATGGAAAACTCAACGGCTTCACCTTCCTCAAGGCTTCGAAAACCCTCCCCTTGAATAGCGCTATAATGAACAAATACGTCTGATTCCCCATCAGGTCTTTCTAAGAAACCATACCCTTTACTCGCATTGAACCATTTAACTTTACCCTTCACACGATCAGACATACTACAAGCCTCCCCGTAAAAGTCAGACCAGACCAGACATGTCTAGAATGCAAGACCCGACCTGCATTAATAATTGTAATACTTCTATATTTATACACTATAACAAGATGTTAGTAAAGCTGTAAGCTACATTTGCTTTACCTTGGACTGAAGCAGGTGTTTGGAAGATATAGGGAATGATCCTATCCCCGTAAACCGCAAGAAAGACGGGATAAATGCCTCGAATGTCTCGCTACCTGCTTTTATTGCAGTTTTTCTGGAGTAAGGCACTAAAGGTTATCGCGCAATCATCCGATACACCTATAGGTGTTTTTCATTCAAGGATGACTGGAAGCACGACTCTTTACACCAGCCAAGGAGGGCCCGAATATGATTATTTCTGAATCTGCAATACAAATGTATTCTGAGCGAACCGCTGTTGAGAAACATAAGCGCAGTGAATCTCTGAACCTAGGAAAAACAAGAAAGGAATTTCCCGCCCAGCATCGACGTCGCCGAGAAGACAGCGTTTCTATCTTGCCAAACAGCTTCGGTAAAACACGTCAGACAGTAAAACTGATAGACCAAGAAGTGGATAAAGAACAGAGAATGGAAGCTGATCTTAATATTAAACTATTACGTCAGCTTTTTGAACGAATCACAGGGCGTAAATTTCGGATCATCGATCCAATGGATCACCCAACAGTCCAACAACCCGATGTAGAGAAGAACATCACAACACCAGAACCTGGCCAGCCACCGACTCCAGCCGGAGAAAGCGGTGGCTTCGACCTATCTTATAACTACCATGAATCACATTACGAATATGAAAAAACTGACTTTAAGGCCAGTGGTATTATCAGGACTGGAGATGGAGAGAAAATTGACTTCAATCTTACTCTTTCAATGAGCCGTGAGTTTTACAGCGAACAAAACCTGCAATTTAGTGCAGAGAATGTCCTAAAAGACCCGTTGGTGGTCAATTTTTCCGGAACTTCTGCCCAGCTGTCCCAGCGAGACTTTCATTTTGATATTGATGCTGATGGGCACGCAGACCAGATAGCTTTTGTTGCTCCTGGAAGTGGTTTTCTTGCACTTGACAAAAATAATGATGGAACAATTAATGATGGCAGAGAGCTTTTTGGTGCAATTTCAGGTGATGGCTTTAATGATCTGCGAGAATACGACAGTGATGGTAATAACTGGATTGACGAAAATGACACAGTCTATGATAACCTCCGAATCTGGTCAAGAAACAGTGCCGGCGAGGAAAAACTGGTCGCACTCGGCAAGGCGGGTATCGGTGCCATCTACCTGGAGCATATTGAAACGCTTTTTTCAATTAAAGATGAAAACAATGAACAGCTAGGGCAGGTAAAAGAGAGTGGCCTTGCGATAATGGAAAGCGGCCAGGTCATCAGCGTGCAACAACTTGATCTTGTGGCATAATCATCCTGTAACTTAACCCGAACAGATCGTAACTTTCTAAAATGCTTTGATAAGTACCTTCACGAAATTAATTTCCTAAGGCACTAAAGCCCTTTTGCCACTAACCTGGCAAAAGGGCTTTTCGTCAATACCGACGAACCACAAGACCTCTTTAATCTTTATTG
Source organism: Desulfobulbaceae bacterium (assembly GCA_024227155.1). Lineage (GTDB taxonomy): Bacteria > Desulfobacterota > Desulfobulbia > Desulfobulbales > Desulfocapsaceae > Desulforhopalus_A. The sequence goes on from JAAELB010000302.1 coordinate 29,312, forward strand.
ATTTATTGGCTCTCCGAATGGGTTCAATCTATTGGCCGCGGCAACATCTACGGTGACATAAAAGTTTGCATGGGTCTTACCAATGCTGTCATTTTCCAACACAACCATACATGTTTTATTTGGTTTGGTGAATGCGAGCATTACGTTATTATACGTTGCCTCTCCAACAAGTTTCCATTTATGATTTCGCATAGAAGCGATAATATAGTCTCTGAGTGATGAAATTTCCACCCTGCCTTGATAGACATGGATACCACCCTGAAACGAATCTGTTCGCATTGCCATACTTTTCTTAGACACAAGGGTCATATCGAGTGGTAATTCAATATCACCGTAACTTTCCACCATTGTGGTCACTGCCGCCAACTCATCGTTCTGAACAGGCTGGACAACTTCACCTTTTTTAGCACAACCAGTTGTTAATCCAAGAACTGCGAATAAAACACAAACGTATCCAAGTTTTTTACCAACAGAAAAAAAATGCATGGCTAATTCTCCCTTGTAAATAATATTTTTTCACCTTATAAAGCGACTTAACAAAATCAGAACAGGCGTACTGCAGAAAAATGTTTTTAATCGTCTATTGCTATAAACAATTTCGTAAAAATTCAAGCCTATAGAACCAGGCTACCTTATACCATACTCTGTTACATTTACGAACCTTTTTACCATAACTAACAAGCACAGCAGGTATTCTTCTTTGCTCCAACTCCTTAACCCCGTACTATAAACAAAAAGATATGAAGTCAATCGTAGTTAAAGATTTACCAATCAGGCTGGGCCAGTTTCTTAAGTTTGCCGATCTTGTCCAGGATGGCTTTGAAGCAAAGATTCGCATCCAGGAAGGTGAGGTTATGGTAAATGGTGAAGTTGAAACAAGACGCGGCAAACAATTATCAGAAAACGACGTTGTGAGCTACGCCAATACATCTTTCACTGTTTGTAGTTCACAGCCCAACCCGAATAAATAGGAACTTTTTGAAATACTTGGATAAGTACCTTCACCAAATTATTTTCTGCCACAAAAACGCAGAATATAATTTATAAGGTTCTAAATAAAATGTGGCAATGTTTCATAAAGACTGTGATTATTTATGTATCCGTGTCAGCTGCCTAACTCTTTTTTTGTGATCTGAGCATTGAACTTCCTTCAGCTCTCCAGTTGCGGACAAATTCAATAAGTGTTCTGGTACCAATTCCTGATGGCCCCTTTGGAACATAGGTTTTTTCGGTAAAATCCCACGCTGTTCCAGCAATATCAAGATGAGCCCATGGCGTGTCGCCGACAAATTTATGTAAATATTCCGCAGCAGTAATAGACCCTGCTGGGCGTCCACCAGTATTTTTAATATCGGCAACCTTGGATTTTATCTGTTTGGCATATGCAGGTCCAAGTGGCAATCTCCAGAGAGGTTCCCCCGCCCGTAGTCCAGCTTTGGCCAATGTTTTTGCAAGCGTGTCATTATTACACATTAAACCTGAGTGATGATGACCCAATGCAATGATAACTGCCCCCGTAAGCGTCGCTAGATCAATAACACAACTCGGCTCATATGTTGCGATACCATAAGCCAGTGCGTCCGCTAAAATAAGCCTTCCCTCGGCATCCGTGTTCTCAATCTCAGAAGTAACGCCATTAAAATGACCGATAATGTCTCCGGGTTTAACTGCCCCACCACCATTCATATTATCGGTGGAAGGAACGAGACAGATAACCCGAACCTTTGGTTTCTCAAGAGCTATAGCCTCCATTGCAGCAATAACCGCGCCACCACCACACATGTCGTATTTCATGTCCATCATGCCCTGGGATGGTTTTATGCTAATTCCACCGGAGTCAAAGGTAAGTCCCTTACCAACCAGCATAATGGTATCCTGGTATTTTTCCGGGCAGTAGTCCACGACTACAAGTTTTGGTGCTTCATGGGAACCTTGATTTACGGCAAGGATTCCTCCCATGCCGAGCTTTTTCATATCACCTTTTTCAAAGATGGTGGTCTCTACATTATCAAGACCAGAAAGTTTTTTGCCAAACTTTGCAAAGTCACTCGGCGTCCAGCCGTTGCCAGGCTCATTTGCCATATCTCTTGACACACAGCCTGCCCCTGCACTGTTCAATCCGCGCTTGATGCTTCTGCGAACTCCTTGTCCCTTGGATACAGAAACTACTGACACCCTGCGAACACCCTGATAAGCATCATCGTCTTTTTTCTTATACTTCAAGAACTGATACAGGCCCAACTGCAGGCCCTCAACCAGATATTCGCTGAAACTATTTTCATCAATTTCTTTAAATGCTGGCAGTTTAACTGCCAGTTGTTTGATCTTGCTACTCTTACAGATTTGAGCAATGACACCTCCCGCGGTTCTAAAGCGATCATTGAGTTCACCAGCACTTTCACCACCCCCAATTTCACCGAGGCCAACTACAAGAATACGTTTGCTGGATATACTCTTTTTGGTAGAATCTTTCTGGGTAAAAGGAGGATAGAGAAGAAGTTTTTGCTCCTCTTTTGCAGTAAACTCGGGACTCAGGGTAAGACCTTGAAAGATCTTATCATTGACTGGCTTGCCTTTTTTATCAAGGACTGCAAAAACAACCAACAAGTCGCTGCGAACATCTTCCGCTTTCTTTTTCGAGACCACGATATCTAGGACATTCATTGTGTACCTTATAGGAAAAATTGTAGTTTTGTTACTAGCGCTTTATTATCAGGTAATTTACAGTATAATTCAATATCATTTGAGAATAGTTGATAAATTTATCGACTATTCTTTTACTGGTTATCCCCTTATGGGGTGTTAGATACCGCCTCCCCGTTATGGGAAGGAGTCTTACCAAGAGTTAATTATCCTTAAAAAGGAGTAAACATTTCGTGCTGCAAACACTACTTATTTCTGTAACACTCGCTATCACGGTTTCTGCCCTCTGTTCCATCTGCGAGGCTGTACTCTACTCAATCACTGCCAGCCAGGTGGAAATGCTCAAAAAAAAAGGTCATGGGGCAGCAGAACATCTCCAGACCCTACGCTCCGACATTGAGGAACCAATTACTGCAATTCTTACCCTGAATACTATCGCAAACACTATCGGAGCGGCTGTTGCAGGGGCCGCAGTTGCAAAATTATACGGTGACGAAAATCTGTTTGTTTTTTCAGCTGCCTTCACCCTTGCCATTTTGATTTTTTCTGAAATATTGCCAAAAACCATTGGCGTAACGTATGCTTATAAACTCGCTCCAATAATAACATATCCACTCAAGACAATGGTAGTCGTGCTAAAACCAATTGTCTGGCTCTGCAGAACAATAACCGGCCTGCTGCCACAGAAGGTGGAAGAGACCATATCAGCAGAAGAGCTACAGACCATTGCCTCACTCTCAAGGGAATCAGGGGACCTGGAGGAAAATGAAGAAAAAGTCATCAACAATATAATTGAACTCAAGTCGAAAATAGTTCGACAGGTTATGACGCCACGTACGGTTACTTTTTCAATGAATGAACATATAACCGTTGAAAATGCCATGGAAATGCTGATCAAACTCAGCAGCCACAGCAGGATCCCGATTTACAACAGGGAACCTAATAACGTGACGGGGATAATAATGCGTAAGGATGTCCTGCAAGCTGCAGCCGAAGGCAAACCAAAGTTAACATTATCTCGATTTAAGACACCAGCCCATTTTGTTCCTGAAACAGCACCATTAAACCGGATTCTTATTGATTTCTTTGATCGGAGGCAGCATCTATTTGTGGTTGTTGACGAGTACGGCACAATGACCGGCATCATTTCGATGGAAGATGTCCTGGAGGAGATTGTTGGCAGAGAAATCATTGATGAGACTGATAAAGAAAAAGATATGCGGGAACTGGCAAGATCCCAGACAATAGAATCGCAAATCAACGTCGAGGAAACATCTGATCAACAAGAAAAAACCACAAGCTGAGATTGTGGGAGATAGTGGTTCGAAGCTCTTAATTTACAAATGTTAGCCTGAGACTGACATTTTTTGAATATCCATCTCGAACGATCGTAAAAGATACTTCATCACCAACCTCAAATTTCTCAAGTTCTGCACGCATATCTTCGTAGGAACTGACTTTGACCCCGGCAACCGCTATAATGATGTCCCCTAAAATAACTTCCCCCCTGTACTGCGAGGTTGGCTGCAAACCAGCCTGCTCAGCAGGGCTGCTTCTTGCAACATGCAAAATAAGAACACCGTCAATACCAAGTTTTTTGGCCACACGTTCATCAGCCAGCGTTACACCAATTCCGGGCTGTATGAACCTGCCATGTTCAATGACCTTGGGAACAATATTATTTACAATGTCAACAGCAACAGCAAAACCTATTCCGGCATAGGCACCGGAAGGACTGTAAATGGCGGTATTTACCCCAATCAATCGCCCTGCGCTATCCAGCAACGGCCCGCCGGAATTGCCGGGATTAATAGCCGCATCGGTTTGAATAACCCCTCGTATAACCCTGCCGGTAACAGCTTTGATTTCACGGTTCAATGCGGAAATAATGCCGGAAGTTATAGTTTGGTCCAGACCAAAAGGATTGCCAATGGCAAAAACTTTCTGCCCTACAAGCAGATCATCTGAACTTCCTATTGTGATGGGTTTCAATAGATGGTTCGGGGCATCGATCTGCAGAACGGCAATATCTTTATCTGGAGCTACACCTACAACTACCGCCTTCCAGCTGGAGTTATCCGCCATCGTCACCTGCAACCGGTTTGCATCACTAATCACATGGTAATTGGTGACGATACGGCCCTGTTTATCCCATACAAAACCGGAACCGGTCCCCTGGGGTATCTCCACCGCATTGAGGGAAAAAAAGTCTCGTTTTAATGCGATACTTGTAACGTAAACAACAGATGATGAATTTTCACGAAAAATATCAATGGTATTTTGTTCATCACCAGCCAGGTCACCTCTTGCAGTGACGGCCCTTGGCTCTACAACAGGACCAGAAAAAAAACGTTCTACCGGATCAATGAGAAGCCACAGGGCTAACGCAATAACCACTAAAAGAGTTAAGGGTGATGTGGAGAGGGATTTCATCTTTACACCGATTTACTAAAGATTCAAAAATACTTTTGCCACCCAGAAATAGACAAAAACCCCAAGAATATCAATTGAAGTGGTCACAAATGGACCGGTGGCAATTGCCGCATCCACATCAAACCTTTTGAGAATGAGTGGGATCACTGTACCAAGAGTCGCGGACATAGCCATACAGAAAAAAACCGATATACCAACCACAAGACCAAGGAGGGCTGGCTCTCTAAACCCAACAGATGCAATTACACCAAGAAATAGTCCATAAATCAGGCCCAAAATAAGGCCTACCCTCATCTCTTTGAAAACTACGCGGTACGATTCATTCAGGTTGATTCTGCCAGTTGCAATCCCGCGGACCACTATTGTGGAGGATTGAGTGGCAATGTTACCACCCATACCAATTACCACAGGGATAAATGAAGCCAGAACGATCACTTTAGACAATTCCTCCTCAAAGGCACCAATGATGAGCATGGCCATAACACCACCTATCCACGAGGCAAAAAGCCATGGGGCCCGGATAAAGGCGTTTTCCTTGGTGGATTTAAGAAGAATTTCGCGATCTTTACCTGCACCGGCCATCTGCAGGAATTCCTCCGAGGCCTCTTCACGGATGACGTCTATAATATCGTCAACAGTCACTATTCCCACAAGGGTATAGTTTGAGTCAACAACCGGTACAGCGAGAAAATTATATTTGGAAACAACGTGCGCGACCTCACCCTGATCGGTGTCTGTGGTGACTGAAATGACCTTGGAGTTCATTATTTCTTTTAGCTTCCGCTCAGCTGAATGCATCAAAAGTTCACGGAGGGAAACAACCCCTGAGAGTTTAAAATCTCCATGAATAATGTAGAGGTAAAAGACCATCTCTTTTTCTTCACTTCTCTTCTGAATACTGGTGATCGCTTCTCCGGCAGTCAGATCTTCGTCTAGGCACATAAAGTCCGGAGACATCAAGCCACCGGCACTCTCGGGATCGTATTGCAGAAGTTCTTCAACCTCTTCACGATCCTTTTTTTCCATATGTTCCCTAATGTCATCGGCAATCTCATCCGGCAGAATTTCCAGGAGATCCACCGCATCATCAGAGGGCATTTCTGACATGATTTCCGCCATGTACTGTGGCGTTAAACCCTTGACGAGATCTGTTACATGTAGGGAATCAAGTTCGCTTAAGAACTCACCAACCGAATTGTTTTTAACAATGATATCAAAAACAGCCGTTCTCTCTTCATCTGTCAGATGGCGATACACCCAGGCCATATCTGCAGGGTGGGTTTTACGAAGAAGCTTCATCAGGTGTTCTATCGCACCACGTCGGTTCAACCGTCGAACCATGTCAAGAATCACCATCCCTTCGTTGCCAACAAGCTCTCTTTTAGCCTTATTTTCCATATATAACACCGCCAATGAAGTTATGATAACCGGTTGCCTGAACCGAATAGATCGGTCTTTTTGAAATGGCTGCATAGCCACTGCGTGCAACCTTATATTCTACCTAAAAGCAATTAAGGAGGTCAATTATTAATTGTAAATCGAACACTTTTAGTGCCTTACCCAACAAAAGCAGCAAGAGGCGAATAGATTGAAGAGAGAAGTGTAACTTAAAAAAGAGAAACAGTGAGCTAGGAGAAAAGTGAAGTTTTCTGTACAACAAAGCAGATAATCAAGCCAGCACCCATGGCCACAAGTCCAACGGCCCTTAGCTGAGCGGGATGAACGCTACTCAGCTTCCGGAGCCACTCCTGCATTGCCTCTGGAGCAGCAACATATGGAAGACCTTCAAGGATGAGGATTAAACCTATGAGCAATATTAATAATTTCATAGGCAGGCTATTTAACAAAGAGAAAGTAATTTTGCAACACAGATAAGATGGATAACCATTTTATCCAAACATTTCTCTTGTCCTCATTCAATTGCATTGCTTTTTCAATACGGGCCTAATATTATGGCATATGTATATTTCTTTTTTCGCGTAGTACACCTTTTGTTTGCAATTTAAAATTTTTCAACCATACATATGACAACCCCAACAAAAAGTAAATACAGTGAGGCAGGCGTTGATATTGACAAAGGTAACGCCTTTGTGGAAGAGATTAAAGATATCGTCTCCTCCACCCATCAGCGTGGTGTGCTAGGGGGAATCGGCGGATTTTCCTCCCATATTGCCATTGATACCACTAAATACAAGAAACCTGTAATTGTGAACTCCACTGATGGAGTAGGAACCAAACTTGCTGTTGCACACCTTTGCAACAAGCATGATACCATCGGCATTGATCTGGTCGCCATGTGTGTAAATGATCTTATCGTTGGTGGGGCGAGTCCACTCTGCTTCCTTGATTATTTTGCTGTCGGCAAACTCGAACTTGATATAGCCAAAGATGTTGTTACTGGAATAGCTGAAGGTTGCAGGCAGGCCCTCTGTTCTCTTGTTGGGGGTGAAACCGCTGAAATGCCAGGGCTCTACCGCGATAAAGACTACGATCTTGCCGGATTTGTCACTGGCATTGTCGATAGAGATGCAATTATTGACGGCTCCGACATCCGTGCAGGAGACAAGATAATAGGACTTTCTTCTAGTGGTCTGCATTCTAATGGTTATTCACTGGTCAGAAAAATTTGTTTCTCTGACCATTCGCTCCAGGTTGGTGAGCAGGTAGAAGAGCTTGGATGTACCCTCGGCGAAGAGCTGTTGCGTCCTACAAGAATCTATGTTCAGTCCGTTTTAAATGTGCTCAAAAATTTTCCAATCAACGGTATGGTTCATAATACCGGCGGCGGATTTATTGACAATATTCCTCGTATATTGCCCAAAGGGTGTAAGGCTGAATTAAATGTCGGAAGCTGGGAAGTGCTGCCAATCTTTTCTTTTCTGCAAAAGTTAGGCAATATTCCATTGGAAGAAATGTACAGGACCTTCAACATGGGAATTGGCTTACTGGCAATTGTCGATCAGGACAAGGCAAATGACATCTGTCACCATTTCAAGGCTGTTGGCGAAACAGCAACTGTCATCGGTGAAATCCAACCCCTTGGCCAAGACGAGGAGACCCTGGTGCAAATCAGCTAATCTCCTTCAACAAAGACAAAAAGGGTCATGCTGTGATACGCAGCATGACCCTTTTTGTCTTTGTTGTCATTTCCTGACTTTTTAGCAATCAACCCACAACTCTACAACGCACCACAATCACTCGTGCCGCCCTGGATCTTCTCCATGGCGTGGGGGATAACCTCAAGCACCACCTCAAGATTCTCCCGCACTGCCTTCAGACTACCGGGTAAGTTAATGATAAGGCTATCTTTTCGCACACCAGCTTTACCTCTCGACAGCATAGCCCGAGACGTCTTAGCGAGACTGGCATTCCTCATGGCTTCCGCCATTCCTGGGATTTCTTTATCTAACACCCGAATCATAGCCTCAGGTGTTACATCTGACGGAGAGAGACCGGTACCACCAGTGGTGACTATTAGCGAGATCTTTTTATTATCCACAAGATCTATAAGATTTTCTACGATGGTGTCCTCAATATCCGGGATGATTCGGTACTCTGTTAGCACATAACCTTCCTTTACTAAGGTTTTTTGCAGATATTCACCACTAGTGTCTTCACGTTTACCCTGTGACCCTTTATCACTCATGGTCAGGACCGCAAAAGAATTGTTTATATCGTTGTTGCTCATCTCTATCTCACCGCTCTCTTCCGATTATTCTGCAGCGGCCGATTCTGCGACAACTTTTTCAGCAATTTGAGCTGGAACCTCTTCGTAATGAGAAAAAGAGATGCTAAAACTGCCAAGTCCACCCGTCATAGAGGTGAGGTCAGTAGCATAAAGCAGTATCTCTGACTGAGGTACCTGGGCATTAATAACTTCCAGCCCATTAGCAGAATCCATGCCCATCACCTTGCCCCGTCTTGAATTCAAATCACCCATCACATCGCCGACGCTGTCCTTACCAACTCGAATTTCCATGTTCATATATGGTTCTAAAAGCACTAACCCCGCCTCTGCGGCACCTTTTTTAAAGGCAAGAGATCCTGCTATCTTGAAGGCCATCTCAGAACTGTCAACATTATGAAAAGAACCATCCACGAGGACTATCTTAACATCAATCACAGGATATCCGGCTAGAACACCTTTTTCCATCGCTTCCTGGATACCTTTATCAACTGCGGGACGGTACTGCTGCGGGATTACACCACCAACAATCTTATCTTCAAACTCATAACCGCCACCTGGAAGAGGAGAAATTTCGACAGTACAGTCACCGTACTGACCACGTCCACCGCTTTGTTTCTTATGTTTACCCTGTATTCTAGTGCTTTTGCGAATGGTTTCCATATATGGGATCTTTGGTGTACTCAACTCCATCTCCACACCAAATTTTCTCTTTATTCTGGAGCCAACAACATCAAGATGCACTTTTCCAACCCCGGACAAAAGAACCTGTTTTGTTTGAGCCTGTCTGTCTAGCTTAAGGGTCAGATCTTCATCAAGCATCTTGGTTATTGAACCAAATACCTTTTCCTCATCTCCTTTCTTCGCGCTTACCGCAAAAGAAATGACTGGCTTCAGGGGTTCAGGTGCATCGAGTATAACGGCAGCAGCCTGATCACAAAGCGTATCACCGGTTCCGGTTTCTTTGAGCTTAGCAACCGCAATAATCATACCGGGCCCTGCTGAATCCACCGGTTTCTGTTCTTTACCTTCAAGGACGTAAAGTTGTCCAAATCTTTCGGAAGTTTTTTTACTGGAGTTATAAAAATTATCTCCGCTTAAGACACCACTAAACACTCTGAAAATAGTAAGTCTTCCTGCATAAGGATCCGCCATAGTTTTGAAAACCAATGCAGAAAAGGGCTCTTCAGCTGTTGGCTTAATCTCTACCAGATCCTCACTTTCGGCCTTGGTTGCGGTTAAGACCTGTCTATCGCTTGGACATGGAAGAAAATCATTGACAATATCAAGAACAGGCACAGTACCTTTATTCAAGGTTGCGGCACAGACACAAATCGGAGCAATTTCTCCGCTTTTGACCCCAGCCTTAAGCCCGGCCATAATCTCTTCCCCGGAAAGTTCTCCCTCTTCAAGGAATTTTTCAATGAGATCATCATCGGTTTCTGCAACATTCTCCATCAAGGCCTCGCGCAGGGCTTCAACCTCGTCCGCCTGATCCCCTGGCACGTCTGTACTCTTTACCTCACCCTTATCCCCGTCAAAGAGATAGGCTTTACCGGTTGCAATATCAATAAACCCCTTAAAATCATCCTCTGCCCCGATGGGTAACTGAAGAATAACAGGAGTCAGGGGCAGCGATTCCTTGATCTGGTCAACGGTGCTTTGAAAATTTGCCCGTTCACGATCCATCTTATTGATAACAATAACAGTGGGAAGGCTTCTTTCTTTGATGATGTTGGCAAATTTTATTGTCTGTCCCTTTACCCCCAGAACAGCACCTATTGTAAACAGTGCACTATCGCATACATGAGAGACAAAGGTTGTCTCGTTGAGAAAGTTGTCGTCTCCCGGAGTGTCTACAAGAAAAATTTCATGTTTTTTCCATGAATAACTGTGGAAGCTGGCATTAATGGAAATATTTCTGTTGATTTCCTCATCTTCATAATCCATTGCGGAGGTACCGTCATCTACCTTTCCAAGCCGGTTGATTTTCCCGGCAGAATATAGCATTGCCTCTGCAAGTGAAGTTTTACCACAATTTCCATGACCAACTATTGCTACGTTCCTGACCATATTTGTATCCTGCATCCGAATCTCCTCAAAACCCTCGTTTTTTTCAGTGCTTTATGCAAATTACAATAAAACTCACAAGTCGCTGCCTGTTGCCAAACAACGGACAGTATTCATATATTCAATTTCAATTTACAAAGTCAAGAAAGAATATCGTCCCCTTAATATTTCACTAAATTTAAAAATCAACTCAGCTAATGTTTAGAGACAATATAACGATTTTGTAGCATATTTCCTTCAATCAGAGTAGTGTAGACGCGCGTCTAATTATTTCATTTTCAATCCCGGAACTTTCTATTGAGTAACCAAGGTGATAGTAAAAAGGTCATAGCGAAATCCGCAGCTGCTGTGGGTATCGCAGTGATGTGTAGTCGTGTTCTCGGTCTGGTAAGAGAGCAAGTGTTTGCAGGGCTTTTCGGAGCTGGCACCGCATACGATTCATTCGTGGTGGCCTTCAGAATACCTAACTTACTTCGGGATCTTTTTGGAGAAGGTGCCCTGTCTGCAGCTTTTGTAACTGTTTTCTCCGCTTACGACACCAATCGCACCAAAGAGGAAACCTGGAAGCTCGCGTCCAATGTCCTGACCTTCATACTCATCCTTCTATCTATTCTAACCCTTATCGGTATGTTTTTTGCCGAGTCCCTGGTCCAGCTTCTTGCCCCTGACTTTGGCCTCGTCGCTGGCAAAGTTGCCCTTACAGAAAAGCTCACTATAATAATGTTGCCCTTCCTGGTCTTTATCTCCCTCTCTGCTGTGGTTATGGGGATGCTTAACACCAAGGGCAAATTCTTCATTCCCGCCCTGGCTTCAAGTTTTTTCAACTTAGGTTCTTTAATTGGCGGCACCAGCCTTGCTTTTATTCTGCCCAAATATGGACAGCCAGCAATTGTAGGAATGGCCATTGGTACATTGATTGGTGGGGTGTTGCAATTAGGAATGCAAATCCCGACACTTTTAAAAACTGGGTTTAGATACAGTCCCACCTTAAATCTTAAAGACCCAGGACTTCGGCGAGTACTTACGTTGATGATTCCTGCAACGGTAGGACTCTCAGCGACACAGATCAATATATTTATTAACACCAACTTCGCCTCGTCATGCGCCGAGGGTTCTGTTTCCTGGCTTAATTATGCCTTCAGACTTGTTCAGTTGCCCATCGGTATCTTTGGTGTAGCACTCTCCATTGCAATGTTGCCGGTACTTGCAAAACAAGCGGCCAAAAAAGAGATTAATTTGATGAAAGAAACCATGGTTTCTTCCCTGACTATGGTTTTTGCCCTGACTCTTCCTGCAACCGCGGGCTTAATTATCCTATCTGAGCCTATAATCAGGCTGATCTTTGAACATGGGGCTTTTACTGCCAGCTCCACATCCGCCACGGCCCAGGCACTGGCGCTCTACGCGATTGGTCTCTTTGCCTATTCGGCCAACAAAATCCTGGTCCCCGCATTTTACGCCCTGGGTAAAACCAGATACCCTGTTATAGCCAGTTTCCTTGCTATTGGTCTCAACATTGCGATTGTCAGCTACACCATTGAGCACTTTCAACACCGTGCAATAGCCTTCTCAACCTCCTGCACCATGCTGGTCAATTTTATTTTCCTGATGACGGTACTCTATATAAATATGGGTGGGTACTCTATCAGCTACCTCGCAAAGGGTCTCTTAAAGATAATAATTTCAACAGGAGCATTAATAGCAACCCTTCTCGTTACCCTGTCTTTTTTCAGACACTGGACTGAAGGCACTATTCCACAACAGCTGTGCGCGCTGGCTCTCCTCATACTCTCCGCTGTATTTGTGTACGTTACAATCCTGCACTATTTTAAATTATCGGAACTCAATGTCTTAACGGACAAGATTAAGGGAAGATTCGCAAGAAGATGAAATCATTCATCGTCCACAGACGACACCCCTTCTTTTTTTAACGAATCTATCTCGGTCCGTAATTTTTCCACTTCTTTTTTCAATAACTCAATATCCTCAGATTTAGCAAACTGCACCTTCATAAGAGCACTATTAACAAGATTTTCGGTCTGGGTCTTAAGGGCTTCTTTTGACTCGTCAGCCCGACGAATCATCTCCTGTAAAAACTTTTGCCCTTCCTGCTCAGACATCTTGCCTTTAACGATCAACTCCTTTGACAATTCTTCAATTTTTTCTGTAGTGAGTGATGCAACACCAATTCCAGTTAACGCTGCTTTCTTAATCAAATCAATCATGCGTCCTCTCCTATCGTAGAGTCTAAGCCAAAATAAACCTTACATTACCGTTGCAAAAAAATCAGCAGCCTTTTCTTTTGCTGCAACAAGAGTCTCACTGCTCTGCACCCCACTGCCAAGATGATGACCGAATTGGAATGTTTTTGCATAGTAGTTTGTAAATAATTTTAATCTTACGAGCTGCTTTTCCGGTGGAAATCTATCCTCCAGTAGATCGATAAAGTCGTAGTAAATTCTTTTTTTATCAAGCTCTAAGCTGCTATTTTCAGAACTGTATATTGAATCAAATATTTCGCGGCAGAGCCAGGGATTTATTACTGCACCTCTTCCTACCATTATCCCATCTGCCCCGGATTGTTCCAAACATCTTTTCGCATCATCCACAGAAAAAATACCCCCATTGGCAAAAATCGGAATATTAACCGCTTTTTTGGCAGGAGCAATCCCATGCCACCGTGGCTTTCGGCAAAATTTTTCACCTATCAGTCGCGCGTGTATTGTTAAAAAGTCAACACCCTCTCCCTCAAGAAATAAACAAAATTCCATAAGCTTTAAGTCATCAACCTGATGTCCGAGTCGAATCTTAACACTCACTGGCAATTCAGTATTTTTTCGCAGCTGTTGCAACATAGATCGTAGCTGGCTGGGATTATCCACAAGTGATGACCCTGCTCCTTGGCGCTTTTGCATCGGAGCGGGACAACCTAAGTTAAGATCAATACCCTCCGCACCAAGGGTGTGTATTTTATCAACGGCGGGACGAATATGTGCAGGATCTCCCCCGATCAACTGGTAGATCAAAGGTTGTTCCTCAAAGGATTTCATTAACAGCGGTGATAATTTAGGATTATCATGGGGAAGCCTTTTTGCCGCAAGCATCTCCGTATAAAAAGCACCCACACCACCTATTTTTTTTACCAGTGAGCGAAATGCAGAATGCGATAAACCCACCATAGGTGCAAGTACAATTGGCGGATTTATGTTTAGACCACGAACAATTACAGCTTTATTACATACTTCAGAATTCACAATATAAGCTCACAGTGTAACTTAAGACGCTGCGGCAATTAATTTTCTAAATTGCACCTCGTCGATATTTTTTGCAAGCTTCACATGGACTGAATAACTCTGTGTATAGGAATCAAAGAGCCTTACACCCACCACCAAACCACTAAACTCCGGATAGACGGCCCCCTCCATCTCCAGATAAGAGATAATTTGACGACCGAGTAAGGATTTTGATGTTTTTTGATTAACAAGCTTTATGGTGAAGGCAATCCCATTTCTAGATAAATCGATAAGCTCGCCTCTAAAGCTCTTTTTACCTTTTTGCCCATAGGGATCAAGCAGAATATGCCGCGTCGGCAAATTCACTGTGTGCCTGGAGGTAGTGCGACGATCGTCTCCGGACATCTTCACAAGCTCTGAAATCTTCTCAAAACTCTGGCAGTACCTTAGCAATGTGCTCTCTAGCTCAGGAGATTCCTTTAGCACCTTCTGCCACCCCTGCTGATCTAAAACCTGTACCTGTACGCTTGAAAGGGCCTTTAGGGTGACAGTCCATACTGAGGCTGAAAAAAATTGTTCCCATCCGAGTATATTTCCAGGATTCACCCGTCGCAAAAAACTCTCATTACCACCTGAGTCGCAACTCAGGCTTATGCTTCCCGAGTTAAGAAAGAAGAGGCTATTATCTGTTTCACCGCTCTTGACTAAAATATCACCTTTTTTGTAACTTTCCTGGGTTGAGTTATAGTACAGTGCATTAAACTCAGCGGTGGTCATTGCATCGTACAGTTCTCTCCAGATATCAATATGGTGCGAGGTAATCAAACATGATCTCTGACTCTCAATTAATTCCCCGAGTTTCACCACTTCAGTTAGGGCAAAAGGATTAACTTCAAGCACCCTGTCCCTTAAGACCTCTGCCACTACAAAATTTCTCTGATTTGTTGCTGCTACAGCCTGTTCGTAGAGGTAGGCACTTGCAGCCTTTTTCTCACCTATCCTGAGATAGCCCTGCACCTTCACCTCTATAGAGTGGATTGTGTTTGAGGCCATTTGCTGCTGAGCCGGGTCATTGTCAAAGGATACTGTCGGGTGCAACTCCCCCTTATTTTGAGATTTGTGTCGTATTTGGGGCTCAACAAAATTTAATGCCTCATCAATAAGCAACACTACCTGGTCAACATCAGCACCCCGCATATAATCAGTCTTCATCTCCAGCAAAAGCCGCACAGTCTCTCTGCTGGGAAACATTTTAAGTGCAGTTAAAATTGAGGATAACAATTCTGTTCCGGCGGAAAATGAAAAAGTCGATCTTTTTGCTGCCAGCTGTTTCAAGGCCCTGTAGAGTTCTTCATCTGGCTCACCTTTATCTATCAGCATACGCAGTATATAGAGCTTTAATCTTTCATTAACTGTACCTAAAGCGTTAGTGAGCCGCACTCTGCTCTCATCACCACCAAGTTTAAGAATCGAACTGATGGTTTCCAATTGAACTCTTTCGTCCGGATAATCATGGTATTTTGCAATATGCGGATAATTTTCAGGATTTCCCATCTCCCCGAAAATAAATATTATATTTCGAACAACCGCCCAGGATGGCTTGCTTGCAAGACAACCAGTGAGCGCAGGGGCAGCAGAGTCCCCAAAAGAAACCACAAGATTAATGAGAGCCATCCTCCTACTTCTATCCTGTGTCTCAACAGCTTTTTCCAGTATATAAAAAACCGCGTCAGTACCTAGAGCTATGAGAATATCCTTATATGTCTTTTGCTGGCTGTCATTTTTCTGGTAGCCAGCAATCATAGCTGTAAGATTTTCATCACTTGCAAAATATTTGAGACTTTTTCCGGTCATTCCCCTTAATACAGGCTTTTTCTTGATAGCCCCGGATTGAATGGACTGAAAAACTTCAAAGGCTTCTTCGGCCTCGACATATTTTTCATTTTTCAACAACCACTCAACACACTCTTCTATTCTTTTGAAGATAGTCTCAGAACCAGGGAGGGTTTCAGGTTCGAAGCGAAGCCATTCGAGCATAATAGCGTATATGCAATGGATTCCTTTTATATGATTAAGCGATAAAAAGAAATTTGAAGCATGATAAAGAACAGGTAAAACCCGCTCTCTCACAGAGGATTGACCCGACAACACTGCCCCCATAAGCGCGTCCAGAATATCACCAAGAGCATCTGCCTCAGGGCAATTTTCTTTGCGGAAAGTGAGAATAAGACCATGGACAAATTCATCACTTTCGAAGACTCTGAAATTACCGGTTATCAGCTCGCTGATACTATGCTGAAAGCGGATCTTCTTACGATCCTCCTCCAGAGAATCCAATTGAGATTTAATATTGCCCTGAACGGCGAGCTCTGGTCCGGATTTTTCAGTTGTCATAGGTATATTGCAAAAGGTAGTTAAAGCTTGTTGTAAAGAAAAAAGAACTATCTAACAGAGTATATAAGATATCTTTACCGTCTCTTAAATAGAAAAATTCCAATAAAGTTGAATTTTAATCTAATATCATCTACAGTTCTTTGCTTTTCTTATTGACTATATATATTTGAAGTCCCATGTTGTAGAGTTGAGATTTACTACTCATCTCCTCCCTACATTCAAATATCCACTTCAATTTTCACCCCAATTTGAGCTATAAAAATGCATTACCCCAGAATTGTTATAACAGGTGTTGGACTTGTCGCCCCAAATGCTGATAATCTGGAGGATTATCGTCAAAAATTAATCCAAGGTGTTAGTGAAATACAAGAGGTAGATCTCAGGTATTTTGGTAAAGCCCCTGCGGGTGTTTGTTCCTTTCCTGAAACGAAATATCGAAAGAAAAAAGAAAACAAAAAAGGAACCCGTGCGGGCTGCATCGGGGTCTACTGCGCCAACGAGGCCATAGAGGCGGCCAAGCTCGATCTTTCCAGTTACGATACATCTAAAATTGGTGTGTATATAGGATTGACAGAACATGGTACAGTGGAGACTGAAAATGAAGTATATAACATCAGCAACTACGAATATAACGTAGATTACTGGACACATCACCACAATCCAAGAACTGTGTTGAATAACCCCGCTGGGGAAATCACCATGAATCTTGGAATCACAGGTCCCCACTATGTAATTGGTGCTGCATGTGCCGCTGGAAATGCCTCTTTGATCCAAGCGGTGCAAATGATGCGCCTTGGTGAAATCGACATGGCAATCGCCGGGGGCATTTCTGAATCTGTCGGCTCCTTTGGTATTTTTGCAAGTTTTAAGGCGCAGAATGCTCTAGGTGAGGCCGACGATCCGCGGCTTGCCACCCGTCCCTTTGATGCGAACAGGAATGGTATTGTTATTTCTGAAGGGGGCTGTATCTATACACTTGAGTACCTTGACAGGGCACTGGAACGTAACGCTCCTATCTTAGGAGAGATTGTCGGTTATGCCATGAATTCTGATGCGAAGGATTTTGTATTGCCCTACGGCAAGCGTCAGGCTGAATGTATGCAACTTGCCCTTTCAAGGGCAGGGCTTAAACCCGAGGATATCGATCTTATCAACACCCACGCAACCGGAACAAAACAAGGTGATATTGAGGAGTGTAAGGCGATTCGCCAACTGTTTTCTGACTGCCCGTCAACCTTCGTCAATAACACCAAGAGCATTATAGGTCATGCAATGGGTGCGGCGGGTGTTCTTGAACTTGCAGGCAACCTGCCGTCCTTTGATGATGGCATCATCCACCCAACCATCAACATTGACAACCTCGACCCTGAGTGTGCTCTCAACAATCTGGTAATTAATGAATCTGTCAAAAGAGAAAATATAAATACCATATTAAACAACTCCTTCGGTATGGTTGGAATCAACTCTACAGTAATTGTGAAGAAATACACTGACTGAGTATTTTTTAATTACCAGATGTAAAAAAATATAAACAAGATGGCTCAGGTATGTTATAGGGAATGTTTTGTCTATAATATAATAATCGTCCGGCCATCTTGGTTTGGACTTTATGTTTTAAATGTCCCCCCCACACGTCGAATGCGGAGAATTTCATGACAAGTGAAGAGATTAAAGATCTGATTCTGGAAATTATTGAAGATATTGATGATGAAGCTGATTTTGCCAGCCTTGATCCAGCCGAACCACTGAGAGACCAGCTCGATCTGGACTCTATGGATTTTCTGGACATAGTCATGGAGCTGAGAAAACGCCATAAACTGCAAATTCCAGAGGAAGATTACCCCAACCTCGCCAGCCTCAACAGCTGTGTAACCTATTTAGAACCGCTCTTAAAAGACGCGTAATGCTGTGAGAATACCAGCCCTGGTAATTGGCGGCGGGCTTTCGGGTCTCGCCGCCGCAATTCGTATTGCCCGCTTCTCCCCTGAAGTTGTTCTTCTTGAAAAGCATTCCCGCCTGGGAGGCCTTAATTCCTATTTCTATCGCAACAAAAAACTCTATGAAACCGGCCTCCACGCCATCACCAACTATGCAGAACCTGGAGATAAAAAAGCGCCTCTAAATAGACTGCTCAGGCAATTAAAACTACGACGAAAAGATATTACGCTGTGTCAGCAATTTCAGTCAAAAGTCGTTTTCAAAGACAAGCAATCTTTATATTTTTCTAACGAATTCGAGTTATTTCAATCAGAAATTTCAGAAAAATTCCCTGCCAGCGCAAATAATTTTCAGAAATTACTCAATTTCCTTCAAGAATTTGACGCTTTTGCGCCAACACCATTCAGATCCGCAAAGGCCTTCCTTTTACAGACTCTTGAGAATAGACTGCTGGTGGATATGATCCTCTGTCCACTGATGTACTATGGATCAAGCCATGAAGATGACATGGATCTAAGTCAGTTTGCAATAATGTTCAGAGCAATCTTTCAAGAAGGTATGTTCCGTCCCTTTGGTACCATTAAAGATTTTCTGGAGCTTCTTGTTAAGCATCTTGAATGTCTGGGGGGGCAAATTCGAACAAGCTGCGGGGTTGAGAAAATATTTAGAAACGATTCTCACTCAATCGTTCGTCTGGAATCAGGGGAAGAAATAGAGTGTGACTATATACTCTCAACCATTGGCTACCAGGAAACGCTACGCCTCCTGGATGGTAAAGTCCCCTCCTCGCCGGACAGCTTACCCAGGCTTGGGTTTGTAGAAACAATATACCAGCTTGATGATAGTAAAGGACTCAGCATCGACAAAGATTCCACTATAACTTTTTATAATGAGAACGAGAACTTCAGTTACAAATCACCGAAAGAACTCGTCGATTTTTCAAGTGGCGTGATCTGTTTTCCTGGAAACTTCCACGGGATTGAGGTGAAAAATGAGCTTGAAATACGATCTACTCACCTGGCAAGCTACTCAAAATGGAAAGAACTTTCGTCTGACAAAAATAGCTACCTGGAGCAGAAGAACCACTGCTCCTCAGAATCACTCAAACGAATTGAAGCTTTGACAGGCAAATTTGCCTCCAGAATTACCTATCAAAATAGTTTTACCCCTGTTACTATCGAGCGATATACCTCAAAAATAAAAGGCGCCATATACGGTAACCCTACTAAAATCAAAAATGGCGACATCGGCTTGTCCAACATCTTTCTTGCCGGAACCGACCAGGGTTTTTTAGGAATTATCGGCTCCATGCTCAGTGGGGTCTCCATAGTCAATCAACACATACTGCCTAAGCTTTAGTGCCTTACTCAATAAAAACAGGTAGCGCAGACTCCGAAAAAACTGGATATTATTTTAACATCATAAACTTAAAGTAACCACCATGGCACTTATACCCCCTTGTGGGGTGTTAGTCAGTCACCACAACATAAATCTTATTTATACTCTCTTATGCCCGTTTCTTTTTCACAACTCAAAGACAGTTACGATGTCATTATCATTGGCTCTGGCCTCGGTGGGCTTACCTCCGCAAACCGACTTGCATATTGTGGCCACAAGGTCCTTCTCCTTGAACACCATCATCGCCTGGGAGGACTTGCTACCTGGTTTAAAAGAAGGGGGCATATCTTTGACATCTCGCTCCACGGTTTCCCCTACGGAATGGTGAAAACATGCAAGAAATACTGGAACAAAGAGATTATGGAGTCCATTGTCCAGTTGCCAAACATCGTCTTTGACAATCCACAATTTTCGATTCGCACCACATTTGACAAAGATGATTTCACCAACCTGCTGCACTCACATTTTAAAGTCGATCGCGCAACCATTTCCAAATTTTTTGAAACCGTCGCGGGAATGAACTTTTATGACGACCAGACAATGACCACAAGGGAATTGTTTGAAAAATTTTTCCCAGGCAGAACTGACGTACATCGCTTACTTATGGAACCGATAACCTATGCAAATGGTTCCACCTTGGATGATCCCGCTATTACCTACGGTATTGTCTTTTCAAACTTCATGAATAAAGGCGTTTTTACCTTTGAGGGTGGTACAGACAAACTTATCGGTATGATGACTGATGAACTTGAAAAAAACGGTGTTACCATCTGCACCAAGGCAAAGGTTGATAGAATCATTGTTGAAAAAGGTAAGGTGAGAGGAGTCACAGTTTCTGGCAAAAATATCAAGGCACAGGCGATTGTCTCAAACAGTGGTATAACCAACACCATAGATAACCTCACTGAACGTGACAACTATTCGGACGATTTCCTTGAAAAGGCTGACAAAATACGAGTTAACAACTCCAGTTGTCAGGTATATTTTGGTATTCGAGAAGGAGAAAAAATAAAGGATGTTGGAGATCTGCTGTTCACCTCCACTGCACCTGAATTTGACTCTGAGGAACTCCTGGACATTACCACCAAGTCAAAAACTTTCTCCATCTATTACCCAAAGACACGGCCCGGACTCAACAGGTATACAGTCGTAACTTCCATGAACAGCAGATATGACGACTGGGCCGGACTTGACTCCGCCACCTATGAAAGTGAAAAAGAAGCACTTATCAAAAGGTCTCTTCTCGATCTGGAACGTTATCTCCCCGGCGTAAAAGAGAAAATTGACTGGGCAGAGGCAGCAACACCAAGAACATTTAACGATTATACTCTCCATACACGTGGTACCTCCTTTGGTACTAAGTTTGAAGGACTAGATATATCGAGATCTATTTTCAAAGAAGTCGGAGGGTTGTTTCATGTCGGTTCCGTTGGAATCATTATGTCAGGCTGGCTAGGTGCGATAAACTACGGTGTGATTGTTTCAAACGATGTAGACAGTTTTCTACGTTCATAAACGTAGGTAAAGGAGAATTTTTATGACAGACTTTGAAAATCAAACCGTTTTGATCAGTGGCGCAACTAGGGGAATTGGTCGCGCCGTCGCTGAATCCTTTCTCCAGGCCGGGGCTTATGTCATTGGACTCTATGCTGGAGATGAGACTTCAGCCGCTGTCTTTACAGAGGAAAACAGCAAATTTGCTGCCTTGTTTGAATTGCATAAGTGTGATGTGTCAAGAGAAGCTGATGTAGCATCACTTTTTTCGCACATTGAAAAAGTTCATGGTTCACTTGATGTGCTTATCAATAATGCCGGAATACGTAAAGATGCTGTTCTTGCGCTTATGGACAGTAAAGACTGGCAAAAGGTAATAGATATCAACCTGACGGGATCTTTCCTCATGTCCAAACAGGCTGTTCTTCTAATGATGCAAAATAAATATGGCCGTATCATAAATATAACATCGCCCGTAGCTCACCTTGGCTTTACAGGCCAGGCGAATTACGCCGCATCAAAAGCCGGACAGGTTGCCATGACCAAAAGCCTGGCAAAAGAAGTAGCACGAAAAAAAATTACGGTCAATTGTGTCTCTCCCGGATTTATAGCTACTGATTTCATTAAAGATCTGAGCAAAGAACAACTCTCAGCATATAAAAAATTGGTGCCCATGCGTAGATTTGGTACCACAGAGGAAGTAGCCGAGTCGGTGTTGTTTTTAGCCGGGAAAAAGGCATCCTACATTACCGGAACCGTGCTTGAGATTACAGGCGGTTTATGATTATGACGGCAATAGAAGATGTAACTGCACTGATCCCCCACCGACCTCCATTTCTCTTTGTTGACAAAATTATCTCCGCTTCAAAGGAGACCATTGTCACAGAAAAAGTATTTCCTGAAAATCTTGATATGTATTCAGGACACTATCCGGGAAACCCGATAACTCCAGGTGTTATTCTCTGTGAAGCGATTTTTCAAAGTGGTGCTCTCTTGATGGGAAAAATTAATGAGGACACCACATATTCTAACTCCGAAGTCCCGGTTCTAACCAGAATCACCAATGCAAAATTTAAAAGAACTGTCTACCCTGGTGAATCTACGGAAATAACCGTACAGATACAAGAGATTGTGGCAAATGTATGTTTTTTCAAAGGTACAATGAGGGTCGCCGGCAAGGTTGCACTCAAGGTCGAATTTGCTTGTTCAATGGTTAAAGAAAAGGAATAGTAATTCAACAATTGAGCAGTTGAATTTTTAATTAAAGCAGGTAAGATATCAGGTTTTGAGTGCTGTTGATCTCTACATTTTCCAGATACATTCACCGATCATAATACATTGTTCGTATTGCTAACTTGACAGGATTATACTAGTGCAGTTATCTATTTCAGATATGATTTTCCATGCTGGCCCGGTGGGACAGCTCGTAATGCTTACTTTGCTTATTTTTTCTCTAGTTTCATGGACTATTGTTATAATGAAAGCGAGGTTATTTAAAAAGGTGAGGCTTGATACCGAGGATTTCCTTGACACATTTTGGAACTCAGCCAACCTCAATGAAGCCCATAGCGCAGCTGCCGAATTTGAATACGCCCCCCAGGCCGCCGTCTTTATTTCAGGCTTCGGGGAATTACAAAAAATCAATAAAATTCGTAATAGAAAAGAAGAGGAGACAGGTGAAGACACTCTTGATATGCAGCTCGCCACAATGGACAATCTAAAACGTGCCATTAGAAAAGCCGAGACCCAGCAGCTGACCCTATTAGGCAGTAACCTTCCTTTTCTTGCAACTACAGGGAGTGCTACTCCCTTCATAGGTTTATTTGGTACGGTTTGGGGCATCATGGCCTCCTTCCATGACATTGGTCAACGGGGATCCGCCTCTCTAGCTGTTGTCGCTCCTGGGATATCTGAAGCGCTTGTCGCTACCGCAGCGGGTCTTGCTGTGGCTATACCCGCGGTTATATTTTACAATTATTATGCCAACAAGCTTGACGACGTAGAAGGTGAAATAAGTAACTTTTCCACTGACTTCCTTAACCTCGTCGAACGTGATCTACTCAGCAGGGTGTAATAAACCGCACTGGCAGGGATTTCTTAGTACCTTAGAAATTCATTTTTTGTTTTTACAGCTTTTATGGAGTAAGGCGCTACATGGGCCCATCACAAAGATCACGCAAGAGATTGGTATCCGATATTAACGTCACCCCCCTTGTTGATGTCATGCTTGTGCTGCTTATCATTTTTATGGTTACGGCGCCGATGATGACCCAGGGACTCAATGTAGATTTACCAGAGACTACCTCGAAATCTTTACGGCAAGAAGAAAAACCAATAGTTGTGACAGTGGACAAGGGTGGAGAGGTCAGTATTAATAACATTCCTCTTGTACGCCCACTTCTTAAGCAGGAGCTTAAAAAGAATTACTCCGCCAACAATAACCAACCTATTTTCCTCCGTGCTGATAAGCTGGTTCCATACGGTCATGTAGTGCAGGTTATGGCTGATATTAAGTCAGTTGGTTTTGATAAAATTGGAATGATAACCAAGCCACCAGAGAATAACTAACAGTAGTGTTTTACAAGTATCGAATAAACTATATGCCATCCAACGAATGGAAACTACCGCTAAACCTAGCTATAGGAATACACGTTCTGGTTATATTAGGTGGCGTCTATATACCTGGGTTTTTTAAAGCAAAGCCAAAATTTGCCGACATTTACACGGTAAGCATAGTAAACGTTGCTGAACCGATGCCAACCCAGCAACCCCAGGCCGAGGTTCAACCTGAGTCTACTCCCCCGCCGGTACCTGTAAAACCGCTCAAGGCCAAAAAACTGGCTCCAATTGCCGAGGTTCAACCAACGGTGCCAGTATCTCCAGCAAAGTCTATCTCTCTTAAACCTTTAAAAAGAAAAAAGAAAAAAAAGCTCACACCGAAACCGCGACAGCGTGATCTGGCAAAAGAGAGAAGAAGAAAGCTTGCAGAGGCACTACGTGAAGAGGACTTACTTACAGAAAAGGCACGTTTAGCCAAAGAAGCACTGGAAAGAGAACGAACCTTGCTGCAACCTCAACAGCCAGTAGTCACGAAACCACAAAAGAGCAACTCTGCAAAACAAGATGGATCAGTACACCAAAGTGGAGGGAGCAGCAACCTTATTGAAAGCCAGTATTTTGCCTCAATTATAAATCGGCTGCATCAATTCTGGGCTCTACCGGAATCTTTACAAAAAAGACCTAATCTGACGGCAGTGGTTGTCATCACAATTAACAAAAACGGTCAGATTGCGGATAATTTTTTTGAAAATAAATCAGGCGACAGAGTTTTTGATCAATTTGTTAGCAGGACCATTGAAGCCGCACGTCCTTTACCCCCAATCCCGCCAGCAATGAAAAAACAGAGGCTAGAAATAGGTCTGGTTTTTAAGCCGGGTGGTATAGAATAATAAAGAATAACGGTCATATGAAAATGAACACTATCTTTTCCAAAACATTTTTGAATATTATATTTTTTTCCCTCTTCCTTTTTAGCCTTGTCAAACCGACTATGGCAGCGGATCGCGTCTACCTGGATATAACCACTACTGAAACCAGAAAAATTAAAATTGCAGTTCCCTGGTTTGTAAATAAAAGTTTATCACAACAAAAGCAAAGACTGGGAAGAGACTTGGCGGATACCCTGGCAAAATCCCTAAAATTCCATGGAATTATTTCCATTATTCCAACCTCTGACTACGGTGGCATCCAGGATGCTCAATGGAAGAAATATGGTACAGATTATACTGCCCTTGGCCAATACACCATTTCATCTGATTCAATCAAACTTGAAATGCGGTTACTGGATGTGGCAGGTAACGAAGTTATTATGGGCAAGTCTTTTTCCGGTAGTATGGCACAAAAAGATAAAATGCTCTTCAAATTCTGCGACAGTGTCCTTGAAACTCTCACCGGAAAGCCGGGGATTGCTGAGACGCGAATTGCCTTTGTAAACCGTAAAAATAATGTCAAAGAGGTTTTTTTAACCGATATTCTTGGCAGGAAGATACGACAGGTCACTCGACACAAACACCTTACAGTTTCCCCACGTTTTGTGCCGGGTGGTAACCTACTATCTTATTCTTCCTACCACACCGGCAATCAAAACCTTTATATAACTGATTTATTACAAAGCAAAACCACCCGTGCCTTGAGCAGACGTAAAGGGCTAAACCTCGCTCCTGCCTGGTCGGCGAATGGAAAACTGATGATCCTCACCCTGTCAAAAAGTGGCAACCCGGATCTCTACCTCCTCGACAACAGAGGTGAAATAATTGAACCACTCACCAGCCGTGCAGGTATCAATGTGTCTCCAACTTGGTCACCCGATGGAAAGCATATTGTGTTTGTCTCGGATAGAAGCGGCAAGCCTCAGCTGTATCTCATGGAGATGCGAACACGAAAAGTCAAAAGGATAACTTTTGAGGGTTCTGAAAACGCTGAGCCCAACTGGTCCCCCAGTGAAAATAAAATTGTTTACTCAAGTCTGCGCAATGGTGTGTATCAGCTCTTTACCATGAATCCACTGAGCAATGAGATGCCGAAACAGTTAACTGCAGATCTCAGCCACCATGAATCTCCAAACTGGTCCCCTGATGGCAACCAGGTTATTTTTACAAAACGTGACGGGAAAAAGGATCAGATTTACGGTATATTGAAGAACGGATCTTTCCAAAGGCGCCTTTTTACTCTTCCGGGTAGCCAATCCTATCCGCAATGGGCACGGTAGTACAAAGTATCAAACATTTACATACAAACTATCATGAAAAAAACAGTTAGAAATTTTTTACTCCTCGCCTCTTCTGCAGTTATTATCACCGGATGCGCATCCTCTTCCGACCTGGAAGATTTGAGATACCAGCTCCGAATAGTAAATAAAAAACTTGAAGACATGAAGTCAACCACCGTTGGCCAGCTACAAAAACGGCAAGCTGCAGCCTCTGGGCATATGGATCAGCTTGAGCAAGACATCATTGAACTTAAGGCACAACTTGAAGAATCATATTATCTCAACCAGAAACTACGTGAACAAAATAAAGAATTAGAGGTAGCCATAACAAGTGTTGCCGAACAGGAATCTGCAAAACGTGAAGAGGCTCTCAAAAGACTCGAAGAACAACAAAGAGCAAAGGAAGTTCGCCTTGTAGAGCTTAACACCAAGCTTCAACAGCAACAGGAGAGTGTTAAAGCCATTCAGCAGGCCCGGATATTAGAGGCAGAGCGCAGAGCAAAAGAAACCGCAATTGAGGCTGAACTGGCAAGGAAAAGATCGAATGCAGCCAGTAAAACGACCTCTTATGGTACTAATGTAAAGCACTTTCGCGCAACAAAGAAGAAGGTAAAAAGGAGCGTTGTTGCACCACCGATTCAAAAGGGACCCAGTGTCGCCAAAACTACCATCGCTGTGAAATCGGCTAAGACAAATAATAAACCAGCGATAAAACAGTCGTCAGGCGGCACTACGGCACAACCAGTGGCTCCTGCAAACGATTATGCGAAAGCTCAAAATCTCTACCAGAGAAACAAATACAATGAGGCCTACAAGCTCTTTAGCCAAGTGGCCTCTAATCCAACCTCCGGCAACAACGTAAATGCACGATTCATGATGGGTGAATCACTCTTTAAACAGAAAGAGTATGATAAGGCTATTATGCAATATCAGAAAATCATATCACAACATTCAACAAGTGATAAAGCACCCGCCGCAATGTTGAAACAGGCAATGGCTTTTGAAAAACTCGCCGACAAGGATACCGCGAAGGTAATTTATAAAAAACTGCTCAAAAAACACGGTTCTACTCCAGAGGCTACTACAGCAAAAGCAAAGCTCGATACTTATTAGTGCCTGGAGTTTTACTGCTCTTGAAGATACGCTTAGACCAACATTTAGTTGATACAAAATTTGCATCTGATCTTGTCATTGCCAGAGCGATGATTGGGGCCGGAGAGGTGTACGTAAACGACACAATCTCCGATAAAGCCGGTACCTTGATCAGCCATTTGGCTGAAATCAGAATTAAAACAAGATGTCCCTACGTCTCCAGGGGTGGCTTAAAGTTGGCCAAAGGGCTAGCGCATTTTGAGTTTGACGTTTCCGACCGTGTCTGCATCGATATAGGTGCATCAACAGGAGGATTTACAGACTGCCTGTTGCAAAACGGGGCGAAGAAAGTTTACGCCATCGATGTTGCCTATGGCCAGTTAGCATGGAAACTACGACAGGATGCAAGGGTTGTTGTACTTGAAAGACATAATGCCAGAAAAATAACTCCTGAAGATATTGAACATGAAGAAATTCATTTAGCTGTCATGGATGTCTCTTTCATATCACTTACGAAAATAATACCCGCAATTATTCCAATTTTTCCTGGAAAAATTAATATCATTTCACTCATAAAACCGCAATTTGAGCTGCCAAAAGATGACATTGGTCCAGGTGGCGTCGTTGTTGAGCCAAAACTACACGACAAAGCGATCCTGAAGATTGAAGATTTCGCCTTAAAAGCAAACCTGATATCAAAAGGAGTAACAGAGTCGCCCATACGTGGACCAAAAGGCAACACAGAATTCCTGATTCACATTACATCATCCTAACTACAATTACTTATGCACATATTATTCACTTCGCTTCTCACTTTTTTTCTCCTTTCCACCTGGAACATCTCAGTTGTCTCCGCCGAAAGTGTTAAGGGTTTGCACGAATTTACAGTTTTATTTTCAAATAATGTCTCTGGCGAATACCAACCCTGTGGATGAAAATCCAGTCAACTGGGCGGGCTGTCTGGTAAAGCAAAATTAATTAACAGATTAAAAAGTAAAAATTCCTTACCGCAGATCCTCCTTGATTCCGGTAATCTCCTTTTTAAACGGCAATCCTCTAAAAAAAGAGACCAAGCGATAGCTCTCATCAAAGCTGAAGGGATAGTTAAGGCCTATAGCCTCATTGGTTATGATGGGATGGCAGTAAGTGCAACTGATCTTGCTGCCGGTGAAGCTTTTTTCAATTCCCCGGAAATAAAAAGTTTACCCTGGATATCAGCAAATATAGTCGATAAGCAAGGCCAACTGGTCTTCTCACCGCACATTATCAAGCAGATCGGCTCCGTTTCTATCGGCATTATTGGTCTCACCGGCCCTCACAATATCCAGATTCCCAGCTACACTATCACTGACTGGAAAACTGCACTTACTAACCAGTTGTCTGACATAAAGGACAAATGTGATTTCATTATTGTTCTTTCCAACCTAGTCTCTTCGGCCAATAAGGAAATTTCTGAGCTATACCCTTCAGTCCATCTCGTCATTACAGCTGATAAAAAAAGAGGCAACGTACCAATTCATCAACTCAACAACACCTTATTTACGCAGGTTTTCTCCAGAGGCAAGTACCTTGGCAAACTGGATTTCCAGTGGTCGCCACTGTCTATTTGGAGAAATTCCAGCATGGCAGCTGACGGCACAACAAACTTCAATTCTTTTAATGCTAAAGTGAAAAGAATTGTGCCGAGTAACAAACCCGAGGACGTGGAAGCAATCGTTCAACAGATAAACAAGAGTATAAATAACTACCGACAATAATGCGCTAGGACTTGTCCGAGAATAAGGGTTTCGAAGTAAGGCACTAAATTTGTTCCCAGATAAGATTTGCTGCAAATACGAAAACGGCCCGTTATGTGTAAAACACATAACGGGCCGTTATTAATTAACCCTGAAGATTAGGGCTAAAGAAATTTTTACTTAACAACCAAACGCGGTCTGCAGATTAGGCACAGTCTGCTTCTTACGGCTCATCATACCTGGGATCCACATGGACTTACCATCGAGCTTAGTATCGAATGCTTTCTCGATAAGTGCAGGATCATCTGAGAGAACTACGAGGTCAGTTCCTTCCTTAACAACATCTGTAAGCATAAGCAATACAGTGTGACGTCCGTCAGCTTTAACCTCTTCCATTGCACCAATTAATGCTTCACGAATGTCCGCAACCTGATCAAGAGTAGCGAGTTCGAGCTGGCCAACACCTACCTTGTTGCCTTTCATATCGAAATCTTTGTAATCACGGAAAAGAAGATCTTTGGCAGGTACGCCGTCAACAGCGGATTTTGCTTTGAGCATTTCCATGAAAAGTTCTTCTGTATCTTCTACACCAGCAACAGCTTTAAGATCAGCGACTGCAGCTTTATCATCTTCAGTACATGTTGGTGATTTGAAATTTACAGTATCACTGAGGATGGCAGCAAGCATTCCACCTGCAACGTCCTTAGGAATAGCAACACCAGCTTCTTTAAACATCTTGTTCAAAACAGTTCCTGTGCAACCAACAGGCTCAGCTCTGAAAAGAATTGGATTGTTAGTAGTGATATCACCAATCTTATGATGATCAACAACCGCCACAACATCAGCAGAATCAAGATTCGCTGGACCTTGTGCAATATCACTGAAATCAACGAGAGCGATCTCTTTACCCGCTGCATCACTAAGCATTTCAGGAGCGGCGAGACCGAAACGATTAAGCACGGTTGTAGACTCGGGATTGAGATCAGCTGCAGCAATTTGCATACAAGCAGTTGCTTCCTGTCCTTGAGCATTGAGAAGAGTAGCAAGTGCGATTGCAGATGTTACAGAATCAGTATCAGGGTTAGCGTGACCTACAACAGAAATAGCCATGGGTGTTCCTCCAAATTTTAATTAATCTTGAAAAGCCAAAAAAACTATTAAAATATTTACTTAAATATTGTGATTGTATATAAAATTGACATAACAAAATAGTGTTTTCGTGGATATGAGTCAAGTATTAAAAGCATCTTGCATAGAATGAACATCAAAGCGACGCAAAGAGGTTTTGAAAGAGTGGATAGCGTCTTCAGGGATCGAAACCATGCCATTGCCTCGTGACTTTACTTTTGGGATGGATTATCCTTACTTTACACTAACCCCGTAAACGGTAAGAAAAACGGGAAAATAAGACGAGATAAGTGCCTCGAAGGTCTCACTTCGTTCACTATCTGCTGGTAAAAGTAACTTCATGATTTTATAAAGAGTTCCTGAGTTTCTTGTTCTTTAGGTGGAAGTTCAGGAGTAAGGCACTAAACTTCGAAATTTCCCAAAATCAATATCACCTAAAACATGACTTATCCAGACGAAAAGGATCATCCGCGTTCCAGAGTAAAGAGGCGCTCGAACCCGACTTTTCCGATTGTAATATTTATTGTAGCTGCTGCAACTGCCGGCTTTTATTTTTATATCAATAGGGGAATATCTAATTCATATCTGGATTATGGTTCTGCTGTTGAAAGCAGCCAAATACCAAACATTCAACCAGACTCTGCTCCCCATGGGACTTCTGATTCAGCATCAGAACCAGCCATTGAAGCTTCCACAACAAATACAAATGAGACCCTGGAAAAAAGCAACAGATCTCCCTCTGTATCAGATACCTCTTCAAATGAAGATGAGGAGCTAGTCAAGAGCGGCGAAAGTCCGGGTGTTAAAGACAAAGCAACCTCAGACTTTGAACAACAGTTGGCTGTTCTAAACAGTTTTTATGCACACCTGGATGAACAGCCGTACATGGAGGAATTTAACCTTCAGGATTCAAGTAAAAACCATTTTTCTAAACTGATTCAAAAATTACTCGACAATCCTCCTATAGTAACCAGGGAGACAGATGACCTATTTACGCTTTTAAAAAATACTGCCCACTTTTTTAGAATCTTAGGCAAAGACAATATATTATTACTAAAAGGAATACTCGACAGAGAAAAAGATGCCCTCGAAGATATGTTAAAATCTTTTTACTCTCTCACATACAAGCCAGAATATATAGAGCGCGAATATGGTCTGCAAATAGATTTTAACGCCCTTTATGATTATGCCAGTTTTCTCATCCATACCATGGGGGGACGTCTTTACCTTTTCCGTAGAGATTCTAGCTCTAGGATGGCCGTTACTTTTTATGCTATCCTGATAATTGACAGGGCAAACAGCGAAGGAAACAGTCGACACGGTATTGATATTCGCCCGGCAGTAAATTCCCTTACCGAAGAATTAGAAAATGGAGGCAAACGGCTGCAATTCCGTGAAAAATACCTCGACACTCTCTATGATCTTCAGGAGAAATATAATTGAAACGATACCTGGCGGCTGTTTTCTCACATTGCAGTTTGCGAAGAACCCTATAAATATATATAATAATATTAAGTGAGCAGGCCAAATAGTACCTGTACAAGTGTTCCAGGGTCCTGGCAATAATTTGACATACTGCAGGAACTGGGACGATGATGTAAAAGAGCTGTAGATGGAATTAACCTCTGTTTCTCACGCCACAACTGGTAGCCTCAGCCCTCCTGCTGTCGTTGATTTAAGGGCCGGGGGGAGTTCCGCCTATGCCCCTGAAAAAGAGGGCAGATCACAGTCAAAATCAACAGGATCACGATCTCTTACAGATATTCACGACCCTGTATCCCTGTCAGCAGACGGAAAAGAAAAATCAGCTGCCATCTCAAATAACAAAGCGAAACAACAATCAGCTACAACCACAGCTAGCGGTACTCAGGAATTTGACAATCGCGAACTTCAGGTCATCAGACAGTTACAAAAAAGAGACACTGAAGTAAGAAGGCATGAACAGGCCCATCTCTCTGCTGCTGGACAATATGCCAGGGGGGGAACTTCATTTACATTCAAGAAGGGACCAGACGGTAATGCCTATGCCGTGGGCGGTTCTGTTGGGATCGACGTCTCAAAAGAGGCAAGCCCAGAGGCCACCATTGCAAAAATGCAAACTGTACAAAGGGCTGCACTGGCACCAGCAAACCCATCACATGCGGACCGACGTATCGCTAATCAGGCTTCAGTAAATGAGGCACGTGCACGCCAGGAGATCCAACAAAAAGTACAGGAAGAACTCCTGGCTGGAGTCATTGAAAACCCCGACGACCTCCCGGTTTCCAACAATTCCAGTGAGCAGCCGACAATAGCTGCCCCTTACTACTCTTCACTTACGGGTAAATTAGACATATACAGAAAAATGTCTGATGAATGAAGCTCTCAGAATTATCCTTTTTTTACTAATACTACTCGTTCAAACAAATTCCATGAACACCTCACTTTACAACTCTACATTGTTCGATTTCTTGTCTTCAACCCCTACCCCTTTTCACGCTGTTGCCTCAATGGAAACGTTCCTGCGGCAACATGATTTTACTATTCTCAAAGAGAACCATGCCTGGCAGATTGAGCCGGGCCATTCATACGCGGTTACTCGGGATAATGGCGCAATCATTGCTTTTACCCTGGGGAAAGAGGAAACCAGAGAACAGGGGTTTAGAATAATTGCTGCCCATACTGACAGCCCATGTCTGCAAATTAAGCCCAAACCCGACATAAAAAATGCGTCATACCACCAACTGGGGGTGGAGGTTTACGGTGGAAGTCTTTTAGCCCCATGGTTTGATCGAGACCTCTCTCTTGCCGGAAGAGTATGTTGCATGGACAAGAATGGCCTCCTTACAACCCTGCTAGTGGATTTCAAGAGACCACTGGTGACTATTCCCAGTATTGCTATTCATCTAAATAGAGATGCCAATTCTGCAGCAGAAATCAACAAACAACAACACCTTCCGCCACTAATCGCCCAATCAATCGAAAACCAGTTACCTGATTTCATCACTATTTTGCAAACTCAGTTGAAATCAGAACACCCTGGCTCTTCTCACCAGGATATTCTGTCCTTTGATCTTTTTTGCTACGACAGCAACGGTCCATTATACACCGGTGTAAACGGGGAATTTATCAGCGGTCCCCGGCTTGACAATCTGCTGAGTTGTCATGCAGGCATGACTGCACTGGTAAATTCGGATCGAACCAAGAACAGTTTACTATTCTGTGCAAATCATGAAGAAAATGGTTCTTTATCTTCAAGCGGGGCCCAAGGCTCTTTTTTAACATCGGTTCTTGAGCGTATC
>JAAELB010000303.1 GCA_024227155.1 Desulfobulbaceae bacterium
AGTCTGAACTGAGCGATGAAGAATTAGAAGGGGCAGCGGGGGGTGGCTGTGGAAACGTTATGGAATGCGGCGGTGTGGAGGGCAATTTTTGGATTTAATAGCGGTAGGAAGGGTAGGCAGATCAATCCCCATACGACTCATTACTGTGTAATCAGTCTCGCCTAGGAGTCTGTCGGACTATGCCCTTTTTCCCCATTTCAGCGTTATTTTCAGGAAATCAACGCTCGCAATATCAACCATATAGCTGCGCTTGATTCCCTGAAAATGCCTTGATCTGCGAAAAAATAACTATGGTCCGACAGACTCCTAGGCAGGGGCAATAGGTCCCAGCTTCACTGGATTCCGATATGGTTATCAGTTTGCCGTAAACAGTCAACGAATATTGGTCAATAACCCAAACAGGGAAGGAGAAAACAGATGTCAATCGAAAGCGCTACAGCATTTTTGGAAAGAATGAAAACTGACGAAGATTTCAGAAAGGAATGCAGCGGGAAGTCTTCCCCTGAGGACCGTATGGAATTTGTAAAGCAAAGTGGCTTCTACTTTACGAAGGAGGAGTTGGAAACCGTTCGCTCAAAGCTGGAGTTG
>JAAELB010000304.1 GCA_024227155.1 Desulfobulbaceae bacterium
CTGTGGAGATATGTCCGTGGTGTGACGCCCAGTTAAACAGGTGCAATTGCCGTTTTGATAAATTGGAGATGGACGAAATTGAAAGTGATGAAGACCTTTCTACCTTTGAGGAAATGCTTTTAGAAAAGGGCCGCATTCCCTTTGCAAAGGCTCAGACGCCAGCATATCCTGAAGATAGAGCGGTAAAAGTAAACGATAAAAAATAAAAAAAGCCGATGTGCTCCACTGCTGAAGCGCATCGGCTTTTGTCTTTTTAAGAGGGCTGGTATACTATTTCTGAACGCTTACATCTTTGAGATATTTATACAGCTGGGAATCCGATGAGAGAACTAGTGAGGTATTGTTGCTAACTATAGCTTTATAGGCCTCAAGGGTTTTCTGGAAACCGTAAAACTCCGGATCATTTTCATAGGCGAGGCCATAAATTTTAGTGGCTTCTGCATCTGCCTTACCTTTAATGCCCAGGGCATCTCGATTGGCACTTGAGGTTATTTCTTTCAACTCACGTTCAACCTTACCCAGGATCTCGGCCTTTTTTCCCTCACCGAAGGAGCGTTTTTCTGCTGCAATTCTCTTTCTCTCAGAGATCATTCGATCATAGACCTTCAAACGAACTGATTCAATATAATTAACTCTTTTAAAGAGAACATCCGTTAATTCAATGCCATATTGGGGAGTAACCTTGGCAGCCACTTCAAGAATTTTGGCAGCAATCATATCTCGGCCCATTTCCGGTTTTTCACCAAGAACGCTAGAGTTTGCAGTCATAGTCGCTTCTGACCAGTCAGAGCTTCTGATTATTTCGATGAGATTGTTTTTATTAACCATATCACGTACAGTACCATCAATAATATCGTCGAGCAGTGACTGAGCACGTGTTTCTGTTTTTACAGCTTGGAGGAACTGTAACGGATCAGTTATCTTCCAGCGAGCTGTAACGTCAAGGAAAACGAAGGTTTTATCATTTGTGGGAATTTGGTTTGGGTCGCCATCCCAGATTTGAATTTTCTTCTCAAAAAGCTCAACCTGATGGAGAAATGGCTTTTTAAAGTGAAAACCTGCATCGGTCTTTGAGGACACGGGTGCACCAAATTGAGTGATTACGGCTTGGTAACCTTCTTCTAAAATAAAGAAACCATCGTAGACCATGGCAATGGTTGCCAGAACGACACCGATGAGTATAAATTGAACGACCTGTTTCATGGGAGTATCCTTTTGTAATATTTCCTTCAGAGTTTATCTATTTATGAAAGGGAGTAATATGATGATCATAAATACACTAACTCGTCTATTTGGTGTCTAAGAGGCCCTTGCTTCCTGTTA
>JAAELB010000305.1 GCA_024227155.1 Desulfobulbaceae bacterium
ACTAAGACATCAAAATCATAAAATGGCTAAAGACAGCATCACACAGGGCATCCCGGATCGTCCCCATATAAAAATTGGAACATTTTGACAATTTTCACGTCGGCTGCTCGCCGGACACCTCCAAATTGCCTTCTTTTAGCGGAGTAATGCCGGATCAATACCGGACCAATACTGTAATAATATCGGAGTGTCAGCAGAGTGTCAGCAGAGTGTCAGCAGAGTGTCGCCGAACTTCACCGGATGCCAATTTTTTAGTCAAATTCGACTGCTCGTAACGGAGAGAGACCGTTTCCGGTGATCATCTGCTAAGCATCCGATCAATGCACGGTATAAGAATGGCATATGTACGATATACAAACGGGGAACATCCGATATGCATCCGATGACCTGGTACCTGACTTTCATCGGATGCATATCGGATGTTCCCCGTTTGTATATCGTACATATGCCGTTCTTATACCGTGCATTGATCGGATGCTTAGCAGACGATCCCCGGATTATGCCCAGC
>JAAELB010000306.1 GCA_024227155.1 Desulfobulbaceae bacterium
TGTGATCAGATCCAGGACAGATCTGGTTCTATCTCTTTGAAATATGAATCTATCAGATCTGCCATCAGTGGGAATGAGTCTATGGACCGAAGTGCGCACGTCTGTTTGAATGACAGTATAGGCGGAAAATGGGAAGAAAGGCAGAGTGGGTAGGTGGAACATTAATCAGAAAAATTGTTGCAGGTAAAATTCTGCTATACCACTGTGCAGCTGTGGAATTGTGCCTCTGTGCAATACGCCTGATTTTCGAGGGCCCATACGACTTTGTTATAGCAAAGGCCCCAAAAGATTTTGTTGATGAAATCCTATATATTGTATCTGGCCTGAATTTGAAATGCAAAGACTGTGAATACGTTGTTTTTACCGGTTTGATTCTGCCAACCCCTCACCAATAACGAAAGAAGTTAACGCCTTTATTTACAGGGTTTGCAGCCATACTTAATAGATATGGCTCCTCCAATAAGATACCGAAATTTCACTGGTTTTTTCTAATAAATAATTGTTTGAAGTCTTAATTAATCAGCGACAAAAAAAATCAAGAAATATTTGATCAAGCTCGACAAAACTACTATTCGGGGCCTGGAAGCTGAGAAATAGGCGAAATGATCGGCAGAAAAATTTTATCAAATGCTGATGTTTTTTCCATTCTTGATGATGAATTTTAATACGTCCTTACAGCTGAGCTTATTATTTTCCTTTATTTTCTCAATCAAATCAGGATATGTCTTTATTAGAATTTCCTCACATCTTGCTTCCGATAAGGAGTCGAAGTATTCAATGTTCTCTTTGAGTTGTCCGATGTACTCTTTGCCCTCAGGACAATACTTGTCACGAATTTCACATAGTCTTATATGACCTTTCAAGGTGAGGGTGTATTCCCCAAAGTCGGCAAGGATATATTTTTTGTTCACCATCCTGTTGATAGTGCCCTGTAAAGAATTCTCAAGAGTTTTATTGACTTCATAACCAATAGATCCTAGTGTCCTGTAGATAAAGGACATTCCCGCTTTGGACACTATGTCCTGGCGTTGGAAAACATCATTGGATTTTAAGAATGGAATCATATTATCGACGAGCAGAAAAAATACGACTTCCCAATTGGATTGTTCTCCAGGTATTAATGCTATGTTTTTAGCCATGATTCACTCCTTCATCAATAAATTTATCGGTTTTAGAATTTATTATAAGCTGTGATGACTGTTTCTTGATTTAACATCAAAGTTTTGTTGGCCCTTGCTAAATAAAGCAATCATTCATGTTAAAAGTTTTTTTTAAAAGAAAGTTTTAAATAATATATATCAGGTGTGATTACATGGAAGCGGTTTAGTTCTATATTAAATTAAAATAAATTCCAATTTAATGATAAATTCGCAAAGGTGAAATTTTATCAATAAGGATTTCATAAAATGAAAAAACTAATATTGTCTGTTATTCTTTTGTCGATACCATGTGTTGCAATTGGAATGGATTACACATTTAATAATGATCAAATTATTGGTGAATATACTCTGACAAAAACATCTGAACAAAAGTTGATCCAAATCGGCTTAAAACAGGAGGTCAATGTTTATAAAACTATTTATATATTGCAAAGTATTAATGGACTGGAAATTGAAGCGCCAAATTCACAGTTAGGGGGTGCACCCTTAATTGCTTCATCAAAAGATCCATGTATCCTTCATTGTAAAATAGTAGATGCAATAATAAAAATAGATAGACTTGATAATCAACATTCAACTGGTCTCCAAATTCAGATGGGAGAATACCACGGAGTATATAAATGGGTAAATCGTGGTAAATATGGAGTTGATAGCACTGATACTGTTTTCCAATACAAAAAACCTGATATTTTAGGCTTAAGGGAAGAGAAATTATCTGAAGCTAATAATAAGATTTCAAATGGCTTAATCAAAAATATACATGGGATATTGGTGCTCAAGAATGGCTGTATTGCATTTGAGGAGTATTATAACGGCTCAAATGCAAATCACCTTCATCAAATACGTTCGGCAGGCAAATCCATCACCTCCATTGCCATGGGGATCGCCATTGATCAGGGATATATTCCAGGAGTTCATCAAAAAGTCTTTGATTATTTTAAGAATGAAGCACCTATCCAAGGTTGGGATAGAAAGAAACAGCAAATGACCATTGAGCATCTGTTAACCATGACTTCTGGAATTGATTGTGATGACTGGCAGGAACCTCAATTTAAATGTGGGGAAAAGATGAAAGCAGCCAAAGACTGGGGACAATTTGCCTTAACACTTCCCATGGCATATGAGCCTGGTACTCATTGGGCTTACAACAGCACTGCTTTAATGATTTTAAGTAGTGTGATTAAAAAAACAACTGGTAAGAGATATCAGGATTTTTTAAAAAAAGAATTGCTGGAACCTTTAGGGATTAAAGATCATATCCTATTAATTTCACCTGAAGGAGATGGCTATACCGGCGGGTCGGCAAAAATGACTGCAAGAGATATGGCAAAAATAGGATATTTATTTTTAAAAAAAGGCAACTGGTTTGGCAAACAGATAGTATCCTCCTCATGGGTGGAACAATCTACTAAATCACATGTTGAATCAAGTAATTTTTTCCCTTATGGATATTTATGGTGGAAAGGACAAAGAACTGTTAACGGTTTAAATATTGAAACATATTATGCCGCAGGAAATGGTGGGCAGAATACATTTATTTTTCCATCTCTTGATATGGTTGTTGTCTTTACCGGAGGGAACTACAGCAATAAGCTGCAAAACCAAATATTTGGACTGCTTTCAAAATATATTATTGCTGCAGCAACTCCCCGGAAAACAAAGTTAAAAGTGAAAAACATTGATCCTAAAATACTTGCTTCTTATGCAGGAATCTTTAAAAAAATGAAAATGCAGATTATCGTTACAAAGAAAAAAAATGGTCTATACTGGAAAAATTCAAAAAATTCAAAAAATTCAAAACCACATCCGCTATATCCTCTTTCAGAAAACCTTTTTATTTCTCCATCGAAACGATACGACGACTTATATATAAAATTCCAGTTTGATTCTCAACAAAAGCTATCTGGTCTAATTTGGAATTATTATTGGAGATCAGTATTCTTGGGAAAAAAATAATTCACTTTTTTCACAAAACAGGCATACTGTTTGGAAATGACCTGATAACTTTATTGACGCAAATTTGGTGGCATCAGCGAAGTGATCGAATTTGTTTGAAGATATTGTCAGTCATGGTATTCCATCTTCCAGAAAGGAGCTGACTTCTTAAATGTAAAAAACAAAATCACATGTAAAAAGGTAATATTTTAGCAGGATCTCCTATAACAACCGTTACCGAATCAGACACAATGGTGCCCAGGCTGTCTTGGACATAAAAAGTGATGATGTGGTAACCGTCGGCAGCATAAATGACGGCTCCTGGATCTGGGTGCAATCCCATTTAGTGGCATAAGCAAAGTGACCGAATTTGTTTGAAGATATTGTCCGTCAAGGTATTCCATCTCCCAGAAAGGAGCTGACTTCTTAAAAACAACATTGATTCGGATGTTTCCGGTTTCCAAAATATACCCGGTGATTTCATCCTGAGGTTGATAACCCGGCGTATTGCACTTTCAACACAGCCGCTGCCGGTAGGTATTCTCAGGCTGCTGAACTGGCTATACTGCATCCTGTTTCGATTTCTCATGAAGTAGTTTTTAAATTTGGCAAGTGCTTCTTTGCGTCTTTTAGGGTACGTAATGTGTTTTATAATTTCTTTTCTAAGGTCTTTGAATTTGCCATCCCAAAGGAGGCTCTTCCAAGATTCCGCAATCCGGTTTCTTTTTTTTATAGGGGTTCTCTTTGGCAATTTGTCCACGATTTCATGTAAGTTTTGTTTTGCATGGGTGTAGTCGATCACCTCATAGTGGGATGAGACCCCAAGCCTTTTTGCCAACGGGCCTGTTCGTTTCCAATAGCTGCGGGCACCGTCACAACAGAAAACAAGACGCTTGGCTTTGGAGATATTCAATTCACGCAGGTATACCTCAAGAAGGTCAAAGGCAGCATCTATATTACCCATTGTGGCATCATAAAGCGGCAAGTGCTTTTGTGATATCGTGCCGTCCGTATCGACAATGTTGATGACAAACTGTATGGGTTCTTTCCATTCAGCATGGTATCCTTGGCGCTTTTGGCCTTTTGGTTTGCGCCCTCGTTTGGGTCTGCGTTCACGCAGACGGCCACCGTCAATGCAGACCAGAACCATTTTTCCACCGACACGGTCGGTATCGCACAAAGATACCCGGCCGCGCAGAGGCATAGCTTCCTGCGCTAGATTCATTGTAATACGGCGTATGGTTTTGACATTCAGGTTGATTGCATGGTTCTCCAGGGTTCGTCGAGCAATTTCAAAAGAGGGGCAAAGCAGTGCCGCATGGACCACCGACGAAGCGAGCAGTGTTGAGCATCTGCCGATAAAACCAAGGTAATCGAACCCGAAATGACGACCAGTCCCATTCTGTCTTTTTTTTGATTTAGGACCTGGCCGCCGTTTGGAAACGGCTTTTGAAAAGTAAGGGGATCTAATGCTCACTGAGGTTCCTGTCAATAACCGAATACTGCTGGGACGGTATCCGTTGAAGCGTAGTCCCATTTTACCGGCACCGACTTTCAGTTCAGATAGAAAATCCGGGTCACACAGAACCTTTTCAATGACGGGAACCAGGAATGCTTCTACAAGAACAAAGAGACCGTTTCGTACCTGCTCACACAGGATATTGACGTTTTGATGGTTTTGGAAATCAGCAACAGCTTCTGCCAGAAGGGTTCGAATACCACCTACAGTGGATACAAGTTTCATGATCAGTCCTCGAAGTGCAGGTTAAAAAATTACCTGTCGTTTCGACGACTGAAATCCTCAAGGTTATGCGCATAACCGCTTTTTGTAATAGGTGGTCAACGGGTATACATAGATGTCTTTTATCGGCACCTGAAGCTTGTGATGTCTGTCTTGACGGCTTCGCCCCTTACTCCGGCCAACTTTGATCCAATTTGCCGCCTGGTAGCAGGTCCCGGCAAAGCGTGATCGATCTACGAAAGTCTCTACTAGACAGATATCGTGACCGTATTTCACCATCCAGTCCCGGCTCAGCCGCCTAAGGCTTGAACCCAGAACATGACTGGCAAGATGGGGAATTCGAACCCATGGCAGGATCAAAAACCGGGTATTGTTAGTCATCCGATGCAGGTTCCTGCGGCGAGTTGGCCGATCCCAACCGATAAATCGGTCACGAGGAGCCGTTTTCCAAGCCGCTGAACCGAAAAGCAGGCAGGCAACTGGGCGATTCTCGTGATCAAAGGCCACATATTTCATATGTTCTCCGACATGCCCTTTGCACCCAAGGTAATGGTATCGATCCATAAGGCAATGGAATAGATCATCAACAGCTCCACGGCCCTGTACCGGTATCAATTGTATCGGACGGATCTTACGCAAAGTGGTTTCGATCGGATTACAATCATGGGGAACATCAGGAATACGCCGCTGG
Organism: Desulfobulbaceae bacterium; assembly: GCA_024227155.1. Taxonomy (GTDB): domain Bacteria; phylum Desulfobacterota; class Desulfobulbia; order Desulfobulbales; family Desulfocapsaceae; genus Desulforhopalus_A. Next base: position 5,528 of record JAAELB010000306.1, read on the forward strand.
CGGTTACCGCTATGGCGGGCAACCGGAAGAGTGACAAGCCCTTTTTGCTCAAGTTTTCTCAGCATACTTCGACAGGCCATATCCTTGAGCAGGCCTTTTTCCGTGCGCCACTCCCACCGCGCACATAACTCTTTCGATAAGCGAGTGCGATGCCAGTCGGGATTGTCGGAAATCAGTTGGCGTATCGTTTTGATATCAACTGTTGAAAGCTCACGTCCTTGAATGGTTAAGATCCTGCTCATGCAAATCTATATATCCTTTCATGAGTCAAGAGTCCAGCTTTTTTTAGGGGACAGATTATTTAATCCAGCGTGGACAAATTGGGTAAAGTCAGTTCATGCCACTAAATGGGATTGCACCCCATGGAATCTCAATGGTCATACTCCGTGTCTGGATCAGTGCATTTATTTGTAATGGACTTTTGTGTCATAGGCTTTGAAAGGTCATTAAATAGTTGTGGTTGCCAATACCGGCTGTTTTAAGTTTCTTAAAACCGTATTCTGATACCATGTTTTCGACTTCATCCTCAGACAATCTTATTTTTATAGGTGGCCCTGGAGGTCCTTCAATCTTGTTAAATTCAATAACGGCGAGACATCCACCAGGCTTGAGTATGGTCTTGACCTGTTCCAGCACCACACCGGCTTTATTTATCTCTTCAAAATCATGTAAGACGGTGGCCATCAGACAGACATCAACACTGTAATCATCTATTTCAATTTGCTCGGTAGCATCATCCAGAAGTGGGAGGATATTGGTAATATTTTGTTTTTCAATTTGCTCTTCTAAAATTAATAGCCCCTCTTTCCATAGATCTACAGCGTACACCAGTCCATTTTCACCAACAATTTCAGATAGAAAAATCGAGTAAATCCCTTTGCCACATGCTAAATCCAGGACAACAGATCCTGATTTCAATGGTAGAATGTCCATCAATATATCTATATCGATCAATTCAAAGCTACTATTACCCGCTCCTTTGGGTTTGTTCTGAGTATCTTCCATATTCATTATGTTCCTCTTATGTTAATTATGTCTGAATATTTTCACATTTTTTGCTCTGATGCAATGAAAATGAAAGTGTGTGTCACTGCAATTAACCAGCGGGCCCTTTGGAGTGACTGTTAACAAAAGTAGTTCATTGTGCCTTCGATGCAATGAATGGTCCAAGTAACCTGTTTGACCTGTTCATTCGGCTATTTTATAATTAGTAGCCAGATCCAAAAACTAAACAAATTAGCTGTATCTATATTATTTTTCCTAAATTCAAAATTCCATTATATGGGAGAGTTCAGAATGAAATTTCCAAATCTTCTATTACAGTATATTGGGAATACACTTTCCAGTAACTCAAACCCAGGCGAATCTTTTTCAAAATCAGCAACTATAAATTTTTTATATTATAAAAA
>JAAELB010000307.1 GCA_024227155.1 Desulfobulbaceae bacterium
AAATACCTTCGCTACCTCTTTGAAAAACTTCCTTTCGCTAAGACAGTAGAAGGCTATAAAAAATTGATGCCAAGCAATCTCACACAAACTGAGCTGGATACTTCCCCTAAAGTCAGTAGGGTGTGAGCCAGAGGTTTCTGGTCGGTGGCCTTTTTTTTCGGTGTACTTCGTTGATCGCTTACAACCATAATGCAAAATCTAGTAACTGAAGGATTTGAAAAAATGCCACTACCTGAAAATGAAAAACAGATCAAACAACTGCCAATGAGAGAGGATGTATTCAGGAAATTATTGAACTGGATCATGGATGGTACACTCCAGCCTGGTGAAAAAATAGTTGCCAAAGAATTAGCTGAACATATGGGGGTTAGCCGAACACCAGTTAGAGAGGCACTTCATCGCCTCGAAGACAAGGGCTTTGTAGAATCATCTGCAAATAATTAGGATGTAATACCCCGGCCTTCCTCCTTGATTATCCTCTTGTTTTGGCCTCACTGGCCAGACTCAAGCCTGGTAAGAGCACTGTTGCCGAACGATTTGAACTCTATATTGGTGGGGTGGAAACTGCCAATGGCTTTTCTGAACTCACCGATAGCCACGAGCAAAGACGACGATTCACCAGAGAAATTGCAGAGAGTAAAGCCAGATATGGAAACAATCTTCGCATGCCTGAGAAGTTTCTAGAGGATCTTCATACAATCGATACTGCTGCAGGCATTGCCCTTGGTGTTGACAGACTGCTTATGATGTTGTTGGGTAAAGACAACATTGCAGACACGGCGACCTTTGGCCCGGATGATATGTAGATTTGGCCGCTTTTACTATCCTGATTCCCCTCTTCTCTTAAACAAAGGATCCGGCAGATGAAGCTGGCTGTCAGAGGGAATCAGGTTTGACGATGTTATCAACAAAAGTTCTTAGTACGTCCGCTTTTTGAAAAACCTTGTTTGCTAAATTTTCAAAAACACGAAGACGCGCATCACGCAGGTCGACAAAGCTAAGCTCAGGGATTGATTCTCGCAGGAATGTGTACAAGTTGGCATCCACCAAATTAATCAGGTCATGAATCTTCCCCTGAGGATAGTCCTGAGGAACCATCCAGGTTACATCGTCCAGATACTTACCTCTTCTCACTGATCGTTCAACATCGAATAAAAGTTGCAGGTGTTGTGATTCAATATCACTTTTTGCCAGATACCACTTCACCTCCACTGATCGTAAAACCTTGTTAGGATCGATTTTTTTTATCGTTGCAGGTGTGGTGACATCGTCCAATGCATAAAACAAAATATCAACAAATCGGCTGTTACCCATATCCGATACTTCCACCAAAATAGCGAACCGTTTACCATCGAGACCAAATCGGGCAGGGTTGTCCAGTATTGTTTTCAGACAGTGAAAAACACCCAGAGTAGAAGAGAATTTATCCGTAGGACCTCCATGTAAAAGCATTTTCGTCAGCGTAGATAATGCTTGGGGAGTCATGAGTTTCTTGAGTTTTGGGAGCAGATCAAGCGCCACCTTAAAGGCATTGGTGAGGTATATGACGGATTGAACGGGGTCATCCGTTTTTTTGCTCAACTCTATGATTCGGCAAAAAAGTTTTCTAAAAGAGTTTTTTTGCGAGGATAGGTTGTACTCCTTGATAAGGACGGCCAGTCCTTTTACCTGGTTTGCGGTCAAGTCATTCAAAAATGCCAGTTGGATGGCTGCCAGATCCGATAATGAATTGTTTTTATTAATGCATATAGTCATGGCTACGCAAGGCTGCAAAAGATTGACTTGCCAAAATCAGCGAATTCATCTTCATCCAACACTGCTTGAACCTGTTTCCACCCTCCGGCCACTTCGTTTTTTGTGTAGAAAGGGCTTGATGGCAAGTTGTTAAGAAAGGTATCAAAGTTGGTCTGCAATAACTCAAAAAACTCTTCAACATTTCTAAAGCCATAGTGGAGAAGTTCTATTAAATCATCGAACAGAGAACGTATTGCTGACGCTCCCTGTTTAAGACGATCAAGAATCAATCTCATTATATCAATGCATACCTCCAGGGAGATGGTAGCTCCCTTGGCAGCTGCTCCAAGTGCATTATCAAAAGCCTTGGTAAAAAAACGAAAAGTCTTTGATCCTACTGCACCAAATTTTTCAAAGACCGCCTTTACAGAAGTGGTCCCGCCACTGACAAAACCAAGAAGCAGCTCAATAATAAATCCGATTATGGCCCCGGTATAATACGCAATCTGCTCCATGGATATGCTGAATTGAGTGGAGATAGCCTGAAAATTCAATGAGCTGACCAGGGTTACGATTCCGGTAAAAACTTCGCTGAAAAAAGATCTGTAATCCATTGTGGAGACAGTTTGATACATTTCGTCCATGAGTTCTAGAACTTCGGGTAATAACTCATCAAATGATGAAGTGGTATCATGAATTACACCCACTCCGTTATATACCAGCCCACAACCTTTAAACAGATAGCCAATTAAATCCGCAAGCCCCAGTACAGCTTCTACAAGGGCATTCCACAGGCCACAATAAAACGCATTGATAATATTGAGTACTTTTTTTCCGTGAGCCACCAGCAAGGGAACCACCTGCTTGATGGAATCTGCCATGGAAACGAATCCGGCATCGACGAATTGTTCATAGCTCCTGAAAAATTTCCGTAATTCCTTACGAACAGTGACGTTCACATTTTTTAGACGGTATAACTGTTTGAAGCTCTTTTTGGCCTCACCCTGTATCTTTTTTACCTCTGCTGTTAAGACCTCTGAAATTTTCTCCAGATGTTCTTCAGGATAGTGAGACAATACATCAATTAATTCATGGGTGAATGGGAGGAGAAATGGGGTGAAGTTGGAGTTGTCGATATCCTGTTTATCGTCATCAGTCTTGTTTTTTTTTGGATTCCACCGATACTCCTGTATCCTCGTGTACCCCCTTATAAAACCAGTTGCATCCAATATTGCTGAGCCAACCTGAACATAGATTGTTCCAGCAAAGTAGTTAACTTTGCTGGTCATTTGCAAAATGACCTTGATGAAAGCAAACCGGGTTTGTTCAAGAGAGCCGGTTTCCATCAGCTGCTTTATCTGCTTTTTCGAAAGATCAATATCAAGCCCTTGGTCCTGGAGTATTTTAACAAACGCAGAATATTCCTCGTCCAACCATTTGTGCAGCACCGGCTCTAACAGGCCACTGGCTTTAATGTTGACAATGCTTTCACCCCCTTCATGAGCAATATCCTGCTGGGCCATATTGGTGTAGGTTCCACTGAATATGTCCGAGGAATTATCTTCAAGGAAAATACAGAACTCCCAGTCATCGGGTTTATAATCACGATATGCCTGTTCCAGGTATCTTTTATCTTGAGAGACAAATATCAACAGATTAAAGTTCGCCCGAACTTCTTCCCCCGGATCAAGTTTTCCATTGCGGTTGTCGTCTTCAAAATCGAGCAACTCTTGAACAAGAACTCTGCCAGCACTGCTGTCTTTCCACAGGGTAAAATTGCCTATTTGCTCCTCTTCTGCACTTGCGAAGTAGAGCTCTTTTATCTCCTTTGCGCTTCGCTTAAAGGGGGCGTTTGTATTGTTACTTTCAAACCTGGGTGAGCTGATAGTCATGGCCATAATCTACTTTCCTTCACCCTCTTCATCCAGGACGTTGCTTAAGATGTTCGTTGATCCTTGTAGTAAGGTATCAACGCCCTGGTCAGTCAGTTTATCGCAACAGGGAAGGCCTTCGTCATCCAGGTATACGGAATCTCCCTGTATGATCGTCAAGGTTGTTGGAACTCGTGTTTGCCATTCTTCGTCCACAAAACCTTCTGGCTCCGCAAGTTCATCATCGATGGAAAGATACAGATCATCATTGGTGTCGAGGACCAGGTCTCCTCCATTCCAGATATCGCCTGTCTCAAAATAGTAATTTACCGCATTTTCAAAACCCATCCGTACCGGTACAACCATCCTGGCCATACCGCTTTGCAGGAACCCTTTAAAGATGGTGTCCTTCACATCCCGGATAGTCATCAGGTCCATCCAATCACATTTGTTTGCCCAGTAATAGGGATAGAACAAATAGGCCATTAATTTCCAGTCAAACGCTTGCTCAAAGAACTTGACGTGAGATGAGTAATTTTCCCATCCCATATTTTGTTTGACCGATGGGATGGTTTTGTCGCAATCGTTATATTCATAAAAATCAGCACCAACCCTGTTTTTAAACGGAAAAGAGGGGTCGTAGAAAGGTTTGGTTAACATTTCAATGGCAACTCTTTTCAGTTCCCGCTGTTCGATTGAGCGATTAACTGCAGGGTTTCCACCTTCTAAATTGGCTATGGCTTCAACCTTTTCCAATTCTTCATCTTCAAGGGTAACTTCATATTTTTTCAATTCCTCTTCATAGGCAGCCATAACACTGTCAAATACTTCCTGCTGCCAGCTGAAATATTCATCTGGTGATGGTTCACAGATCAGTTCCACATTAACGGTATAGGCCAATGTTCGATCCCCCGAAAGAGCGATATCCACAATCTGTGATTGATAGTTATTGAAAATCAGCTCAAACCCATCGGTGGATGTACCCCAAATGTCGGGATAAACAGGGTCATGGTATGTTTTTATGGTGTAGGTTCTATCATTATTGCCGCTCTGTTTCAGGTTCTTTTTCCAGAAGGCTCCACCCACCTCAATGACCCAGTTTGTCCCCTCTTTTTTTCGTGAATCATGCCTGAACCATCCTGTAATAAACGCCTTTTTACATCTGTATTCCTGAGGGATAGTAATGTTCCCTCGCTCACTGAACGGTTTCGTTTTGGACAATCCACTCTTTACAAAGCTTAGGCTGTCGGAGAAGGTGGTCTCCGGTGGAGGTGGTAATGATACACCATATTCGTCTGCCAGAACTTCATAGTACTGATTGATGTTATTGTTATAGCCTTCCACATCGGTGGCTGTGATAATACCAAAATCAGCTGGATCCGTCGGTGGAGAATCATCGGAATTGTCCTCTTCTCCGGGCAACGGATCTTCTTTTTTGGGAATAAGGCTGTCCTTGTATAGTCGTGCTGGCTCCGGAACAAGGAACTCAACCATCAGCCGGTTTCCATAGTTCACCAACCGGTTGGTATAGATGATATCAATCCATCTATAGACCCCTGTAACATGCTTGTCTCCCTGGCGATTGTCGAAGCCATGGCGATTGTTCTCTTCAAATTCCTTGATTATTTTTGACGCCCTTTTCTGGGAGGTACGCTGCAGAATTCGTTCAACGGCGGTGTTGGTCATTTCTTCGGCATAGGTTTTGGCCTCAAGATCAGATTCTGAAGAGGCGTTGGCCATGGCAAAATCAAGGTATCCATTGGCACTCACCTCTAGCCCCCCTGGATATTTACCAGATACTCCAACATCTGCCCCCGTACCTATGGTGTTACTCTTATCCAGGACTTTTGCCACCTCAGTCTGTAATTCATTTCTTATGGTTGTGGTTGTATCGGTTTGATTTTCAATTTCATAATCTGATGATGCTTCTTCTACATCCTCCGTGGAGGTGAGGCTTCTGGTATGGCGCTCTTTATACTCGCGGGCCATGATGTTTTCTATCCTGGACACCTCACCGGGGACATAACAACACACCTCCTGCTCTACTCTTCGAAAGACTCCAACACCAACTCTGCTCACTCCATACAATGGAACTTCTTCTTCAAAATCATAGTCAGCAGAAGTATTATTTCCTCTTTCCGGGCATCCATAAACTTTGTTATTGTTTATACTGAACCTTTGGTTCAGGGAGAGGTTTTTATCTGTGTTGAATGAAACAGTCCCCGACAAAGTAAATTTAGCATTCTCCTTGGCCTCTATGGATTCATCCGAGAAGAGGAGATAGCTTTTCACCCTGTTTCTCTCCTCTATTTCCTGAAAAGATCGTGACTGGGCGACAATCTGGTTATCTGCTTTCAGCTGAAGATCAAGAGACTGGATGACTGTTTTTCGATCTGGGAGCTTAAAGGATATGACGAGCGAGTACCCTGTGGTTTTTGAAAAATCAAAGCTCAATGCATAACAGTAATCCTGCACATCTGAAAGGGACGTTCTTCTCTGTCCTCTCCGTGTCCGTAGGGGCATCTCACTTGAGATGTCACGGTATTCCCTGTTATTATCGATTATTTCATCGTTGACATCTGAATATGCTTCGGCCAGCAGCTTTTCATTATTTTCTGGTTTGTTGAGATAATGGACCGGAGCCCTGCCTTGGGAACCTAGAGACTCTTCATTTCGTGCAAGAAAATCCCTCACCGTTATCTCACGATTGATAGCCAATTCCCCTTTGGCAATGGATTTGAGATTTCTCTGTATGTTGACCAGGTCAGCATTGTTCTGCTTCAATCTGGCTACTCTGTTATATTTATACAAGGACTCGACATGGGAAAGATCAAGCTCTTTATACTCGCCATAAGCTGAATCTTTTCGCTTGCCCCCTTTGTCCTTTGGTACAGAGAAGGCTTTGGGGACAATGATTTTGGCGTGGGCTATTCGTTTGACAAGTTTGGACTTTTTTTCTTGCTCTGAGAGTTTGTTGTTGTCACTATCATACAGCTCTGTTGCTTTTGTTGATAAACTCCAATTTCTTGTTTTATCAATGAAGTTATCGGCTGTTAACATAAGTATAGAGGCCTGTCGTAAACTCGATTTTGATCTCCTGAGGAGTTGGGAAAATAAATTGTCCCATATCGCTATTCGCTGCTGCTGACTCAGCAAGGTGAGGTCCATGGCCTTGTTCAACAACCGCTGAGGTGGTAATTTCTTGCGGTTCCTGGCTAACCAGATGCCAAAATCATAGACACCTTCATTGATTTCTCGAATTTGGGAAGAGGACTGCAAAGCTTTAAAGGCCCCGGCAAATTCTTTTAAATTTGCTCGTGATATATTGATATCATGGGGATCTGCTTTGGATAAAAATTGGCTTTTTTCGGGGTTGGGGTGATAGATAAACCCAAACTCTTTTTTCTGAGGATTGATCAATTGTGGCGTTCGCAGGCTTACAAAGCGAAAAAGGGTATTAACAATAGGCTTAGGCTGATTCATTAGATTACCCACCAAAGTAATTTATATTGATAAACGAGCTATCAAGTACTGTGTATGAGGACGCCATTAGCTCTCTATGAAGAAAGTAGGTGTCACAATGTGGTACATGCTTTACGAGAAGAATAAGAATGTTTCTTAATATGTCAAGGTGATAGGTGATGGTGATAAGTGATCGCTTTCTAAGCCCACCCTAACTTTTCCGCCATTTTCTTCCTGAAATCCTCGTCGTTGACTACTCTTTCCATAAACGCCTTGGCACTCTCGATGGACATCTGTCTTCTCCTCTGTTTAAGGTAACTGGGTCGCACCCGGTGGTTTATGCCCCCCGGGAGCCTACCGGTCACGTCAGCCCCTGCGCGCCTCCGCTGGATGACCGCCGGGGTACGGCTATTTCTCTACGAACTTTAACACCCATGACCGCGCAGGTCTAACCGTTTTACGTCATGCTCTCCGCTCTCTGCTTTAAATTGCACTCGCCACAGATCAGGCCATCAGCATCCCCCCCGGCTATTGACCCCAATTCCTCATCAGTCAACTGCATCTTTTCTTGAACGTTCTTCAACTCGTCCTTCGTAAAGTCGAAGCCGGCCGCCGTGACAAACGCTATCCGTTCCTCGGCGGTGGCGATCTCCCCCACCTCCTTCCTGAAATCCTCGTCGGTTGCTACCTTTTCCATAAACGCTTTGGCACTCTCGATGGACATCTGTCTTCTCCTTCTCTGTTTGGGTTTTAGTCTGATTATTAAAAGTTGTTCAATAAAAGACGGGTCTGTCTTTGCAGGAAGAGATGAATCCCACCGTACGAAATCTG
>JAAELB010000308.1 GCA_024227155.1 Desulfobulbaceae bacterium
ACTGGGCAAGGTGCAATTACTGCCTACTCATGTTTTCAGTGTGTCAAATGGTCTTTCTACGCAGCATGAGAACAAAACCATAGCATTTTAGTCATATTCCTATTTGAATATCATTTTCGTTTTTTTTTAGCACATACAGTACTGCAGATTGTTCACTGAGGTGTTTTCCCACTCTGTGTCCAGGGCTGGACTGGGAGATCAAAACGGCCCGGGCATTTTTTGGCTCAGACCGGCCCACATAATTAGCGGAGCACATCTGCCATTAAATTGACGTAACACGTGTCTTCTAAATGTACAAACGTTCTGGCCTAGCGGAAAAGATGCACAATTTAACTCAAAAAACTTTTTCAGGTACCAAAAAACACCAGGAAATGTGCAGTGACTTCACGTTCAATTGTTTATTTAAAATGAATCTAGGAATTGGTCATTTTAGCTGGCAGAAAACCTGGAAGTTGAGAGAAGAGAGCTCCTGGCAGCTGGCGATGAACTGGCCTTATCTGCACTTTTCAGTCCAATCAGCTCTGATATATCCAAACATAGGCTACTGTATTCATCTCGATTATGTCATAATAAATATCTTTAAATTACCCTTATTAAGAATACTGATGGTTATGTCCAAAATATGCAACATTTTTAAAATGCCGTTGTATAGGCTACTCCCCATTTTGCTTTTTTGTTGTTGTTGTTGATTTCGCTTTTATTTTCTGTGCTTCTTTCATGCCCAGCAGCAATGTGTGGCTGGTTTTGGATAAGGTAGCTACACGTTTTAACCGGCAGATGGCAGTATGAGACCAGATTTAAGCTCCTGAGAATATTTACAAGACTGCTGTATGTAGGTCAAGAGAAAGAGCGCACCTACGCGCAAAGAAATCGAAGCTAGACTACTGAACGGAAAATTAAGAGCCTCTCTTATGAGATGGGGCATACCGTTTGAGATTGTATGAGACGTTTCAAGCAGTGTGCACTAGACAAACTATCCCCAGTCTCGGGGAAAAGCGAGGCTCTGTCAAGGATAGCGTGAGCAACATAGAACCGAATGTTGGCCAGAATTCCCCGTACAGAATTACTCGGATCTCCTCGAGACACATACACGGAAAGAAAAGGCTTTCAGCTGTGCAAACAAATAAGAGCCTCGTTTGAGGAAAAGACAACGACAGTGTCGGCTTGTAAATTTACACTCAAATCATTAAAACCTCATATTATATTTGGAGTAGGCCCCTATGAGATGTTAGCCGTGAGCACAAAACTACCCCCCAGTTAGCTGGCAGGGTCTCAAGGGAATGCGAGGCTTATTTAGCTGCTATCAAGGATAACGTGAGCAACACAAAACCGAATGTTGGCCAGAATCCCCCAATTTCCCCGTTTCAATATAGGCTAGTTCTAGTCATCGAGACTGTAAACGAAAAGAAAAGACTTCAGCTGTGAAAACAAATAAGAGCCTCGTTTGGGAAAAAAAGGCAACGACAACCAGTTTAGTATCAACCACCCTAATAAATTGGCTATTACCATGACGGCAAAGACCAAGTTGTATATTGCTAAATGCACTGTGGTAATAGCCTAATACTAGGCCTATGGTATTTTTATTATACAAACTTTCCAACGACTGTTATTACAGCATTCCGCCAGTCAGCGTGTATCGTGGGGCTATGCTGCCATTTGTCACGACTATTACGCATAATTTTCATATTGCTGAGGCTGGCTAAATTCAAATCCATCATCTAAACCGGCTATCCTTGTGTTACTAGCTGCTTACCTTGTGCACCGGCAGCGGCTCACTCAGTCCTCCTGACCCTCGGGTTCAGGCTCATCATAGTCTCCCTGTTCATGATGGCTACTACCATCATCATCCTCTTCCACCATCTGTGCTGTCTCTTAGGGCAGATCGCTACAGCTAGCTCCCTCACCCTGTCCACTGGTGCGGCTTGCTTCAACTGAGGTGGAAGGGGCTACCGAAGCACCTGCCTCCACTGAACATACTGGCACTTGCTCCAATTGAGGTGGAAGGGGCTACCGAAGCACCTCCACCGAACATGTCAGTTATTTTCGCGCATTTTCCAGCGTCTGCTGCCAGATTTTTAAGCCTTTTAGCCCTAAGCTTTTCAGCTCCACCTTTACGCTTCGGTCTATCCATCTTTTGCGGTCTTCCACTATTGGCAAACTCGCGCGAAAATACAGGGAAGAGGTGGGCCGTAATAATTGGTTCTTTCTCAGGTGGCGCACTTGTGCACTTGACTTCAGGCACCGTTTAGGTGCGTATTGCGTAATGGTTATGCACTGAAACATAGGTCCTGAAGAAGTGCATAAGTGCGCTGAGACAAAATTCACATTTTTAGTGCCCCGTACCCCCCTCCCCTGTGTAGGCCAAGGGCCGTCAATGTGAAATCGTGGGCCGCCCGCCTGTCTTTTTTTTTTTTTTTTTTTACATTAATAAAAAAAAAAAAAAAAAAAAAAAGAAGGCACCGGGCCCCC
>JAAELB010000309.1 GCA_024227155.1 Desulfobulbaceae bacterium
CAGACTCTGTTCTGAACCTTGACTCAGCTGATTAGATATGTCGTATAATCCAGAAGATGAGTTGTGCAATTGTTTGGCGTTTTCGCCAAGATCTGTGATTATTGTTTGAACTTTTTCGATGAAAATGTTGAACCAGTTGGCCAGTTCACCAACTTCGTCATCACTTTTGACCAATATCCTTTTGGTAAGATCTCCATCCCCCTCAGCGGCATCTTTCAACCCTTCCACCACATTTCGGATAGGATTGGTCACGCTGCCGGCGAGTAACCAGAGACATCCCACGGCGATTAAAGCAGAGACAATACCAATCATCACCATCCTCCACATATCGCCGATAGCACCTGCCATCATGGCGTCGGCCTGGGCGGTCACTTTATTACGCGGAATTACCAGATGGACGCTCCAGGGTGTTTGGGTGGCCCCAAGGTCTATGGGCATGAAAGTTATGATATTGCTATCTGTCATACGCGTAACTCGCTCACCTTTTTGGACGGTTGACAGGTATGTCCTATATTCGTCCCCTAAAGTCGAGAGAGGCTTTCCAACCAGTTCAGGTTGTCCAGTCACCCCAGCCAGGGTGCCATTATTACTTATCAGTATGATTTTGGCTGTACCATCATAGAGTTTTTTCCCCTCTCCTGTCAGGGTTTGTAAAAAACTCAAAGAGAGGTCTACTCCTGCTATGCCATAAAACGTTTGCTGCTCCATTACCGGGACGACCAGAGAGGTAAGGAGCTGACTCTTCCCCTGGACTTCGTAGAGATATGGGTCAATAATCGCTTCACGGCCGGTTTTCTTAGGTATCTGGTAATAGTCTCCATCGCCTTCTGCCTCATAGGCCACCAGTGGTTCGAGGGCTATTGAACCGTCTGCACCCCGGCTCAAATAGGGTATAAACCGACCCGAGGCATCATGGCCAGTGTCATTCTGGTAGCCGCGGTCCATACCGTCAAAGGCATTGGGTTCCCAGGCTGTATAGGTTCCCAGTAATTTCTTATTGCGAATCAGTACTGTCTTTAAAATACTGTTTACCTCTTCCCGGCCAAGCTCTATAGGATCTTCTTCACTTTTGACGCCGGAGAGGGTTTGTGACATCACTCTCGCTGTATTTAAGGGAGATTCCAGTTCGGAAGTGATCTGGGCCGATAATTTTTCAGCAATATCAGTCGATTGTTGTTGGGCCGCAAGGATTGCCTGTGCCCTTGTTTCAAGGGCAGTCAGTCGCATATGGTAGGCCGAGTAGCCAACAATTAAAGTAGCCAAAGAAAGCAGACAGATGCCTGCAAGCCCTACGATTTTGATTCTGATACTTCTTAGTTTAAACATTTATTTCCTCTTGTCATACATGGACTGGGCTCTACGATATCATCTCGGGAAAAACCCACGGCCAACGCCGTAATAGTGAGTGAAATACAAATGGTCTTATTAAAATCATATTACAAAGGTTCCTGAAAATGAAATTATTTCGAGCTATTTTTTATATTATGATTTTAATGCCTACAGAGTTTTATGTACTACAAATGCACTTCATGCAGGAGGTGACGTATGGATATAAAAAGGAAAAAATTATCAAATATGCAAACAGAACAGCAGTAGGAAACCCAGAATCTGATACGCTTGAGGAATCATAGGAAATGTTTATATTTCAATGGATTATCTAAGGTGCAGTAAATTAAGCGAAATTTTACTCGCTTTTTCATGAAGATGCCTTTAGAATGGCTGGACATAGTGCAGATATCTTATATCTTATATATTAGTATTTTAGGTCGTCGTTGATTTGCGATGGTATCGCAAGGCCGTATATCTTGCTTAAAGCACATAGTCGGGTATAGAGACAGCTGACGGTTGGAACCGTAAAGAAAAGGAGGAATGATGAGTATTGAGCTGATGACTTTTTTGTATTTTGCCTGCCTGTTTTTAGGGTTGTTTTTAGGGTTACCCGTTGCTCTAGGCTTGGGAGGTACTGCTGTTCTCTTTGCCGCTATCTTTGAGCCCAGGTCTCTGCTGGCTATTCCCAGTGCGTTTTATTACACACCCTGGAACGGGGTCTTAGTTACTGTACCATTGTTTCTCTTTATGGGGAGCCTCATCCGTTTTTCCGGCATCGCAGAGGCCGCCTACGATGCGGTATATAAAATAATCGGTCACATTCCCGGCGGACTTGCAATGGGAACAGTTAAAGTCTGCACTATCTTCGCTGCAATTACGGGGATAACGCCTCCTGCTACTATTACCATGGGGCAGATAGCATATCCCTCCATGATTAAATACAAATACAACAAGGCGATAGCAATAGGTTCAATTGGTGCAGGTGGTGCTTTGGGAGCTTTGATTCCGCCGAGTGTGCCTTTTATTTTTTATGGCCTCCTTGCCAAGGTATCCATTGGAGGGTTGTTTCTAGGGGGACTTTTACCCGGCCTGATGCTTGCTTCATTTTATATTATTTACATTGGTATACGTTGTAAGATCCAACCGCACATGGGCCCTGCGATACCCCATGATGAAAAATTTTCCACCCGCGAAAAGCTACACGCCATGATGAATATATGGCCGTTTATGCTCCTTATTGTCATGGTACTTGGGGCAATTTGGGGAGGGGTGGCTACTCCGTCAGAGGCTGCCGCTTTTGGGGCCACCGGTGCCTTTTTCATAAATATAATCTATCGTAAGTTAACCTGGAAGGTTTTGAAAGATTCTCTGGAAACAACGGTCAAACTAACCGGTATGGGTTTATGGATTTTGATCGGCGCCAATATTTATCTCAATATTTTTAATTCACTAGGTTGCCAGGAATTAGTTACCACTATGGTTCTAGGAATGCCCGGTGGTGAAAATGGCATTTTGTTGATGATGATGTTTATTATTTTATTGCTAGGTATGGTTATGGACGACTGGGCAATAATTATGTTGTGTACACCTCTTTATATTCCGATAATAAATGAACTAGGAATAGACAAGCTTTGGTTTGGTGTTCTCTTTATTGTCAATATCCAGATTGCTTATCTTACCCCGCCCTTCGGTTTTGTTCTATTTTGGCTCAAGAGTGTATTGCCGCCTGATGTGAGTATGGGGGATGTGTACAAATCGGTAGGACCTTTTATTTTACTTCAACTACTTGGTTTAACCCTGATTTTCGTTTTCCCTCAAATAGCTTTGTGGCTTCCTAATTTGGTGAAATAACAAGCAGGAACAGAGAGAATGATAGGAACGCCATCTTGGCGACTTATATGTACAGATTAAAGAAATAATTGGTGAGAGGTTAACATGAAAGTATGGAGTGTCGCAGGAAGAATTATTGATTTTATTGCCGAAGCATTGGGGCGAATTGGCTGGGTTCTGATTCTTTACTGTATGTTCTTTGGTGTTAGTGACGTATTTTTAAGATATGTTTTAAACTCCCCCTCCTTATGGATTTCATCAACACTTCAGGTAGCAATGGTATTAATCGCCTGTGTTGGTGGAGTATACGCCCTCAATGATAACGCCTTTGTCAAGTTAGACCTTTTTTATGCTAATTTTTCAGCTAAGAAAAAAGCGTTTTGCGACATCATTACTGTTGTTTACACATTTTTATTTTTAGGTGTACTCATTTGGAAGGGTTGGACAGCAGGGATGCTATCTCTCAAGATGAACCAGATGACTCCAACAAGTATTCCTATACCGATTTATCCACTGAAGATTTTTATACCTATTGCCGCAGTTTGTATGCTGCTGGTTGTACTGAAAAAATTTGTGATTGATGTAAACACACTATTTACAACCGACAATAAATAGCCGGACTGTTTCGTATATCAAACAATTCGACAGAGCTTATTGTTTCCCTGTAATGATAGTTGGAGTTTGACTTATGTAGTTGTTGTTATACTTGTTATTTCATTACCCCGATAAACGGGATAAGTGCTTTCACCAGATTTTTTTCGTTACAAAATTATGGCGAAGGTATTCAACGCAAACTGAAGAAAACAGGAGGAGACGCAATGAAAAAGCATTCAATCAAATTGATTGCCGCACTATCGGTTTTTAGCATGTTAGCTTTACCTGGTGCGGTATTCTCTGCAGAGAAGTATGCAAAACCAGATAAAGTGACCAAATGGGTATTTCAACCATGCTTTGACTCATCTGATGCTGGCTGGGCAAATGGTCTCGTACCTTGGATAAAGGCCGTCGAAGAGGCCACTGAGGGAAGCATAAAAATCAAGCTGGAACCATCCGGTGCCATCACCAGCGGATCTGAGGCATTTGGAGCCACTGCTGCAGGTATGCTTGACGGATATGCAGGTTGGGCTACTGTATACGGTGGAGACATGCCTGAGGGTATGTTGGCTTTCGGAATGGCAATGGGCGCTAACAACTACCGTGATGCCTGGGCAGCAATGTTTGGTGATCCCAAATATCGTATCGGAGATATAGTACAGAAAGCAGCAAATGACCGGAATCTTCAATGGGTTGGCTGGACGAGCCAGGGACCTAATGCCATGTTTACCAAGTTCCCTGTAAACAAGTGGGAAGATTTGTCTGGTAAAAAAATGAGAGCTGGCGGACCACATGCACTCTTTCATGCAGCTATGGGTGGTGCACCCGTTGCTATGGGTGGTGGCGATATTTATACCGGACTCAAACTAGGTACCATTGACGGCACCTACTGGGATACCGGTGGAATTGATGATATGGCCTTCCAGGAAGTTATTAAATACGCAATTATGCCAGGTTGGTGTCCTTCCCAACATCAGGAAATTTATGTAAATCTTGATGCGTGGAAAGGTTTGAACCAGTGGCAGAGAGATCGTATTAATGGCATATTCATGGATACCTACTTCATAACCAGCCGAATGCATGCGCAGGGTGTTGATGAGGCATTAGAGATCCTGGAGAAGGCTGGCGGTGAAGTTATACATTTTTCTGACGAAGAAGTTAAGAGAATGCGTGCTAAAGCTATAGCAGAGGTATGGCCTAAAGTTGCAGAAAAGTCTGACGCCTCAGCTAAGGGCGTTGCTTTGTGGAAGGAGTTCTTGCAAGATATTGGTGATCTATAAATGATATCGTAGACCATCCTTCAGTTTGTTCCTAATAGGCGCATTCTCCTACTATAATGGTAGGAGAATGCGCCTTTTTTTGTGGCTATTTATTTAACAGTTAATGTGAAAAAAACTTGACTAATATTTCTTAACTTATATATTAGTATATAAGAAAGCAAAAAGGGAACAGATTCCTTGGTGGTTCAATAAAACATACATCACCGGTAAGAAGCTGTTCTTGCAAAGAGGAATGTACATTGGAAGTTCGTCAGCCGGACCCATTTACAATCGTCTGAATAACCAGGTACGGTTTAATAAAACCATTAACAGGGACTAATTATCATGAGTGAATTTACGAGGGTAAAAAATTTTATTAATGGCGAGTGGGTAGAAGAAACAGGTGTAGAATATGTTCCTCTGTACAACCCATCGACAGGTGAGACCATAGGTGAGGTACCTCTTTCTTCTGAGCAAACTTCACTTGACGCTGTTGACTCTTCTTACGCGGCATATGAAACATGGAGAAAGCTCTCCATCAGCAAGCGAATGAGTTATCTCTTCGCCATGCGCCAGGTCATGATTGACAGAGAAGAAGAGCTTGCTGTTTCAATCGCAGTTGACCAGGCAAAACATATCAGTGAAGCGCGTGGTGAGATTAGAAGAGTCATCGAAATATTTGAAGCGGCATGCTCAATTCCAACCCTGCTTCAAGGTGAGTCTTTAGACGGCATTGCCAACAATATTAACGGTCGTGTTGTTAAGCAGCCTCTTGGAGTCTTTGGTGGTGTCGCACCATTTAATTTCCCTGGCCTTGTCTTTGGCTGGTTCATCCCCTATGCCATAGGAACCGGTAACACCTTTATCTACAAGCCTTCAACCCAGTCGCCACTGTTCATGCAAAAGATGGGAGACATTTTCAACGAAATCGGTCTTCCCAAGGGCGTGATTAATATTGTACATGGTAATCGCTCAATTCCAGGGACCTGGTATGAACACCCTAAAATGAGTGGTGTCTGTCTTGTAGGATCAACCCCTACAGCTAAAGCAATGGCAGAAGCGTGTGGTCGCGGTGGAAAACGATCCATGCTGCTAGGTGGTGCCAAGAATTACCTCGTTGCAATGGAAGATCTTAACTGGGATGTTTTTATAGAAAATTTCATCCACTCCTGTTACGGCTCTGCTGGCCAGCGTTGTCTCGCCGGCTCAATTGTTGCGGCAGTTCATGAAGTGTATGACGAGCTTATCGAGCGTGTACTTGAGGCATCTAAAAAGACTACCGTAGGTGATGC
>JAAELB010000310.1 GCA_024227155.1 Desulfobulbaceae bacterium
GAGATATACGTGGAGACAAAAATCTCCATTGATACAATGTCGCCTAGATTATTGGTTGATAGCACAAGAATTGCAGGATTATGTGGAAAAGTCTGACATTATATCCTCTGTACGCTCAGACCATTCAGCAATCTTGCTTCATATCAGAAGTAACTTTAGTAAAACTAGAGGATCAAACTTCTGGAAATTTAATAACTCTTTATTAGAAGATAACAATTACATAAAAGTAATTCGACAAAACATGAAACATTGGATTATGCCAGATATTAAAAATAAAAGAGTACAATGGGAACTTATAAAATATTACATTAGGAAAATGACTATAGATTATTGTAAATCTAAACAAAAAGTACAAAGAGATTTAGAAAAGAACCTAAATCAAACTCTAAATGAAATAGATGTGAAAATATCTGAAAAGCCCAGTATAGAACTAATGGAAAAGAGAAATCAACTATGTGAAACAATTAAAAAGATTGAGAATCAAAAAATCAAAGGTGCAGCTATAAGAGCGAAAGATTTGTGGTATGAAGAAGGAGAAAAAAGTTCAAAGTATTTTTTCAGTTTGGAAAAGAAAAATGCTATCAAATCTTACGTTCGAAAATTATATAATGAAAAAACAAAAAAGATTGAATGTAACCCATTTAGAGTTTTAGAAATACAAAAGCAATTTTACTCAAACCTTTATTCAAAGAAAGAAAGTAATAAAACACAAGTAAATTATTTTTTAAATGGAAATATAAAAAAACTATCAGAAATGGAAAAGAAATTTTGTGAAAAAGAATTGACACCTGATGGATTAAAAGAAGCATTAGATACTTTTAAAAAGAATAAAACACCAGGAAATGACGGTATTACGGTGGAATTTTATCAATTTTTTGGGGAAGATTTAAGGATGTATTTTTTTGATAGCTGTAAAGAAACTTTTGACATAGGAGAATTAACTACATCTCAAAAACAAGCAATAATCAAATTACTAGAAAAAAAAGGTAAAGATCGAACATACATAAAAAACTGGCGTCCTATATCCTTACTTAATGTAGATTATAAAATAATTTCAAAAGCTCTTGCAATAAAACTTAAGAAAGTCCTACCAAGTATTATAAGTGTGAATCAATCGGGATATGTAGAAGATCGTTTTATAGGAGATTCAGTATGCACCATATCAGATATCATGTACTATACTAAAGAACAACAAATTCCAGGTATTTTATTATGTATTGATTTTGAAAAGGCTTTTGATTCAGTATCATGGGACTATTTATTTGCAACATTAGATGCTTTCAACTTCGGAAATTATTTCAAAAAATGGATTAAAATTTTATATACTGGAATTTCCAGTTGTGTAATGAACAATGGCAGAACGAGTCAATATTTTGATATTGAAAGAGGTGTGAGACAAGGCGATCCATTATCAGCGTATTTATTTATATTAGTCACAGAGACCCTAACTGCTGCAATTAATGAAGAAAAAAATATAAAAGGTTTCAAAATGTTCGAAAAAGAAATAAAATTAGTTTTGTATGCAGATGATACAACAGCTTTTTTAAAAGATAAAGAATCTGTATTGAAAATGTTGGAAATTATGGACAAATTCAAAAAATGCTCTGGATTAAGTATAAATGTTGATAAAACTGAAGCAATGTCGATTGGGAATAGCATCGAAGAAGGAACAGATTTTGATTTTAAATGGAAAAAAAATATAAACATATTAGGAATACACTTTTCATATGATGAAACAGAAATGTTTAATGTAAATTATAATGAACAACTAAAGAAGATGGAAAAAACACTGAATCTATGGAAAATGAGAGATCTGTCATTAATGGGAAGAATAATGATCACAAAAAGTGTTGCCTTGTCAAAATTTATTTATCTTGGATCAATTATTGGCATTACAGATGACATTGCTGACAAAATTGAAAAACAAATTTACTCATTTATATGGAAAAACAAAAAGGCTAGGATAAAAAAGACTACACTTATTGGCAAATATGAAGAAGGCGGACTACAAGCACCCCACATTCAATCAGTGTTTAAAGCACACAAATTGATGTGGATAAAAAAATACCTAGATTGTAATTATAAATTATGGCATGAAACCTTAAATTACTACTTAAATGATTATGGAAAGACATTCTTTTGTCACTGTAACTATAAAAGTAATGCTCTAGAAAAAAGAATCCCACCCTTTTATGCACAGTGCATAGATGAATGGCAAAAATATATAAAAATAGTTAATTACAGACAAACACCAGACACACAGTTTATTTGGAATAATGAAAAAATACAAATTAACCACCAAACGGTATATGCTGAAGACTTTCGAGAAATAGGTATATGGACGTTTACAGATCTTTTTGATAATAACAAACTAAAAACTTTTGAGTACTTTATTACAAAAGGAATAAACCCTAGTAGATATATGTTCTGGAGAGGTTTAGTTGATGCAATTCCAAGAAAAATAAAGATTGCCATAAAATCAAATGATTATGTAAGTGGATGCAGCTCATTAAATGTTGGCCCCCAAAAAGCTGTAAACAAGGCTAAAAGTAGAGATTTTTACATAATATTGGTTAAAGAAAAGTTTATAAAACCCACATCACAAAAATATTATAGTACTACTGACACTAACTGGACCAAAATTTATAGACTACCTTTCGAAGTGTGTCATGATACAAAAAGTAGAGACTTTCAATACAGATTTATACATCACATTATACCAACAAATGAATTCCTTCATAAAATAGGAAAAATAGAAAATAATCTATGTAGATACTGTAAGCAAGAAATAGAAAATGTAAATCATCTGTTTTATTCATGTAAATACATACAGATTTTCTGGCAAAGTGTGAGTAATAACATTTTACATGTTTTCAATATAAAACATTTAAAACTGGAAAATGTCCTGTATGGCATGATAGATAAAGACACAGATGTTCTTGTAAATCAAATATTAATACTGGCAAAGCAATACATCATACAAACTAAAATGTATCAAACTGTATCCATTACTACTTTTATCCAAAAAGTAAAAGAATTGTACTTTATAGAACGTCGTACAGCAAAAAAAGGTGAAAAGCAAATCGAAAAGAAGTGGAACAAACTTCAGAGACTCCTTTTAACTTAAATTCACAACCTAAAAGAAAATACTGGAAAAAAAGAACATGTTGCAGGAGAGACAATTTCTCCTTTACTTCTTTCTCCTTTCTCTTAGCGCTATCTATTTTCTACTTTTGCTCAATCTCATTCTTCCTGTTTCTCCTATCCCTATTTTTCTATCTGTCTTTGAATATAGGTTTTTTACATATACTTTTGTTTTTGCTTTTGTTTTTGTTTTACTTTTCAGTAACTTATTTATCTAAAATTTAACTCATCTCTAATGATATGTATTGTTAATTGAATTATGGAATGCATACGTTATGCACAATTCAAAATATAGAGATGGATAAAGAAAAAAAGTGATAAAATAGATAAATAACATGTATATTTATTGTATGTATGTATGCATGTATTGAAAATTATATACTTTGTATCATAGAGTTTTTTTTTCATTAAAA
>JAAELB010000311.1 GCA_024227155.1 Desulfobulbaceae bacterium
GGACCGAGAGGTATCCCTTTCTTACTATCGATCGGTGCTAAGGATTGGTCCTTATACCCTTTATGTCCCATCCCTACGGATTGATCATTTGTGGTGACCTGTCTGGTAAGAGTACTTGAGAAGTACTCCTCTTCCAAGGTATCGACCACAGAGTTGGCAACATAACATAATGATTTGGAGTCGGTTATCCCCAAATTTTGATACTCGAGTAATCGATCAATCACCATGTGTTTGAGACTCTGGGAATCGATTCCCCGGGTCACAGCTTCCTCATAGGCAGAAGTCCACTCCTTCAAGAGAGTAGCCTCTAAATTCTCCCATTCAATCTCAGTCCATTGAGGGTAGGTTTCCATCATTCGGAGAAGATTGGCAGGGAAATTTCCCTCCAACCTTCTCAGAAGGGGTTCTTGGATTTGATTCTCAGGGGACGAAGACAATTCCCTAGCACGACTTTCTGCGTCGTAGCCAGCAATGAATCGTTCATTACTTCGAACAGAGTGATGACTCCTTTCAGTTGCACCCCAGCACTCATTTCCAAGGGCAATGTCAAGACACGGCTCCCCGGGAGTACTGGCATACAAAGGAGTAACCCCCTGTTTAGTGATGTCCTCTTCACGTTCACTGTCGGCTATGGATCCATCGTCCATTTCCCGTAATCCCCTTTTTAGGCTCCCTATTGGAGGAACCGCGGAATCAGGGAAAAGAACTCTGGCCTTTTTCTCCAACCCTCTGATCAGGGTTTCATGATGTTGTCCCCAGCTTTCGTCATGGAAATCGAATGTTCGCAACATTTCGCTCCGTATCCCCTCCATTGCTGAGTCAAATTCCCTCCTGTTATTGGATCTGGCTAGTATACTAGCCATTTCCCAGAAGTTCCTTAGACCAACATCCATGGCCTCCCATGCGTCAACGGAATAGATGGCCTTCATTGAGGTATCGTGTACAGTTTTCAGCAAAAGGAATGAATGCATAGAGGAAACCTCCCTCCAGGGGAAGTTTCTATCAGCATGCCAAACCCTGACTAACTGCCCCCGACCTCCCAAAGCCTCCACTAGCCAATTATCTGGGAGATGGGCTATCATGATGGAATAGATTCTCGGGGAACGTCTTGTTTCGGCAATATTTCTGGGGAAATACTGTCTCTCTATGGATTGCGCCACTGCAGTCACCACCCCATTCCACTGACTATCAGCTAGGATTGATCGAGTTCTGGTGGATGTCCGATCCATTTTGAATCTCAGTTTATCTCTCAACTCAATCCTCCACCAGATCCATCTGACATCATCCAACCTCCATAGCCCCTGGGAGTATGACTCCCTCAACCATAGGACCAGGTTATCTGATGTCACAACGGACCTGGGCTCATTATCAGTGAAAAGGAGTTGCTGGACCAATTTCCTGGCCCATTCCTGCCCACACGCATCTTCCTGGGTTCCCCAACAATTTCCTACTGATTCTCCTTCAGAAATTAGCACATCATAGATGGCTTTTTCAATCCCTAAAGGAAAAACAGTCAACGGAATTCCGATGTTTTATCATCGAATCCCTTTGTGGAGGACAGGGATAGCTGCAAATCGCCTTCTGCATCATCCAACACATCCTGACTTACCATCTCTGCCATCCTGAATTGTGTATCTTTATATCTGATCCAAGCCTATAACTATCCTTTTATAGAATAATTATAGAATCTTCACAAATATCCTGGTCGCAGGCACCAATGTAACCAAAGTTCAGATACATGCTTCACGTTTTTACA
>JAAELB010000312.1 GCA_024227155.1 Desulfobulbaceae bacterium
GTTCCTACTGCTTACAGTACCTTCGGAGATATCTACAGTTCCAAAATGACTGGTACTAGGGTTACATCCTTCCCATTTAATAGTGCTAAGATCATTATCAATGACAAAAGTACCATCAGAGAGTGACAATGTAGTTTGTGGATCATCTGGCTGATCAATGGCATTGCCTTCACAAGCATACCCCGCCTCACGCCAGTTTTTTATTCCTCCTTCAAGCTCATAAACTTCCAGGTACCCAGCTCTGATCATTTTCTCTACTGCCATTTTTGCATCATGACTCCGTTCACTCGAGCCATACACAACTATTCGCATCTTCTTATCTGAAATAATAGCAGCCAAATCATCCAAAAAGGACACAAAGAAAACACAAGCATTTTTTGCACCTGGAATATGTAGATTTTCAAAATGCTCAGGAGGCAACACATCTAATAAATGAGTATTTGGATGCTCTTTAACCATTGATCTTAAATCAGAGACAGACACAGTCTTATTTATGCTTTCGGTCGTCATATCAAAGCCCTCATTATTTTCTGATACTTCACAATTTGAAGACCACAACCAGCTTGGTCATTTCACGACATGCGGTTAGTTTTTTTTGCGGTGCTTTACGAACCATCGTTTTGGCATAATCAAGATTAACTTTCCTGTGGTACAGGTAGACCACCCCAAGCTCTTAAAATTTTACCTGTGTATTCACCGTCAATAGCTTCGGTATAATATTCTGCTGTTTCCTTAGCTGTAACAGTTCCTTTTTGAGGTTGTTGCCCCGAATCTACCACCGGAGCTGGACTAACAACATTTAGTCGAATTCCACGTTGAAGCAGAAGAGCCCCATTCTTCACATACGTATCCACAGCTGCATTGAGAGGACCTGTCGCAAGACTATATGGATTAGGATAGTGACTTAGAAAGCCACTAGTTAATACGAATACCCCATTATCGTTAATGTGAGACATTCCTTTTTTCACTAGTCTAATTTGACCAAGAAACTTCCTTTCAAACCCGTAAAGATAATCTTCTTCAGCTAGTGATGGATATGGTTTGAAGACAGAATCATTACCTACCACTGAGATCAGCGCATCAAATCGACCAGATTTTTCAAACATCTCATCAACAGAGTCAGGATCTGTATAATCACAAATTATGTCTCCATTACGATATCCAACTTTAATAATCTCATGATTTTCTTTTAACGCATTA
>JAAELB010000313.1 GCA_024227155.1 Desulfobulbaceae bacterium
CGCAACAAAAATTTATGCTCTGGAACGGGCTAGCGGTCCAGGTTTGCTCACCTATAAATCTGTACTCGACATTCGTTTCCGATCGTACCAAATCAATACGGACTTCAATGTCACTGTTTTTCGCATATGTCCAATCTCGGTACATGGATTTCACTCTACCCACGGTTGTTTTTTTTAATACAAAAGAAAATCATCTGTTTTGATTCATTTATTGGATTTCGTCTTTGCTCAACACGTTTAAGACTAAATCGGGTAAATCTTGCCTTACCCTCGAACTCCGTTTTAATTGAGTTTTAATTTTTTCGAGTGTTATTCTTTCACCTAAAAAAACATGACGAAGCATAAGAGAGACGAGCCTTGTCAGGGCTGTTAAGTTTGCAATCTGAAACTGCAATTTATGATTATTGTCGTCAGCCGACGACATGAAAAGCTCGACCGGCTTTCCCTCCCACTCGGAAACAATCAAATACCAGTTGTTGTCTTCTCTATCTTTAGCCTTGTAACGTTTAGCGTCCAACACTTCTGCTATGTCTGTTTTCCAGGGTATTTTGATTCTTCTTGACTGAGGAAGAATAGCTCTATCCTGCAACAACGGCCAAACCTCTTCTATGACATCTGGCGAGTTTAAAACTGCATAAACAGCAGGTTTACAGGATGCGCAAGCATTAAACCGTTTTTTGACCCTCGTAACGTTTTGCGTAGAATCGCAAAATCTACACTTGCGATTAATCATTTTCCGTTTCCTTCCCTGTTGGGTTTATGACCATTGTGGTTAGGAGTCATATGCTTTGATTCAAAGATGGATTTTTTAACCTGGTATCATTTTGTCCCGGCCCGGGTTGATCAGGTTAATAGATCTGGTATCAAAAATTGAGATCCGGAGCAGTTACCGGCAACGTTCTCGATGCCGAGCTGTGCCGGTGGGATCTGCTGCTGGTCGTCCTGGGGGATGGTATCAATCCGGCCCTGGTTTCTCTGTAGTTTTGTTTCAGGTTGTGTAGTTTTGAGGTTCAAGATATCTACTTGTTCTATGTTACACAGAATCGACCAGGATCGATGTAAAATGCTCCTCTATGACAAGCAGGACATTGCTCACCATTCAATTTGAACGTGTCAGCGATGTTTTCTGAATTACATTTCCTACAATTGGTGATGGGGAATCGACTATCTAACTTGAATTCATAGCCGCATGACAAACAAATGTGCGGTTTGTCATTACCAATACACATTGCAAGATTCACATGATCAGGATGGTATGCGTAATGTTTTTCATCTTTATGATCGAGATAATAGGGGTTCCCATCAGACCATGCGTCTATAGTTTTATTGCAATGATTGCAGACGAAGGTTCTTGATTCTGCCATTGTTTGATTCTTGTTTAATTTTGTCGGAGCATAACTGTATAGTTTTCATTCAAAAACTGTCCTTCAGGACGTGTTTAGGATTCTTCATATTTTTAGCTTCAAAGAAGCTTGGTTGGACTTCTCCAAATACCGATAAATTGTTGGCTTGGTAATGCCAAAGGTTGAGCAAATTTCACCTAAACTGTGATTCTTGCTGTCGTACATCGTTTTTAAAGCTGCAACCTGGCTAGCGTTTAGTTTTTCCTTCCTTCCACCTGTACGACCTCTAGCCCTGGCAGCGTCAAGCCCTGCCATGGTCCGTTCACGAATTAAATCTCTTTCGAACTCGGCCATGGCTCCAAAGATCTGGAAAACAAACTTTCCACCGTTGGTGGTCGTATCAAATCCATCCTGGAGACTCGTAAAACCGATTTTTTTCGATTTAAGATCCTCGACAATTTC
>JAAELB010000314.1 GCA_024227155.1 Desulfobulbaceae bacterium
CAACAAGAACTTGGAGATTACCGAAAACCAATCTGGGTCGGTATTGGTGGACGGGGTGAGCTCACAGGGAACTCCGAACCGTATAAAGATTTTACAGCAAACGCTCTCAGATGCGGGAACTGCGGTGAAGGCCGATGAATTGATGGCTTTAACAGGTGATGAATGCAGGACCCTAGTGCGTAATCACGATGTTATTTATGTTTACCACAACCGCATTGATGGAACTGGTGACAAGAGAGAATCTGAAGAGCGTGTCTTTACAGCTGTGGAAGAGACGTTGCAAGAGCTTATACGCTTATTAAAAAAGCTGACCGGAGCAAATGCCAGTAATTTACTGGTTACTTCAGATCATGGTTTTATCTATCAGAATCGAGCCATTGATGAGAGTGATTTCTCTGGAAATAATGCTGAAGGAGATGAGGTCTTCTTTCGTGATCGCCGATTTGTTCTTGGAAAAGGTTTGCATGAAGTTTCAAGTTTAAGGACCTTTAACTCTTCACAACTGAGACTTACCGGGGATGTTGAAGTACAGATACCCAAATCGATTAATCGGTTACGGCTAAAGGGATCTGGGAGTCGCTATGTTCATGGTGGAGCATCGCTGCAAGAAGTTGTTTTACCGGTGCTTAAGATCAATAAGAAAAGGCAGAGTGATGTTTCAGCTGTTGATGTCGAAATTATTAGGGGATCAAGTTCAGTGATAACCGCCGGCCAACTTGGTGTTGCATTGTATCAGGCTCAACCGGCCACCGATAAAGTGAAACCAAGAGTATTGCGAGCAGGGATATTTAATGAGGCGGGAGAGTTGATTTCCGATTCCCATGAGTTGAACTTTGACCTTACCTCTGAAAATCCAAGGGATCGTGAGATACAGGTTCGTTTGGTACTGACCCAGAATGCGGATGCTGTGAATGGCCAGGAGGTCATTTTTCGACTGACAGAAAAGCACACTGGAACATCTCATGAGAAGGAATACAAGTCAGTTCGCTACTTGATGCGGCGTTCGTTCTCCAGTGATTTCGATCTATAAGGACAGATAGTCTATGAGTGATCTTGATAATAAAATAAACACCCACTTCCAGGGCCTCGTTGTCCGAAAAGATCTTGTTAAAACAGTCAAAGGTAATGCTATTGTTCCGTCCTATGTTCTCGAATATTTGCTTGGTCAGTATTGCGCGACCAGTGATGAGGCAACTATTCAGACAGGGATCGAGACCGTCAAGGAGATCCTGCGCAAACATTACGTGCATCGTAATGAGGCTGGGCTGATTAAGTCAGTTATCAGGGAAAAGGGACGTCATAAGGTTATCGACAAGGTTGGTGTACAACTCAACGATAAAGATGATGTGTATGAAGCATCGTTTAGTAACCTTGGCGTGTCAAAGGTTCTTGCGGATACAGATACTGTTAAGAAACATCCCAAGTTACTGACAGGTGGTGTTTGGTGTATATGTGACCTGGAGTATGAGTCGTCGGAAAATAAGCGTATTAGTCCTTGGTTGCTGCAGTCGCTGAAGCCTATCCAATTGTCGCATTTTGATTACGATTCTTATCTGGCGACGAGAAAACAATTTTCCACCGATGAGTGGATTGATCTGTTGCTCCAATCTATCGGTTTTAACCCGGAGATGTTTGGCCCTAGAAGTAAATTGTTGCAACTTGTGCGGTTAATTCCTTTTTGTGAGCGAAATTATAATATTATTGAGCTAGGGCCTAAAGGCACTGGTAAATCACATATTTACTCTGAGTTTTCCCCACATGGGATTTTGATATCCGGTGGAGAGGTTACCGTTCCTAAATTGTTCGTTAATAACTCGAATGGTAAGCTTGGGCTCGTTGGATATTGGGATACAGTTGCCTTTGATGAGTTCGCCGGAAAGGAGAAAAAACCGAATAAAGCTCTTGTTGATATTATGAAGAATTACATGGCTAACAAGACCTTTTCCCGTGGAGTTGAAACGCTTGGTGCTGAAGCTTCAATGGTTTTTGTAGGTAATACCAAGCATAATTTACCTTATATGCTGAGGCATTCCGACCTTTTTGAGGAACTTCCTGCTGCTTATTACGACTCAGCATTTCTCGATCGTCTGCATTTTTATATCCCAGGCTGGGAGGTGGATATTATCCGCGGGGAAATGTTTTCGGAGGGCTATGGTTTTGTTGTGGATTACCTGGCGGAGATTTTAAAGACATTGCGAAACCACGATTTGTCACAGGACTATAAAGAGTATTTCGAATTGTTTAGTGATATTTCAACACGTGATAGAGATGCTATTCAAAAGACATTTTCAGGCCTAATGAAAATACTTTTCCCCCATGGTGACGTCTGTAAGGATGAAATTGAGGTGTTGTTGCAGTTTGCCATAGAAGGTCGTAAGCGGGTCAAAGATCAGTTGATGCGAATAGATTCAACCTATACTGAGGTTCAATTCGGTTATGAAGAAGTGGGAAAGAATCGACAAGAGTTGGTGAAAACGTTAGAGGAACGACAATATCCTCAGCATTATTTCCAGGGGGCTGGGAGTAATACAGCAGACGGTGGTACTAAGTCGAGCGAAACAAAACCTACTCCTTTAGAATCAGAAGCGGATTTGGAAGTAGAGCTCAATGAACAACACCTTGTAGTAGAGGAGAATCAAAAGGGAATAAGCTTTGATGATCTTTTGGGACCATATCTAAAAGGTGCAACAGATATTGTCATTACTGATGCGTACATCCGAAAATTTCATCAGGCGCGTAACATCATGGAGCTCCTTGAAACTATAGCAAAAAACAAATCGGATGATGAAGAAGTGCTGGTGAAGCTTATAACCATTGAGGATGAGTTTTACTCTGAGCAGCAGAAAGAATATTTGATGTCCATCCAAGAGAATATATGGAGTGCCGGAATCAGTTTTTCTTGGGAGTTTGATGAAGAAAAAACAATTCATGCGCGGCATATTATAACAAACCATGGCTGGAAAATCCTACTCGATCGGGGCTTAGATATTTTCCAACATTTTGATGGTAAAGATGCTTTTTCATTGGCCTCAAGGATACAGAAATATAGGTTATGTAAGAAATTTGAGGTGACCGTAGTTAGAGCTGTTGTTTGAATTATTAAAAATGTAAAAGGTAACGAATAATGGGTCTCTTAAGCATCAATAAAACCATCCAGAAGCAACTTGATGAGGGGAAAAGCCGGGAGGATATTTTTAGTGAACTTACTGCAGAATACCCCGCTGACACAGTAAAATTTGCCTATTGTCTGGCGAGCACTCCATATAGAGAGCGACGGCAAAAATACCTCAAATATAACGCTCTGCTGTTTTTGCTTCTTATTGGCTTGGCTGGATTATCGCTTGCTGCTGAGTGGCCTGTTGATTTTCAGCAATCGACACTTTTCATTGCTATAAAGTTTTTTGTCCCCCTGGTCTTTTCCTATTTTGTCTTCCATTTTCATGGTGGAATCTATCGATTAGTTGGTATCTGGTGTTTGATTGATCTCGCTGAGTCACTGCTGTTGCTGGGCTTTACTACGGGGGCAGGGCTTGCTAAGATTGTTGTTTTGAGCGCAATTGTTGTTTTGTCATTTTTTATTGCAAGAAGAGTGTTTCCAAATTTAGGACTACTTGGCCCACGGCAGGATTCAGAGGGGCGCTATCTGCTATAGTGGAAACTTGAGGAGGCACTGTCTCCTGCGGTTTGCACGATTATCCTCCAAATCGTCAACATTGGTTTGCACGTTTTTTTACCTGTGTCGTACATCTTATTGAAATTCCATAGTTTGTTGCTGTCTCAATTCGCTAATACTTTGTGGCATATCTTTTGCTGAATAAGAATAGTTTGTTCGTAAACCCTTGTCCCGTGGTTATCAGATT
The DNA here is from genome assembly GCA_024227155.1 of Desulfobulbaceae bacterium. Classification (GTDB taxonomy): domain Bacteria; phylum Desulfobacterota; class Desulfobulbia; order Desulfobulbales; family Desulfocapsaceae; genus Desulforhopalus_A. The sequence continues at coordinate 3,861 of JAAELB010000314.1, forward strand.
AAATCGGGAGCTACAAGACAAGGAATAATTATTTTTATCGCAGAGGAGGATTTTTATGTCTCAAGCATCAAAAAACATGCCTGTCTTTGTCATGAGCGGCGTGCTTCTGGTTTATGGCTTGATAGCCAATTCAGGAGCACTCCTGCCAATGATGAAATATTTAAGTACCCATAAAACCATGGATTTGCAGGTGACAATGTGCCTGGTCCTGGCTGGTATTGGTCTTGGGGGAGCTGTTATTAACAGCTTCCGGGAACAGGGCAGCACGACCTTTGATCGTTTTTTTCTCCAGCCATTGGGAGGGATAATTCTCCTGCTGGTACTTGCCATGTTTATTCGCTGGTATGCGGAGCCAATGGTCAAAATCTGGAGTAAAGCCCTTGCACCTGTTCTTGGTTTTAAAATTTATAAAGTACTCAACCTGAATTACGTCGTTCTAGGTTTGCTGGTTGGTGTTCTTGTTACCAACACAATCGGTATTCCTAAATTTGCGGCCCCCGGTGTGAAATGTGCCCGTTTTGTTTTGAAGATGGGAGTTATCATGCTCGGTGCTCGTTATAGTTTTGCTGAGCTTGCAAAACTGGGTATCTACAGTGTATGGCTGATTGGTATCTTTGTTCTTGGAACAGTATTTCTGGTACTCTGGCTCGGCAAAATATTTAATCAGCCGAAGACCATGACGGGTGTGCTGTCTGCGGGTATGGGTGTCTGTGGTGTTTCCGCAACCGTTGCTGTTGCACCGGTTGTCAAAGCTAAAAGTGAAGAGATGGCCTACACCATCGGTACCATTCTCTCTTTTGGTATCATCTGTATGTTTGTCTTCCCAACCATTGGTCATATGGCCGGCATGAATCCGGTGCAATTCGGGGCGTGGGCTGGCACCGGAATCCTTAATTCGGCGCAGGTTGCTGCCGCTGCGCTTGCATTTAATGCGGTGGACATTAAAACTCTTAAAGTTGCGGAGATTTTTAATATTACCCGTGTTCTCTTTCTGCCGATCATCGTACTGGTTCTGGCTACCTGGTTTGGTAAAGAAAGTGGTCAGAAACTGAGCTTTAAGACTGTTGTCATAGATAAGTTTCCAATTTTCATCCTTGGATTTCTGGTACTTTTTGGTCTTTCATCCGCGGGTCTCTTCTCTCCACCAAATCACTATAAAGGCAAGTTCATTGATGTGAGTTACAATGATCGGACCCAGGTGACTGACGAGGAATGGAATACTCTTGATGCAGCACTTGCGGGCGGTAAGATAACAGGGCTTTCGGAGAGCCAGATGGCGGCCGTCAATGATTTGCATAAGCAGCGCCAGATAGCGGGTAACTTCGAAGAGCGGGATGATAAAAAAGAGTTTGACAAAGTCGGACGGGCTAGAATGGCGGAGCTTGAGGGCATACTTGCCGCTGCAAAGGCCAAGCAGATTAAGCTCGATGGGGAAGTGAAAGGCGTTATCAAGCATGCAGTAAAGCAGGTGCATAAAAAGTCGAAGACCGTTACCACACTCACCGACTGTATGATCTGGTTCTTTGCTTTTGGCCTCATTGGACTTGGTATGCAGATCACCAAAAAGGCTATTTTTCAAGCTGGTGGCTGGCCGCTGGTTATCGGTGGTATTGCCGGTATTGCGAAGGCGACACTCTCTTTCTTTGTTGTTCTCTGGCTAGTAAAAGATGTTGTCTTAAATTGATGTGGAGGTGATATTGTGAGTAAGAAAAAAAGCATAGATACTGGTGATGCGGGCAAAGGAACTACAGAGCTGCCCGATGATGCAAATACTGAAGAACTGGAGGAAAGAGCCCTGTCCGTTTTCAATAGCGAGAGAAACGAAGATTTGACAGCGCTGGTTTTCTGTCTGGCAACTACTTTTATTGTTTTACTCTTTACAAAGTGGCTTGTCTGATACGGTTCTAATCTGGAGACATTTGACTACAGGTTAGTTACTATATTTGTTGCTCCTCAATTCGCAGGCACTGTGTGTAATCCAGTGCCTGCGAACTATTAAAAAAAATAAACGAACCCCCCATGTTTAACAAAATTTTACTATGTACCCATGGTTCCGCCGGGGCCCAGAAGGCCGAAAAGTACGTGTTTACCAACATGTATCCCAATTTTCCAGAGGCTCAGCTGACTGTACTCACCATTGTTGATAAAGACTGGTCAATAATGTCCAGTGATGACTGGTTAAATACTTCTACCACCAGGACTCAGTTTAAGGACTATGTCGATGAACAGTTGGCCAGGGAGATCGGCGAAGACTGGGACAGAATCAAAGAAACCTATCCCCTTGCACTACAGGCAAAATTTATCAAAGTTGCCGGAGGTATAGAGGAAACGATCGCTGAAGTAGCTGATAAAATTTCTAGTGACGTCATAGTTTTGGGACCATTTTATAAGAAACCCAAACGGTTGTTTTCAGTAAAAATGGCTCCCGGCCTTGCGGACACCTTGTCGAACGAAGAACTTCATCCGCTGTTACCCTGTCCTATCCTGACTGTGCCGTGAGTTGTGCATGAAAAAAGAATATGATCTGAACCTGCCCGCCCAGGGCAAGAAAGGGGCTTTATCTCCCGGAGCGTTGCTTTCCATA
>JAAELB010000315.1 GCA_024227155.1 Desulfobulbaceae bacterium
TCCCGCGAATCGATTAAAAAGATAGAAACCATTCACCTGTCGGATTACTTCAATGTTCTCCGTAAGAGAAAGAGTGTGGTCATTGTTTTTCTCATTATAACCGTAACGGTTACCGCATTTCTCTCTTTTATGGCCAGGCCTGTTTACCAGGCGACCTCGAAGATGGTCATTGATAAAGAGCAGATGACCTCCCCCATCTCTGGGAAAATGGTAAAATATACCGATTTTCAGTCACAGGTACTCAACTTCAATACCCACTTCAGCCTGATGACATCAAAACCCGTGGTTTATGAGCTCATCAGAAAACTCAAACTCGACGAGCCGAAACCAGGTAAGGAGACATCCCAGGCAGTAAACCCCATCAAAGAGATGCTGAAAAAGGTCAAGGCCAACCTTAAACTCCTCCTGCGAAAAGAGCAAAAACAACGCAGCCCCGAAGAGAAAAAGGACTCCCATATAAAAAGCATCCAGGGGATGATCTCAATTGGTCAGGCCAAGGAAACCCGGTTGGTAACCATCTCGGCAAAAAGCACCGACCCGACCGAAGCCATGGAGATAGCCAACACACTTGGGCAGGTCTATATCGAGTTTGATATGGGGAGCCGTCTTGACTCTTCTAAGAACAGTATGGAGTGGATGACCAATGAGCTCTACCAGCTGAAAATGAGGCTGGAGGAAGATGAGAAGAAATTCCATGAGTATAAAAAGCTGAATAAACTGTTTTCCATGCAGGGAAAACAGAAGATGATCGACCAAAAAATTGCCGAGTTCAATAATGATTTTCTCACTGCCCGAAATAAACGCCTTGAGCTCGATGCCAAACTGAGCGAGGTAGACAAGATCATCAGGGGGGGCGGCAACATCACCAATATCCGCTCTATTATTAATAACAGGGATATTGATACCATATATAATAACCTCACCAAGCTTGAGCTGGAAACCACCAGGTTGAGCAAGGTGTATAAACATATGCATCCCAAGATGGTGCAGAACGGTAGTGAGATTGCCAAAAACAAAAAGAAACTGAAGACCGAGCTGGAAAAAGAACTCCAGAATCTCAAGACCGAAAGAGCGGTTCTTCTTGCCCGTGAACAGGTGATGGAGCAAAATATTGCCGAGTTTGAGGAGGACGCACTGGATGCAAGCGGCAAGGGACTCCGCTTTACCATCCTCCAGCGCAATATGCTCACCAGCCAGAATCTTTACGATACCCTGGTTTCCAAGGTCAAAGAGTCCGATGTTCTCAGCAGCAGCGGGGCTTCGAACATCCGTATGGTGGAGCTGGCAGCAGTTCCTCTTCGTCCTGTTTCTCCTAATAAAAAGAAGAATATCATGCTGGCTGTTCTTTTAGGAATTTTCGGAGGCGTAGGGGTTGCGTTTTTCCTCGAGTACCTGGACCAGACAGTGCAGACAGAAGATGATGTCGTCAACTATCTTGAGCTTCCTGTGCTCTCTATCATCCCCATTGCCGATGCCAATGATATAAAGGGAGCCAATTAAATGTTTAAGTCTAAATCAACCAAAAGCATAACCGGCGGTCGTGAGACCCTTCTTGATAATTTTTCTTCAAAATCAAGTTACGCCGAATCATACAGGACATTGCGTGCCAACCTCCATTTTTCTCTTATGGATAAAGAGCTCAGCTCCATATTAGTCACCAGCGCAGTGCAGGGTGAGGGCAAAACAAA
>JAAELB010000316.1 GCA_024227155.1 Desulfobulbaceae bacterium
CCCTTATTGCTCACCGAAAGGACGGAACACCTACATATCCTCACTGAATTATTAGCTGATAAAGTAAAAAACATTGTCATTCTCAAGGGAGGAATGAGCAAGAAACAGCGCTATAGCGTTGAAGAGCAATTAAAAAATATTGGCAAAGAAGAAGAACGCGTCATCCTTGCAACTGGACGATATATTGGTGAAGGATTCGATGATGCCAGGCTAGACACACTATTCCTGGCGCTTCCAATATCCTGGAAAGGAACTATTCAACAATACGCAGGGAGACTTCACCGACAGTATGATGGTAAGAAAGAAGTCCGTATTTATGATTACCTCGACGGAGAGGTACCAATGCTAGCGAGGATGTACAAGAAAAGACTCCAAGGTTATAAATCTATCGGATACAAGATTGTTGAACCTGAAAACATGGCTTAAAGAAGAGATACAAAACACGACCTCCTGCCACCAAACCATTTAGGCAGGAGGTCGGAGTCAGAACTACGAGCTACCATAAAACGCATTATCTTACTGATACAACAGAAGATATCAAGACATGCTATAAAAGTAAATACTCGACACCCTGCCCCTCGGCGTCGAAAAACGAAAAAAGCCAACCACTATGTAAGTGATTGGCTTTTAACAACTAAAATGGTCGGGGCGGTAGGATTCGAACCTACGACCTCCTGCTCCCAAGGCGTGCGACCCTAAAACTAGGGGTTGTTCCAACTTGCCGTTATTAAAGAATATTAAACAGTTACCCAAAATAGCTATTTCGATTAACACCCACCTAGTTCGTAAATTAAGCATCTAGTTTGATTAAATCGTCTATTTTGCGTCTAAAAGAATGTTCTCAGGATTCGTAACAGCTTACAAGTTTCCAAGTAAACTTAATGCAAGTTGAGGTTGCTGATTGGCTTGACTCAATATCGATACCCCTGCTTGCTGTAAGATATTTTGTTTTGTTAAATTTGATGTTTCTGCAGCTATATCAGCATCAAGAATTCGTGATCTTGCTGCTGCTAGATTTTCTGAAATGTTTTGAAGGTTTGACATAGTAGATTCAAAACGATTCTGAATAGCACCCAAACCCGCTCTTTCACCATTAATTTGACATAGAGCTCCATCGCATACTTTTAGTGCTCTTTGAGCTCCATCAAAGCTACTAATATCAATTTCTGCAACAGATTCGATAGGAGATATCACTATCGAATTAGCAATAGTATCTAGAATACTACCTGAGCCAGCATCAATATTTGAAGATAACTGAAATGGTTTACATTTCGAGTAAAATTCTATGTAACCGGACACTCTTGTACTATCGCTACCACCATCCCTTAGTTCAACATAGTTTTGATCAATTCCAGCTACTTCAATTGTAGCTCCAGATGAATCATGGTGAATAAAATCACAAAACCCTATGTCAATACCTCTTTCAGTTTCCATTGTAAATGATGAGCCATTGTCATGTGCTACTACTGTTGTTTTTTCTGATACGGCATTAATTGCATCAACCAAATTCGATAGATCATTTTTCTCAACTTCTGCTTCCACAGTTACTCTAGAACTATTTATTCCAACAGTAACAGTTATTCTTCCCCCTTCAGAGAGGTTTCTAATAGTAGCTTTATTTGAAGCATCCGCATGAACACCTGTTGTTTCTGTTAGTTTATTAGTTCCATGTTCAATATTTGTTGCCCAGTAGTACCCAGGTCTTGCAATTTGCACCACTCCTGTTCCATCAGGGCCGCTAATAGTTAAATCTTGACTCTCAATAGGACTCCAAGGTGGTTGAGATGGGAAAGCTGCTGATGCTGACCCAGCACCCTGCATAGGAAGTGAATTTACTGGTGTTATTGAATATGTCCCGATATGGGATATTCCCATATTTGATATCGAAACACCTATGGTTTCTTCTGCATTACTACCAACTTGGAATTGTTTTGCTGTAAATGAACCATCAAGTATCTTTTGATTATTGAAAGATGTTGTACTCGCTATTCTGTCAATTTCACTCTTTAACTGATTAACTTCTGCTTGAAGAGATGCTCTGTCGGATGTGGAGTTTGTATCATTTGCAGCTTGAACAGCGAGTTC
>JAAELB010000317.1 GCA_024227155.1 Desulfobulbaceae bacterium
ACCCGCGAAATGCTCAAAGAGATGAAAGATGGTTCCGTAATCGTCGACGTTGCTATTGACCAGGGCGGTTGTATCGAGACTGCTAAGGCCACCACCCACGCAAATCCTACCTTTGTTGTAGAAGGTGTGGTTCACTACTGCGTTGCTAACATGCCTGGTGCTGTTGCACGTACCTCCACTGCTGCACTTACCAATGCAACCCTGCCATATGCGGTAGAAATTGCAAACAAAGGCTGGAAAAAAGCCATGCAGGAGAACAACGAGATCAAGCTTGGCGCCAACGTCATCGACGGCCAGATAACCTACAAGGCTGTTGCAGAGGCATTTGACTTTGACTACACCCCAGTAGAGAAGTTCCTCTAAGCCTGGTACACAGAGAAATATTCTGTACTACTGTTTTCACACAAACCGATTTAATCGGTTTGTGTGAAAAAATATCTCTTCCTACCCCATCGGTCATAACCTGAACCGAGCGACGCCCCATTCTCGCCCTAAGACAACAACTTAGCATTTCCATTTCTGTTCTTTGCCTCCCAACCCCTCCTGCAGCATCGATTGACCCTGTTGATTTGTGATATATTTTCGCCATAATAGTGTGTATATTTCTCTGTTTTCTCAAGAGCTACTCACAACAACAAAATAACAGGAAATAGATGAAGAATTTCACAGCGACCATAGATGAGATCTACGAACAGCACAAAGAGCTCATTCAGCAAGTGGTGCAGCAGATCCATAGCAAACCGGAACTATCAGAAGAGGAAGTTTTTGCATGCCAGTTGCAAGTGGAACTGCTTGAATCCCTGCAGTTTGATGTGGAAACAAACTACAAAGGCCTTCCAACTGCCTTTAATGGTGTGTTCGGCAAAGGCAGGCCCAATATCTGCTTCATGTCGGAATACGACGCCCTGCCCGGCATCGGGCACGGCTGCGGCCATAACCTCATTACCGGTGTGGCACTAGGTGCCGGCATCCTCCTCAAAGAGTTAATGGTCAAACACAACGTAGAAGGCCAGGTCACAATAATGGGAACACCGGCCGAAGAAAAACGCGGCTGTAAAATTGATCTGATCAAAGCGGGTGCCCTCGACGATGTGGATATCGTGCTTATGGCCCACCCCTCAGACCATCCAACCTCACAGTCCATGGAGGAAGCTGGGATCATGCAGTTTCTCGTCAGCTTCAAAGGCAGAACCGCCCATGCTGCTGCTGGACCGGAAAAAGGGTTGAATGCCCTTGATGCGGTTCGTCTGCTGTTCAACGGTGTAGACGCATGGCGCCAGCAACTGCCGGAGACCTGCCGGGTCCACGGGGTGATCAAAGAGGGGGGAAATGCGCCCAACATCATACCAGACTACAGTCTTGCTGACTTTTATCTAAGAGATTTTGATATGGAATTTTTAGAATCCATGAAAAAAAGATTCAAAAATATTGCCAAAGGTGCCGCCTTGATGACAGACACCGAGGTCCTCATCGAGGAGGTGAAAAATTCCTATAAACCTGGCAAACCCAATGACGCCCTGAACCAGGAATTCATGAAACTGTCAGAAGAATACGGTATGCATCCCCAATGGGCTGAACCCTCCCGGGCCTCCTCTGATTTCGGCGATGTTACCTACGAAGTCCCTGCCATGCATGCATTTTTCAACATCACTGGAGAAGATGATATTGTTGTCATTCACTCAAAGGAATTTACCCAATGTGCTGGCTCCACCTTTGCCCAGGAACAGATGGCCAAGACCTCTAAAATTCTATCCCAAATCGCTTACCAATTCTTATCGGACAATCAATTTCAGAAGCAGGTAATCACGGCCTTTCCTTTTGGCAGCCTTTAACCCCCGGAAAAAGAGAGCATGCAAATCCAGGGGAGGCTCTTCTGAGAGACCGATGATTCTTTGGCGTTATTCCACAAAGCTGATTAAATTTCAAGTTTCTCCAGCTCTTTTTTCTTTGCGGCGATGTGGGAAAAAAATGTCCTTCTTCCAACGCCGACAACCTCACAAGCCTCGGCTGCGGTCTTGTCTGATATTTCATACAAGAGCCTGGCATTTTCTAATTTTGTAGGGTCTGTTTTAGGTCTTCCCACCCCTCGCTTTAGCTGATGAGCGACCTGCGGCAGCACGCTCTTCAGCAATTCTCTATGTAATCATGGTATTGAAAACCTTATTTAATAAGTTGATTTTAAAATTTCTCTAGAGGACTACACTGACCTAATTTTGCTCCGGTAATAAGTAAACAAAGCGGCAATATTGCAGGAACTAAAAAGCCTGTAGTCTTGACCAAAACAAATATTAACAAATTATTGTTATCTATAAAAAATAATCCGACTAAACCGGCAATTACAACAGGGTGAAAAATAATATCTTTTACCCACAATTTTATTCTGACAGATACAGCCCCCCCTTTAACAGAAAAAGTTGAGAGTCTATACTTTAAAGCCAGATCGATAAAAGGGATAATTACAAAAGTCACAACACAAATATTGCCCATAACGGTTGGATCAAACATAAAATTAATTAGGCTAAGACCTAGGGGCATAACAATTTTTTCAAGAACACTTAGATTGATTTTCTGGAGAAAAAAAAAGCTTTTTTCTTAAAAATTGAAAGAGATAAATATTTCCTAAAAGGATTAAAGGTGCGAGAAGCAACAAGCCCCAATATGACCATATAAAAAGAAGAGAGTCAGCATTTTGAATTATACCCCATAGGACAAGTGTTGGGAGTGTGGTACGATAGATTACCTCTATGGCAGCATCAACGTATGTATTCCTTAGGAAGTTGATTTTTTCTAATATTAAACCCAAGAAAATAATCAAAATCAGTGGTGTCACAGTATGAAAAATCATCTCTGGTAGCCTTCGTAAGAGTTATGGGCAACAACAGACTCGTTCAGTGATCTTTAGATGTCCTTCTTCACCAAAGCCGTGAACTTATCGCCCTTCGGGGCGGGTTTAGTCCTTGCTGTATTTCATTGTTGCCTGGTGACAAGCAAGACAGTGCAGGACTGGCATAAAGCCATCATAATAATAGCCATTAAACTTGGCTGAACCTATTTCTGCATCGATAATGGCCTCATTGACGCCAATCTCAAACTGGCAAAGGGAACAACGGTAGTTGTATTCCTCTGGCGATGGGCCGAACGGTACCTCCTGCTCTCTCTTCAAACCAATCCTCAACTCCATATTTATCCTGCTTGATGATTTCGCGCCATTTACTAAAACTCTTTGTTGCCTGAAGACCGTAATAGCGGACTCGCTTGAACCCTTTTCACCAGTATAGTTGCACCATTCTGCCGATGAATGTAAAGACAGGGAGTCTCTCCACTTTCTTCGCTTTAGTTTTATGGTCACAATACCAATACGTTAAGCTCTCACCATCATATTCTACAATACGACTAACTGCAATTGGAGGTGAACAACGTATTTGGCTAAATACCGAGCCAACCCCTTTACATTTCTTTGGAACCTTGCCTTTTGTTACATGGGCAACAAATCCTTTTGGGTATTGCTTCAATAACAAATTTACAATCTTCTTAATTTTCGGCCCCAAAGCCTCTGAAATCATATTCATGAGGCGATACTGCCATTTCTTATGAAGCATCTCTTAAGGGAAAATACCCTAAAGTTAACTTACATCGTAACTCCTTAAACATTCCCATCGGTAATATCAGTATTGCATATCCTTTTTTGACTCAGAATCTGAGTGATTTGGGGCTCCCTGAATGAAATAGTAAATCACACACTTCACAATAGTAAATTTATCTACAAGTCTTATCTAAGTTTTGCAAGAGGCTCCTTCTTTAGAAGGTTCATATCTTGGATGTGTTGCCCAACATATTGTTTCAATTTTCGTACTTGGGTTGCCGAGCCTTATTTCCTCATTATCAACTGATTGACAAAATGAGTAAGAGCGTGCACTCTACATGGAATATTTCACCCAATCATCCACACACCACACGGATCTTAGATGCCACTGCTTAATATATTACCTAATATTGATATAACCGATTTCGCAAATCTCCTATTACAATACAGTACCGATGGAATATTACTCACCGATTCCACTGGCCTTGTTATTGCGGTGAACAAGAGCTATAGCAAACTTTTTCAAATCCCAACCTCTGAGGTTCTTGGATCCAATGTATTAGAACTTGCTAAGCAGGGAGAATGGTCGCCAAACCTCTTCCAGCGTGTAGTACAAAAGAAAAAAACCCTCTCCATCATACAGACTACCAGAAGTGGTAATTCAATCCTCGCAACAGGTACACCAATTTTTGATGATGTAGGTAAACTCCTCTATGTACTCTTTAATGACAGGGATATGTCACTACAGTCGATTCTTGAAAACGACTCCACTAAATCCGTTGAACTGGCCATTAACGCTGACGCCAAAGACGAACATCTCGTCGCAGAAACTCAGCAGTACACATTAAACGGGATCGTTGTAAAAAGTAATGTTATGAAAAAGCAGCTCAACCTCGCACTGCAGGTTGCAAAATTCCCCGTACCTGTACTTCTTACCGGAGAATCAGGCGTTGGAAAAACAATGTATGCCCGCTTTATTCATGACCAGTCCCCTAGAAGAGAAGGACCTTTTATTGCTATAAACTGTGGGGCTATCCCGGATCAACTTGTGGAATCAGAACTTTTTGGACATACAGGGGGTGCCTTTACCGGTGCCACAGCTGGGGGAAAAAAAGGGCGTATACGAGCTGCAGATGGAGGGACATTATTCCTTGATGAAATCAGTGAACTTCCTTACATTCTCCAGGTCAAACTTCTCCAGTTTCTTGAGACAAGCCAGATTTACCCTATTGGTGGGACAAGTCCGATCCCTGTTGACTGTACTGTTATTGCAGCCACAAATAGAAATTTGGCATCCATGATGGCCAATAAATTATTTAGAGATGATCTCTATTTTCGACTCAACGGTATGCCGATCGAACTCCCACCTCTGCGAAAGCGTACAGAAGAGATACCACCCCTGGCTCGTTTTTTTCTCGAACAGTACTCAACCAGATTTGGGCTTGAGGCTTCTCTTACCCCTGAGACCCTAAACGAACTTGCGCAACTCCCTTTCAAAGGTAATGTACGGGAGCTCTCCCACCTTATTCAGCGTCTACTCATTGTCACCGGAGGAGGAAAAATCACAGTGGAGCATGTTCACGAGTGGGCAACCACAAAAACACAAACCACCCCAAACCAGTTACCACATTATGACGGTACTCTCAGCCAACAGGTTTCTCAGTTTGAAAAAGATATTATCCAACAAACAATAGAGGAGTGTGGGAGTCAGGCTGAAGCTGCAAAAATTTTAGGCGTCCATCAGTCAACCCTCTCCAGAAAACTATAGCTTCATGCAATATTGCATTTAGAGTGCATAAACGCATTTGTCCTGCCAATGCCCTGATTCGTAACACGCTGTATACGCGTGATTTTTAATTCAGGCACGCCCTTTGCTAGTATAAGGTTATCAGAACGCATACACCAATACTATCAAAAGCACGGAGCCACCTCATGAGCCAAAACAATACCAATCAAATGCCGCAGGACACGTTGACCAACAAAAACCATATCAAAAGAATTCTATACGCAACGGACTTGACTAAATCCGCACCTAAGGTGTACCAATATGTACTCTATCTTGCGAAGCAGTTTAACGCCGAAATCGTCTGTTTACATGTCATAGATACATATTCACAAAATGCAAACATGACTTTTGCGATGTCTTACCTCACCAAAGAGGTTCAGCAGGAAATACTCCTTCAGGAAAGCAACAAATCACTCAAGGAGATGGCACATAGACATAGCCAGTCTTTTATTCGTCAGCAGCTCGGTTTAGGAGATGGACTTTATCCAGAACAACTTGGCTTAACAATTGTAGATAAAGTCGTGTACGGCAATGCCGAAGAGCAGATTTTAAAACATTCAGTTAACTCGAACTGCGACCTCATTGTCATGGGAGCACACGAGAAACCTCTTATCACCTTTACAACAACCCTCTCTAAACGAGTAATGAAAAGATCAAAAGTACCCGTCACTGTCGTACCTATTCCAGGTGAAAGGAAAGAGCAGTCAACCGGATTTCTGCATTCCTTTTTGCCTCAATTTTCCACTGCTAGGTGTAAGTGATACAAGAAAAAGCGGATTAAACTCCTGCTGTTTTGGCTGCATTGATTACTATGGCTTCCCTTTTCATTTGGTTCTCTCGTACATCTTGGTCATCATGAATTCACGATGACCAAGATGTTCAGTACTAACACTTACTAATAACTACTTGAATAATGTTAAGTTGATAAATAATCGCTTTTCCAGAAAACCTTTTATAAAAATAGTCGCTCTAAGGCGCAATAGCACCGACCACACTTTAACAACCAAGCGACGCTAGCCATCAACCTGGTTTGAAAGTACTTGACCGTAACAACAAATACCTTTCAGCATTAAACCCAGACTAAAACGAGCGGCAATCAAAGTAGCCACAATGACAGTTGCGGAATGAAGGCGATCAGTAAGACAAAGACCAGCATCATTGCCACAAACGATATGACGTAGCGGGAAATTTCCATAACTGAAGTCCCAGTAACCCCCGCGACTACAAAAAGATTAAGTCCCAGTGGTGGTGTAATAAAGCCGATGCCTAAGGCGGTGATCATGAAAATACAGAAATGCACTTCATGCATACCAATTTCAGTAGCCAGCGGAAGAAGTAAAGGTGAGAGAATTACGATGTTAGGCGTAGTTTCCATAACACATCCCGCAACCATAAGAATAAAGAGCATGATAAGTATAATCAGAACCTTATTTGTAGTAAGTGCGGTCATCGTATAGACAAAAAACTGAGGCACCTGAAGGGAAGCAAGGGTCTGTGCCAGTGGCAGGGACATGGCTATAATTGGGATGATTACCCCGTTGACTTTAGCAGATGTCTCAAGCATCTCGGGAAAATCTGCCAGTTTCAGTGTGCCTTGCCAGAAACCAATAACGATGGTTGACATTACCGCAATTGCCGCTGATTCTGTTGGGGTAAATATCCCGGAATAGATTCCACCTAGAATAATAAAAGGGATAGATAGAGCGAAACGTCCATCCCATACAGTTCTTACCCAGTGCTTGAAATCAAAGCCTACTGCTGAATCTTCATAGTGTTTAAAATGGTTTACTATTGTGTTAGTTATCATAACTGACACAAGAATCAAAACTCCAGGTATTGCCGCAGCAAGAAACAAGGTCGAGGCTGAAATACCGAGCACAAGGCCGATGATGATATAAGCAATGGACGGAGGAATAAGAACACCTGTACAGGCACCAGCAGCCACCAGGGCACAGGCATAACCTTTTGGGTATCCTTTCTCGACCAGTCTACCAATGGTAATACGGCTGATAGCTGCAGCATCTGCGGCATCGGAACCGGAGATGCAGGCGAAGAAACCGCAGCCCAAGACGGTAGATGTTCCTGTGCCGGCACGTTGCCAGCCCATAGTCGCCTCAGCTACATCGAGAAGCTTATTTGATAGTCCTGTCCGTACAAGTACATCTCCCGTTAAGATAAATAATGGCACGGCAATAAGAGCAAATGAGTCGACCCCATCAAATAATGCTTCGCCTAGTAACGTCGGAGGGAGCACGCCGGTGGTCAGTAACATGGCCAGTGATCCAAGGCCAATCACAACCCAAATTCGGAATGCAAGAAGAATCATAACGAGCATTCCGATCAATGGTATAAAAAAATCCCATCCCAGGGATAACTGCGTTGTCTGCATAACATGTTGATACATGGTTCCACCTGCTCCTAGTCAAAGAGTTTATTTCCCTCAAATACAGGTCGCCCTGCTTTTAGATCATTCCAATCGCGCTGTATAGATTGCACCAGGCGAACGACCATCATGGCAAAACCAAGCGGAACAGCTGCAAGAAAAAAGGCTTGACTAATTCTCAACCCATGGGTGACTGAACCGTAGTGAATTGAAGTAATCACTGATTCCATCGACCAATAAAAAGCAAGGACCGCCAGAATAATTGTAAATATATCCCCGAAAATAAAAAGCAAAATTCGATTCCGGTTTGAGAGATATGAAAGAATCAAATCAATGCGAATATGGGCGCGTTCTTTAATTGCCAAAGAGGATCCAATCCAGGCAACATAGATAAACGCATATCTAGCGACTTCTTCCGCCCAAATCGATGAGTAAGAAAGCAAGCTTCTCCTCACAACTTCCATGGAAATCGTTACCACAATCATGGTATAGAGAGGCAGCAGCAGATACCGCTCACCGTTTTTATCGATTTCTTTTATTATTTTTTTTAATTGCATAAAGCAGCCTCGATCCGTAGCTTAAGTGGCAGCGTGTATCAACTGCCACTTAAGCCTATTGCAAGTTTTTAGTGCCTTACTCCTGAAAGCCTGTCACAAAAAACCAGGAAACCTGGAGAGTGTTTTGAGACTCGGAACTTAAAGTGATCACCAGATAGCGAACGAAGAGAGACCTTCGAGGCACTTATCCCGGCTTTCTTTCCGTTTACCGGGGTTAAATATCGTGGACGTAGTAATTGTTGAAGGTATTAGCAGCTTCCTGCAATTTGTCAAAATTAGCCAAAGAGCCCACTAATTCCTTCTTGATTTCATCCCATGCAGGGAGCTGAGCACCGGATTTAGCAACCCACTGTTCAATCTCTGAGTCCGTTGGTACATAAAATTCAACACCTGCCTTGGCCATTTCGGCCATGGCATATGCACGTGCCCCCGGAACTTTGGCAAGATTCTGCCTGCTGGTTATTTCGCTAGCGAAATCTATCCCTTCCTGAACATCTTTTGGAAGGCTATTATACCATTCTAAATTACAGGAAAAAACCTGGGAGTCAGGTACAGCTGCATTGAAAGTGACACTTGAAAGTATCTCTTTGAAGCCAAAAACAAGTAATGCCTCAACAGAAGGATCCAGTGCATCTGCAACACCCTGTTTAATAGCAGAAGATGTTTCACCCCATGCTACTGGTGTTGGGTTTGCCCCGACGAGTTGATAAAACCTTTGAAGAATCTTGGAGCCCGGCACACGAAACTTAATGCCTTTTAATTGATCCGGTGTTTTAATCGGTCCATCAACACCTTTACGGATGGCTACTGTTCGAGGATCGATACAGACATACCAGAGAGCCTTAAACCCTTTAGCCGCAATCTTTGGGTCTAATTCATTTTTCCAGGCGTCTGAGGTTACCAGATTGATAAATTTCTGATTTTCACCACACCAGTAAGGAACATTGATGACATCAGCAGCAGGGGCAAAAGGGGCAAAATTTGCTATGGAATGCTGGGCTGCCTGGATAGTACCGGCTTGTACCTTTTGAACCAGGGCGCTGCCCGCTCCAAGCTGTCCACCTGGAGCAAGCTTTACATAAACCTGACCATTGGTGGCGTTTTGGATATTCTCTTTGAAATCCAACTGCATGATGGGGTAGGTTCTTGATGCCCCGAGTATGTATGCAGTGGCAACATTCATGGTATATTTGGCTCTTTTCTGGCGGTCTTTTTCCTCATTGACCACAGCGGCAGAAGCCTCTTTTGAGCCTAACACACCGGAACCCATTGCAACAATCGCTGCGGTAATACCAGCTTTTGCAGTAATTTCCATGAAACGACGACGTTCTTCTGACTTTATTTCTTTTGCTTCGCTACCTTCGGCCATAACTGACTCCTCCGATAAATTTTAACTTCGTTTTGAAACGGATTCTTTGTGCAAGGCACAAATTATAAAAGCTATTGAGGCTGACAAGAGAATAAGGAATTCGCCAACATTGCCGAAATGAAAAATCTCCCATTTGTATACAATTATTGCTTTTCCGATTAATACGTTAACTATGTATAGACCGAAAAAGAAAACAAACAAGATGAATGAACTTCGACTTATTAGAGATTCTTTTGCATTACATTTTTCATTTGTCATTTTTCCACACATTCTTTTAAATACTGAGTTAATCGATCCGGGCATCAGAATCAGTCGTGCCCGGATCAGTTGTAAACCAGCTAAACCTCAGCGTAAATCTTATCGCCGAAGATGTTGCCCCCAAATTACCGGAGCATAGTGTCTTTTAAGCACTTTCATATATCCTGGTCATGATAAACTCACGATGACCAAGAGCTTCGGCTGCGGTTAAGCGGCCATTTGCAGTACGAGTCATCATGTCAAGAAGCTTATCACCAGCCTCATCCATGTTGATTTCGCGGCGTACGAGTCCTGATACGTCAACGTCGAAATGCTCTTCCATGGTTCTA
>JAAELB010000318.1 GCA_024227155.1 Desulfobulbaceae bacterium
AAATTTTGAGCATAACGCAGAGTTTGGACGAAAAGATCTTTTTGCAAGCAGCTCTTCTTTTTAACCTATTTACCCATTGTAGCAGACATTTTCCCATGGTAAAAATAAATAGAGTTAAATCCCTTGTAAAAACCACCAAATCCTGACCATAGTATATCATTGTCTATGTATCATATCAGGGGGCAGATGTTTGTCCCGAGAATTCAATTGCTCATTCCCAAAGAACCAGGAGTCCTAATGAAGACAGGTATTGTCAACGTCCTTATATTCTTGTTTCTTCTCTTTTTAGTACCATGCGGAAACGCCGCCACCACAATAGATAAAAACAGAAAACTCTCTGTTTTGCGTCTTGGTCTTCATGCAGATGGTATTGGTAAGATAGACCCCCATTTTGCAGCAGCCTCTCAAGACAGGGCCTTTGCCGACATGGTCTTCAGCGGCCTTCTTCGCTATCGGCCAGGTGAGGCACCCAACATTGAGCCGGACCTCGCACTCCACATCCCAGATTATACAATGGTTGGTGGGCGTCAGATTTGGAAAGTGGAGCTGCGGCAAATGGTTTTTTTTCATCACCGCCCTGGAATCAAAGCCTATGAACTTACCACTGACGACGTGATTTATTCACTGAGAAAATCTGCTAATAAAAATTTGAGTGCCTATTCAGGTGAGTACCTGGACATGAGTTTTGAAAAAACAGGTAGGTACACCCTCAATATAATCCTTGAGAAACCGTTATCTCCTTCCCTATTTCTTCCTAAAATAACTAACTATGCGGGCGGCTTCATTGTCAGCAAAAAAGGTATTGAGAAGCTTGGATATGACACCTATTTTAGACATCCTACTGGGACAGGCCCTTTTATGTTTCATAGCTATGACACCGGGAAAAAGATGGTGCTCATGGCTTATGAAAACTATTTCCGGGGAAGGCCTGCACTCGACTCTGTGGAAATCAATTTCGTCCCAAAAACCGATGAACGTGAAAAACTTTTCTTTGAAAATCAACTCGACGTTATCTTAGGTTCAGGGGCCCCTGGCTGGTTAGAAAGAATAAGAAACACCCCTGGTACTATAATAGACACCTTTGGAGTAGGAGAGGTTGCCACCCTACACTTTAATGGCCAGCTTCCACCATTACATGACTTAAAAGTGCGAAGGGCCATGGCCTATGCCCTTGACAGAAAAACTTTTCTGGCAACCACCACACAAAGCCTTGTCGGCCCAGTCTACTCTCCAGTTCCTGTGATGTTTCTTCCTGGTGGTTTGAATCAAAACGAGGTAAAAAGCTTGGGTCTGGACTACGAAATAGATATAACCAAGGCCAAAATCCTTTTACAGGAAGCTGGCTATCCAGAGGGTTTTTCCCTCACTCTTGTCTCCTCGGAAAAACGATTGTACCGTAGCCTATATGAGGCTCTTAGTCTCATGCTGAGTAAAATAGGTATCACCTGTGAAATAAAAATTGTGCCCCATGCCAAGATGCATAAAAGCATACGGCAAACTCCTCAGGCACTTGTGCTTTACGCTGCCTGGAGACCCAATGCCGATGCCTACCTTACCCACTTTCATCATTCAAGCTCCATTGTAGTCACTGGAAAAAAACCAGACACCAACTTCTCTCACTACAATGGTATTGACCATTTAATTGAAGCGGCCCGGTTTGAAGTCGACCCAATAAAACAGATCACCCTCTGGCACCAGGC
>JAAELB010000319.1 GCA_024227155.1 Desulfobulbaceae bacterium
CTTAAGAAACACCCAACTTAACATTTAAGTTTGTTAGTAACAAATATATGAAACCAAAAAAAAAAAACAAAAAAAAAACTTGTAAAATTTGTCAGGATAATCCAGGTTGTACTCTTTTTATCTTATTCAGGACCAGAGAGTAGCATCCATGAGACAGCGCAAAAGGATGTCTTTCTTAACATATTCACTGCGAATTACCAACAAATGTACACCAATCCAGGTACCCTACAATATTCACAACGTTTTACTGTCTGTTGTCCCCTCAGCAAAATACCTTGGTGTTTACATAGACAGTAAGATTAGCTGGAATACACAGTGCTCCTCGCTGTGTAACAAGGCTAACTCCACATAAGCCTTCCTCCAGGGCAACCTGTCAGGATGCCCCCAGGGTGTTAAAGAAAAATCCTTCAACACCCTCGTTAGACCAATACTCGAGTATGGGTGCAGCGTGTGGGGCCCCATAAAGCCTGGCAGATTGCAGATCTAGAAAAAATCCAAAAGCGGGCAGCCAGATTTGTGACAGGAAACTACTTCTTCACCGAAGGCAACTCAAACAAGAACCTGAGTTCCCTGGGCTGGCCTCCCCTTGCCGAACGTAGGACGAGAGTTAAGCTTACTACCCTATTCAAAGATAGGCAAGGGGTCATTGACATACCCCTCGATGACCTCACCCCTCGGCAGAACTACTAGAAACAGCAATCTTAAGTTCCTCATCCCGCAGTCCTCTTTTGTAGCGCAGTTGCAAGCTTTAAATCATCATCATCATCA
>JAAELB010000320.1 GCA_024227155.1 Desulfobulbaceae bacterium
CAGTTCCTCACGGGGATGGACCACTACTCGGGGTTCCAGACGGTCCGGCCGAAGACACGGGCGGTTGTGGTTGGCGCTGGCTTCATTGGTCTCGAAACGGCGGAAAACCTCGCCCACCGCGGTTTCGACGTTACTGTCCTAGAGATGGGTAACCAGGTGCTCGCTCCGATCGATTGCGAAATGGCTCGCATCGTCGAAGGCTTTCTGGAGCTTAATAGCGTACGCGTGATCCTCGAAGACGCTGCGGCCGAGTTCAGGCAGACGGATTCTGGCGCGCTGGAGGTCATCACGCAGTCCGGTGAGACGTATCCGGCCGATATTGTGATTCTCGGAATGGGCGTACGCCCCGAAACGGCGCTTGCGAAGGAAGCAGGCCTGGAGATCGGCTCGCGCGGTGGCATACTCGTTGACGACCAGATGCGGACGAGCAACCAGGATATCTTCGCAGTCGGGGACGCCATCGAAGTGAAAGACTTCATCACGGGTGAACAGAGTCTCGTCGCCCTGGCAGGTCCTGCGAACCGGCAGGGCAGGATTGCCGCTGACGTGATCGCCGGGCGCGACGCCCGCTTCCGTGGCACGCAGGGAACGTCGATCATCGGGCTCTTCGGCGCGGCCGCCGCCTGGACGGGTGTAAGTGAGAAGACGCTCGAGCGG